>DATLUC010000137.1:0-101272 GCA_035533335.1 Candidatus Baltobacterales bacterium
CATCGGGCACTTTGCACATCGATGGGGAGCAATGGGAGCATCGACGATAGTCGTCGCGCGGGAGGATCTGTCAATCCCCGGAGCGGCTGATAACGGCAATGCGGTCGATTTTGAAACGCGTTTCTTTAACGTGGTTCGACAAAACAACCCCGATGTTGTCGTGCTTGACCTCACCGGCTCGCAAGGTAACGGCACCGCCGCGATACTCAAGATCAGGCGTCGGGCCAGCGTGCCGATCCTGGTCGTCTGCGAGGTGAACGACCCGCTGATGCGCGAATATTGCCTTGCCGGGGCCGCCGAATGCATGCAGGCACCGGTGGACATCATGCAGCTGAACCAGGTTGTTCAGCAGCTGATCCGGCTGTCCGAGAATTCGCCCAATCTCGTTGCGGCCGAACCGAGCCCGACACAGCCCGTCCATTTCTCGGGTCTGACGCTTCGCTCGCACGAAAACCTGCTGATCGGCCGGGACGGGTCGTCGATCAAGCTGACGACCTCGGAAAACCGGGTGCTGGTTCATTTTGTTAACAACCCTTGGGTCGTGTGCACCCGCAATGACCTCGCCGAAGCGCTGTACGGCTCGCAGCGCCCGAACACCGATCGGGCCGTTGACGTTATCGTAACCCGATTGCGCAAGAAGATAGGGGCGCTGGGCGGAACCGCGGTGCAGCATTTGATCAAGACCGAATTCCGCCGCGGCTATGTCTTTGTGGCGGAGGTTTCGGTTGGCGCTCCCATCGCGGCCCGGCAGGCGGATCGAGCGCTGCAGGCGCGAACCGCCTGACCACGGCGACGGCGCCGCCTGGGGCGCTGCGGGTTGGCGTCTGACCGCGCGACCATGACATGAGATGGTGCAATCAGTGACCCTGGAACTCAACGAACCGTCCGATGTCGCTGTGCTCGGCGATGCCGCAAACGCGACCGGCTCGCTGCTCGGCAGTCTGGTGATCGTGGCCCGGCACCGCGGCGTGCACCTGTCCAAGACCCAGCTCATTCGCGATCATCTGCTGACGACGGGCGATGCCACAGTGCCGGAATTGCTGCGCGTCGCGCGCGCCTCCGGGCTGCGCGCCAATGCGACGCGGCTCTACTGGAACGATCTGTTCAAGATGGGTGGGGCGTTGCCGGCGATCGTGCTGCTGCGCAACGGCGCGGCCATGGTGCTGCTGCGCACCGAGACCAGGCGGCCGGGATGGCCGCCCGTCGTCGTGCTGGGCGACCCGAACGGCGATGCGGCGGCGCCGATTTTTCTCGATGAGGCGCGGTTTACCGCCGCCTGGGACGGCGACATCATTCTCGTCAAGCGCGACTATCGGCTGCGCGACGAGGATCGGCCGTTCGGCATGGCGTGGATCGCCGGGCAATTGCTGCGCGACAAGCGCGTCGCCCGCGATCTTGCCGTTTGCGCCGTGCTGATGGGAATACTCGCCATTTCGCCGGTCGTATTCTGGCGCGTGATGATCGACCGGGTCATGTATTACGGAAGTATGAGCACCTTTACGATGCTTTGCATCGCCTTTGGCGTGCTGTTAGTGTTTGAGACGATATTCGGCTATATGCGACGCTATTTAATTGTCTTTATCACTTCGCGGGTGGACGTTAAAATATGGACTCATCTCTTTGACAAGATGTTGAATTTACCTATCGATTTTTTCGAACGCACCCCGACCGGCGAAATCGTCCATGACATATACGAAATTTACAAGGTGCGGACCTTCCTGACCGGACAGCTGTTTGGTACGCTGCTGGATTCTTTTGTAATTGTCATATTTTTGCCGATCATGTTCATGTTCAGCACGATTATGACCGCGGTTGTCCTGGCATTGTGCTTATTGATCTGCGTGTGGCTGGTGGCCATGCTGCCAACGGTGCGGCGCAAGGTCGGTCTGGCGATCCAGGCCGAGACATTGCGCGGCACGTTCCTGGTCGAGGCGGTTCACGGCATCCGCGCGATCAAGTCGCTGGCGCTCGACGCTCGCCAGCGCCACGAATGGGATGTGCTCGTCGCCCGGGTGGCGGAGCGGCGGTTCGACGAGGGGTGCACGTCCAACCTGATCCAGACGATGGTTCATCCGCCGCAGATATTGATCACGAACGGCATTGTCGCGGTCGCGGTCTATCTCGCTCTTGTCAACCACGACACGATGTATCTCGGCGCGATCTTCGCCTTCATGATCATGTCCCAGCGGGTGACGATGCCGGTCGTTCAGGCGGCGCAGGCCATCGTCCAGATCGACGAGGCGCGCTCCGCGATCACGTACGTCGCCAATGTCATCAACCGGGCTCCCGAGCAGGGACGCTCGGGCCGGGGAATTCGCACGCCGTTTGTCGGCCGCATCGAATTCAACGAAGTCAGTTTCCGCTATCCGGGCGGCACCGCGCCGGCGCTCGACCGGATTTCGTTCACGATCCCCGAGGGAACGGTGTTCGGGATTGTCGGCCGCAGCGGCTCGGGCAAGACGACGGTGACCCGGCTGCTGCAGGCCTTGCACAGCGACTACAACGGACTGATCAAGATCGACGGCAACGACCTGCGCGAGATCGATGTCGATCACCTTCGCTCCAGCCTCGGCGTCGTCTTGCAGGAGAATTTTCTGTTCCGCGGCTCGATCCGCGACACGATCTCCGCCGCCAAGCCCGATGCGACATTCGAAGAGGTCGTGCAGGCGGCGCGGCTCGCCGGGGCCGAAGAGTTTATCGAGCGCCTGCCCGCCGGGTACGAAACCTTCATTCAGGAAGGCTCGACCAACCTGTCCGGCGGCCAGCGCCAGCGCCTCGCGATCGCCCGCGCGATCGTCAAGCGCCCTGCCATCTACCTTTTCGACGATTGCTTCTCGGCCCTCGACGCCGGCACCGATGCGCGGCTTCGGGCCGCGCTGCGTTCGGAGACGAAGACCGCCAGCGTGCTCATCGTCGCGCAGCGCGTCAGCACGATCATGCATGCGGACCGGATCATCGTCCTGGACGACGGCCGCATCGTGGGCATCGGCGCGCACGCCGAGCTCATGGCCTCGTGCGAGCCGTACCGCGAGATCGTCGAATCTCAGCTCGGCCAGGCGGCGGTCGCATGATCAACCGCGGACCGATGGGCGGCGGCCGGCCGGCGGGCGGCCCGGTGGGCAGGGGCTTCATGGGCATGGGCGGGGCCCCGGCCGGAAAGACCAGGGACCTCGGCAAGACCCTCAGGCAGCTCCTGGGCCGCCTGCGCCCGGAGCTCCCCCTGATCATCGTGGCCACCCTGCTCGGCGCGGGCAGCGTCGCCTTCGCCGTGATCGGGCCGAAGATCATCGGCAACGCCACCAACGTCATCTTCAACGGCATCATCGGAAAGATGCTGCCGGTCGGCATCACCAAGGCGCAGGCGGTCGCGGCTCTGAACGCGCAGGGCAAGGGCCAGCTCGCTCAGATGCTGTCGGGCATGGACGTGACCCCCGGCAAGGGGATCGACTTCAACCAGCTCGGGATGATCCTGCTCCTGGCCGTCGGCGTCTACCTCGCCTCGTCGGTCTTCACGTGGGCCCAGGGATACATCATGGCCGGCGTCGCGCAGCGCACCGTCTACGGCATGCGCCGAGATGTCGAGGAGAAGCTGTCACGGCTGCCGCTGAAGTACTTCGACAGCCATCCGCACGGCGACATCCTCAGTCGCGTCACCAACGACATCGACAACGTGGCGACCACCCTGCAGCAGGGCATGAGCCAGATCCTCACCTCGGTGCTGACCGTGCTTGGTGTGCTCGGGATGATGTTCTGGATCAGCCCTTTGCTGGCGGTGATCTCGCTGGTCACCGTGCCGCTGACCGTCGTCGTGACGCTGGTCATTGCCAGGCGGTCGCAGGTGCAGTTCGCCGCGCAGTGGAAATGGACCGGCACGCTCAACGGGCACGTCGAGGAGATGCACACCGGGCACATCCTGGTACAGGTCTTCGGCAGGACCGCCAAAGCGCAGGAGCAGTTCGACGCGCAGAACCGCGAGCTTTATCAGGCGAGCTTCAAAGCCCAGTTCCTGTCGGGCATCATCCAGCCCGCTACGCAGTTCCTGGGTAACCTGAACTACGTCGCGATCGCGGTCATCGGCGGCTACAGGGTCGCGTCGGGGACCATGTCGCTCGGCGACGTGCAGGCGTTCATCCAGTACTCGCGCCAGTTCACGATGCCGCTCATGCAGATCGCGGGCCAGATGAACCTCCTGCAGTCCGGCCTGGCGTCCGCGGAGCGAGTGTTCGAGCTCCTCGCTGCAGAGGAAGAAGGGGCTGACGCTGCCGGCGTCGAGATCGGCGAGGTCACCGGGCAGGTTTCGATGGACAAGGTGAGCTTCCGCTACGAGGCCGACAAGCCGTTGATCGAGGACTTCAACCTCGAGGTCCGGCCGGGGCAGACCATCGCGATCGTGGGACCGACCGGCGCCGGCAAGACCACGATCGTGAACTTGTTGATGCGGTTCTATGACATCGACTCAGGTCGCATCAGCCTCGACGGCGGGGATACCAAGAAGCTTCCACGCGATGCGGTGCGCCGAGTTTTCGGGATGGTCCTGCAGGACACATGGCTGTTCGCCGGGACGATTCGCGACAACATCGCCTACGGCAAGGAAGGCGCTACCAACGAGGAGATCGTGGCGGCGGCCCAGGCCGCGCACGTCGACGCCTTCGTGCGCACGCTGCCCCACGGCTATGACACCGTCCTGGACGAGGAGGCGTCCGACCTTTCGTCTGGGCAAAGGCAGCTGCTGACGATCGCCCGCGCCTTCCTCGCGGACCCGACCATCCTCATCCTGGACGAGGCGACGAGCAACGTCGACACAAGGACCGAGGTTTTGATCCAGGCCGCGATGGCACAGCTGCGGCATGGTCGCACCAGCTTCGTGATCGCGCACCGCCTGTCCACCATTCGCAATGCCGATTCGATCGTCGTCATGGACGGCGGACGCATCGTCGAGCAGGGCAGCCACGCGGGCCTGCTCAAGCAAGAGGGTTTCTACTACCGGCTCTACAACAGCCAGTTCACCGATGCATGGGCCGGCCCTGAGAACGGCCACGCGCCCGGCCTACCCTCGCTGCCGGGGGTAACAGTCAAAGGCGCGTAATCACGTCCCCGTCCTTTGGGTAGGTGCGCCAAGCGCCGGCTGGGGAGGGCAGAGTTCTAGCCGTGCGCCCTCGGCCCGTTGACCGCCCAGACCGAGCCGTCCAGCTCGACCTCGTCGATGAAGCACCAGCCCCAATCCTGCCCGGGCTCGAACGCCTTCATCACGGGGTGCCCGGTCACCTGGAAATGCTTGGTCGCGTGCCGGTTTTTGGAGCTGTCGCAGCATCCGACATCGCCGCAGGTCATGCACAGGCGCAGGTGGATCCACCGG
Source organism: Candidatus Baltobacterales bacterium (assembly GCA_035533335.1). Lineage (GTDB taxonomy): Bacteria > Chloroflexota > Dormibacteria > Dormibacterales > Dormibacteraceae > DATKSS01. The sequence continues at coordinate 5,357 of DATLUC010000137.1, forward strand.
TCCCCTGTCGCAAGACAGTCTTCACAACCGACGGCGGACGGAGTGACCCTGTTGTTCGCCGCTGCGTGCGTGCACTCAGGCATTACTACTCCTTGGCTTCGACGAGCTCCCCTTCGATGTGGATCTTAATCTCGTTGCTCACGATGAACTTGCCGTCAAGCATCATCTCGAAGCTCATTCCGAAATCCTTCCGGTTGATCTCCGTCTCGGCCGAGTAGCCGTAGCGGTGGCCCATGTTGGGGTCGTTGAACTCGCCGTAGTTGACGGCGTCGAAAGTGACGGGCTTGGTCACGCCCTTGATCGTCATGTCGCCCGTCACCTTGTACTTGTTAGCGCCGGCGGCCTCGATCTTGGTGCTCTTGAAGGTCATCGTGGGGTACTTGTCAACCTCGAGGAAGGTGGATGCGCGAAGGTCCTTGTCACGCTGCTCGTTGTGCGTGCGGATGCTCTCTGTGTTGATCGACGCCTCGAACTTCGATTTCTCAGGCTGTTCGGGCTGGACGTCTCCGGTGACGGTGACTTCAGCGAAATGGCCCCGCACGGTCATCATGCCGAGGTGCTTGGCCGAGAACTCAACCTGGGTGTGGAGCGGGTCGAACTTCCATGTTCCCATGAGAAAACCTCCTGAATTCCCGGCCGGGCGGCCGGAATCAATCCCGCGCTATGCCAAATACCTACAACCGGACTCCTGCCCCGCGTATTCACGCTGGCCGGCGAGAGTTCTCTAACGTGGTTGTCTTGCCGCGACTGCGATTGGGCGTTCCGGCTTTGTTCCTGACGGCCCTTTTGCTCGCCGCGTGCTCAGGACAGAGCGCAGTCACACCTGCGACCACTCCATCGGCTTCTGCGCTCGCCAGCCCGTCGCCGCAGCTCGGGCCCGGTGGTTTGACACTCGACCAGGAGATCGGCACCGTGATGATGGTGGGCTTTCAGGGCCCGCTTGATGACTTCGTTTTGGCCGATTGGAAACAGCGGCAGTTCGGCGGCCTGCTCATCGTCAACCTCAACCACAACGCGAGCACCCCGGCATCGATGACCGCGTTGATCGGCGCCGTCCGCGCCGCATCTCCGCACCGCTTGATCGCCGCCACCGACCAGGAGGGCGGGCAGGTTTGCATCGCGGTGAGCACGGTCCCCTGCGACGCCATGCCGGTCGGCCAGGCAGCCACGACGCAGATGGCGTCGGCGCTGCGGCAGCTTGGGTTCGACCTCGACCTGGGACCGGTCTCAGACGTCTGCAGCGGGCCGAGCTCGATCATGTGGGGCCGCTGCTACGGCACCGACCCCTCGGCGGTCGCGGCCGCGGTCGGCCCTGTCGTCGACGGGATCCACGCCGCTGGCATGCTCTCGGCTGCGAAGCACTTTCCGGGGCACGGCGACACTTCCGTCAGCTCTGAGACCACGCTGCCGCGTATCGACGAATCTCTCGCCACGATGCGAGCTCGCGACCTACCGCCCTTCCAGGCCGCCATCGCGCACGGCGTCGACTTCGTGCTGTTGGGGCACCTGTACTACCCGGCGCTGGATCCCGTGCGGTCCGCGGACCTGTCGCCGGCGACGGTGCAGATCCTGAGGTCCGACCTCGGGTTCCGCGGCGCGATCATCTCGGACGACATGGAGATGGGCGCAATCACCAACAGCACGCCGACACCCGAAGCGGCGGTGGAGTTCCTCGCAGCTGGCGGCGACATGGTGATGGTGGCCCACCACCTTGCGATCGCGGACGCGACCTACGACGCGATCAAGGCCGCGGTCCTCAGCGGCCGCCTGCCGCGCGCGAGGCTCGATGAGGCCGTGGCGACACTGGAAGGTCTCCGGGCCTAGAACACTGCTCCGGCCGACTGCCGGGCGGACGGAGTGTCAAACACTCAGACCAGGAACGCCGCCGCCCGCACGCCTAACCCGATCAGGCCAGCCGCGGTGATTCCGGCCGCCACCACGCCGCCGGCCACCACTCCGATCGCTATAAGGCCGACGCTCACCACTCCGAATGCAACAGGCCGAGCGCGACGGGGCCGACCGCGACCAGTCCGATCGAGACCACTCCAACCGCGACGCGACCGATCGCGATGACGCCGACGACGCCTGTCCTGCCACTCAGCGATACGGCGATCAGCGGGATGCCCCGCCACTCCTGCTTCGACCGATACTCCACCCGGCCATCGCCTCCAAAGGGGATGCCCACAACCTTAGGCGGCACGGGACAGGATGGGAGGTAACGTGGGTCACGACTTCCGGCACATCGCCGGCACGGAGGCGGCCCGGACAAACGTCACCGGCGGCACTCGCCCCTGAGTCGGCGGGCCGCCCGGCGGTTGTGACCTGATCGCTATTCGTCCTCGATTGCCCTGTGGCCGGCTTGTGGAGGCGGATCTGGCTTGCCTTATGGCGCACCCGCGGCCCGTTGCTTAGGCCCTCCGCTTGCCTCGGGGCGGCCGGCGCGCTCGACGTCGGCCTTCGATATCGATAGGTACGCGACCCAGGCGATGATCACGAGGTCAGAGCGATGGCCACTGTGCCGCGTCCCAAATTGAGCCCGCCCAGGCTTGCAGGCACGCCTAGCCAGTCGGCATACGAGGCGCCGAGCGGGCGGGTGATTTTATGTAGGCGAACCAGAACGCGACGACCTCATTGGCCTTGAAGCAGCGTCGTGCCAACAGGGGCATGGCGAAAATGGTCGTGAATATCAAGCCCGAGGCGAGCCAGCCCAGGTGAAGCGTGTAAGCAGACATGTCGCCCGCCGCGGTACCCATGGCGAAAGTGGCCAGCACCGCCGCCCAGCAGAAGACCTCTCGCCGCCGCGTGCTGATGCTGTGTATGGAAAGAGTCCGCTCGGTCGCGTACCACAGGACGAACACGACTGTCAGACCGACAGCGCACAGCGCAGTGCTGACCACGTACGAGATGCCGAGCTCGATATGGGCGGCGTCGGCGACCATCGTCCCGAACACGGCGACCATGCACACCGCGAACCAGTAGGCGAACGCGATGTACCGCCGCAGTAGGAACTGCCAGGTCAGCCCCACGCCCAGGCCCAGCGCGCCGAGTCCCACGGCCGCATACGGGTTGATCGTGTGCACCAGGTAATCGGAGGTCGCCTCGCCCATCGCGGTGCTCAGGATCTTGACCGCCCAGAAATGGACAGTGACGGCCGGCACCTTTCTCGCCGTCTTTCGCCCATCCATTCCTGAGGATATCGACCGCGGCGCCGGTGCGGCCTGAGAACGCCGGTGGCGGGCGTTAACTCCAGACTGTATGCTGTAGGTATGAAGTCGAATTTCGCCATCGGATGGTCGAAGGCGGGGCTCGTTGGATTGATAGCCGCCGCCGGGTTCAGCGCCGCAGCGCAGGGCGTCAGCGCGCAAACCGCCCCCTATGCACCGGGCACGATCGGCTACGACGTGTCGTATCCGCAATGTGGCGCGAGCGCGCCGGCCGGGGCATTCGGCATCATCGGTGTCAACGGAGGCCGCCCCTTCAGCAACAACAGCTGCCTGGCGGCGGAATATTCGGCGGCGCCGTCGGCGCCCGCCCCGTCGCTCTACATCAACACCGGCTACTCCGGCGCCTATCGCAAGAACATCACTTCGGACTGCGCCGGCCAGTCGAAGTCCGTTCCTGGGTCGAGCGCACAACGGCAGGCATGGGGTATCGGCTGCAGCGAGGCGGAATCGTCGTTTAACTACGCCAGGAGCAGCGCGCCCACGGTCGCCATGTGGTGGCTCGACGTCGAAACGGCCAACAGCTGGTCGTCCAGCAACCTGAGCCTGAACCAGTACACGATCAACGGCGCCGCCGCAGAGCTGACCACCCTGACAACGGCCGCGGGGATCACCCTGCCGGTGGGCGTTTACTCGAGCGCTTCGATGTGGACCACCATCGCCGGACCGAGCAGCTTCGCTCACTCCAATATCGCGGCAGATTGGGAAACGGCTGGCGGCGCTTGCGGAACTAGTTTCAGCGGCGACCCTGTCTGGCTCGTCCAGTCCACGACTGGAGGAATCGACTCCGACAAGGCCTGCTGACGGAATTCCCCGGTAGCCATCGCTCGCAGAGATGAGCCCTACTCCGGATTTCGCGCGGTACGGAGTGGCGACGGTGCATGAAGCCTCGGGCCGCGCCGCCATCGTCGACGCCGACCTGCTTCAACTCGTCCCGGGCAGCCGCGTCGCGGGCAGGGCGCGCACCGTGCGCTGCGGTCAGGGCGACAACCTCATGGTGCACGCCGCGCTGAGCGAGGTCGAAGTCGGGGAGGTGCTGGTGCTCACCATGCCGGAGCCGGCGCCGGTCGCCCTGGTCGGCGAGCTCATCGCGATCCAGGCCCTCCATCGCAAGGTGGCCGGCATCCTCGTCGACGGGGCGGTGCGGGATACGGAAGAGCTGGCGCGGCTCAGGTTGCCGATCTGGGCTCGCTGGATCAGGGCGAGCGGGGCGACCAAGGATGTCGTCGGCGAGATCAACGTCCCGGTCGAGGTGGGAGGGATGCTGATCCGGCCGGGCGACATCGTGGTCATGGATTCGGACGGCGCCGTGGTGGTGCCGGCCGAGCGCGAGGCCGAGGTCCTGCGGGCCTGTGAGGCGAGGGAGCAGAAGGAGAACGAGGCGAGGGAGAAGTACCGCAGCGGCCTACTCACATACGACCTGCTCGGCCTGCGTTCGAAGGTGGAAGGCCGAAGCTGATCACCTTCCACTTCCGCGTTGGCCGGAAGTACCCGGCCGAGCCGGGGGATTGGGAGGTGGAAACCCAGCGTCGGATGTCCCCGGCCGGCCCTCCGGGAAACCTTCCCCATTGCGTGGGGAAGCCATAAGGTCGGCCTCGACCCATCCACTTTGACGGCTTGGTTGCTGTCGGTTCCGATGGCGCCCTTTGGCCGCCCAGCATCGAGACTTGAGGCGAGGAACCGACGGCGAGGTGCCCGAGGTCTTCGGCCCAGGCATGAGCAGAGCGCCAGACCAATCGCCCGCTCCCGGAACGAGCTCGGTCATCACCCTTGACGCGAGCAGGGGTGGGCGCACGCCTTCACCCAGGCCGGTCTTGGTCCCCGCCCCGCAAGGCCGCCCGCCAGGCCCTGGAGCCGGCGCCGACGTGGCAGGGCCGGTGCAGAAGCGCCGCTTCCTGTTGCGATCGAGCATCAGGGCGCAGGCCGCCTCAGTATTTCTGCTCCTCGCCATCCTCGTCCCGGGCCTTCTGGGAATCATGGCCTTCGGCCTGCAGGCAACAGAGCAAGCCAACGCGGAACAGGGCACTCTGCAAACCTGGCAGCTTGCGTCGGCCCGTCAGGATGCCTCATCACAGCTGCTGATGCACCTGGTCCGGCTTTGGAACGAGGCCGAGGTGGCCAACCAGCTGCAATCGGCTGACCAGATACACGCGCAGGTGGCGGACGCGACCTCGACCATCGATTCACTTGATGCTGAGATCGGCGCCCTCAATCTGAGCGCCGACGCCACCAGCGTCAGGGTTGCCCAGGCCAATGCAGCCATGGCTGTCACGACCTACGCAGTGACCTTCACGACCACCGCGCACTCAGCCAATGACCAGCAGGCGGCCGATGCGCTGGTGCGAACAGCTTGGGCCGCTGCGTTGAGCCAGTCGGACCGTTACATCAGCGCGAAAATCCTGACGACTGATGCCACCGTGAAAGCTCGCACGAACTTCAACTACAACCTTGTGATCCTGGGCATCGTGCTGTTCGTGGTGGGCATCGGGCTGCTGGCGCTCCTGCAATTCGTATCGACGCTCAGCCCGATCGCCCGATTGGCCGAGAGCGCCAACGCCCTTGCAGCGGGCAGGCAGGCCGCCATACCCCCGACCCGTCGGTTGGACGAGATCGGCCAGCTGACAGGAGCGCTGGCCACTTGGCAGGAGTCGGTGGGCGGTGCCTTGTTTCGCCTTCGTAATGAAGTCGCCGGCTCGTCGACCACGCTCTCGGTCGCAGCCCAGGACCTGGCCTCGGTCACGCTGGAGCAGACGACGGCGGCTGCCGCGACATCGGCCAGCATGGAAATCCTCGCCCAGAGCTCAGCGGCAATAGCGGACAAGATCGACCGCGTTGCGATCCAGGCCGGCCAGACGCGTTCCAGCCTGGAGCAGGCACAGGCCGACCTCCGGGCGTCGGGCGATCGCACGCTGGCCCTGGCGGGGCGGGTCGACGAGATCGGAGGCATCCTGCAGCGAATCAACGACATCGCGGACCAGACCAACCTGCTGGCGCTCAACGCTGCGATCGAGGCGGCCAGGGCCGGTGACGCCGGTCGGGGGTTCGCGGTGGTCGCGGACGAGGTGCGCCGCCTGGCGGAGAACTCGAAAGCTGCGTCTACGGACATCGCACGCCTGGTCCAGAACGGGCAGGCGCAGAGCAGCGACACGATCATGGCTCTGGAAAAGGGTGTCAAGCAGATGGAGCGGGCGCTGGGGATGATGCAGGAGATGTCGGAGCTCAGCGCGCAGGTGCAGATGGCGACCCAGCAGCAGCGGTCCTCGATCGCTGAGTTCGTGGTCGCCATCGAGAGCATGGCCGAAGGCAGCCGAGCGGTGGCGAGCACCGCGCAGGAGATCGCCTCGGCAGCCGCCAGCCAGGGCCAGCTCGCGTCTGATCTCGCCGGCTTGGGCTGGAACCGCCGCGATCAAGGCGTCGCTCGCCGCTAGTAGCGCCGGCCAAAGACGAATTGTGTCGAGGGCGGCACTTCCAAGCCCTCTCTATTGAGGGCCAGGACCCTGTAAATACCGATGGCGACTTGAACAGGCTTAGACCGGAAGATTCAAGTGGGCCATCAGACCATGCACAGAACCATTGGAGTCCTGCTGGAATCGCACTCGAAGTTGAGCGCGCGGGGTGGAACTTGGCCAAGACGCTGAAGGTTGGGGCTGGAGGGGCCGATTCCCCACAGGCGCTGCTCGACGCCGAGCTTCGCTTTAATCCGTCCGGGACCGCGAACTTTCTGGGCAGCATCCTACAGGCTTCGACGGCGTACTCGATCATCGGCCAGGACCTGGACGGCACCATCAAGCTGTGGAACGAAGGAGCACGCCGGCTGTACGGGTACGAGCCTCGAGAAATGATCGGCCGTGCCAATTCATCGATCCTCCATGTCGCCGACGACGTCGCGTCGGGATTGCCGGCCAGGATCATGGCTACTGCTGTGCAGGCCGGCAAGTTCGAAGGCACGGTCGTGCGCCGCCGAAAGGACGGGGGGACCTTCACCGCCCGCATGGTGATGACTCCCCGGCGCGACCCCAAGGGCAACCCGATTGGTTTTCTCATCATCTCCAGTGACATGACCGAGGAGATCCTTCTGGTCCAGAAGCTGAAAGACACCAACACGGAACTGCTGGCGGCCAACCATCACACAACTGCCTTCCTTGCGACCATGAGCCACGAGTTGAGGACGCCGCTGAACTCCATCCTCGGCTTTTCCGAGCTCCTGATCGATTCCGTTGACGACACCTTGCCCGCGAAAACGAGAGCGCGATTCCTCGAGCAAATCCATGAGAGCGGCAAGCATTTGCTCAGCTTGATCAACGACATCCTCGACATATCGAAAGTAGAGGCCGGCCAGATGGAGCTTCGGCTGGAGCGTTTCGCAGTCGCCGACCTCATCAGCAAGGTCGTCGGCATCGTCGAGCCTTTGGCGACCCAGAAGGAGATACGGCTCGAGTTCGAAGCATCCAAAGCGGGATTGATCCTGGCCGACCCCGGGAAGCTGAAGCAGATGATCCTCAACCTGGTCTCTAACGCGATCAAGTTCACTTCACGGGGAGGCACCGCGACCATCTCGGCGGCTCGCGTCGGTGAGCGGCTGGAGATCGTCGTCTCTGACAACGGCATCGGAATCGCCGAACGGGACCTTCCTCGCATGTTCAAGGAGTTCCAGCAGCTCGACTCCGGGGTCAACCGTTCCCAGGAAGGCACCGGCCTGGGACTGGCGCTGACCCGCAGCCTGGCACGCCTGCACGGCGGCGACGTGCGCGTGAAGAGCACGATAGGCAAAGGCAGCCGGTTCACGATCGACCTGCCGATCGAGGCTCACCTCGCCAAGCCTGTGTCAAACGGTCCCGACCGCATTTCCGAAGGCATGGTCGGTGACGATTCTCGCCCGTTCGTGCTGATCGTTGAAGACGACTCCGCCTCTTCGGAGCTCCTGGCCTGGCAGATCGAGCGGGCGGGGTTCAGGACCAAGATCGCTCGGACCGGCGTGGAGGCCCTCGCGATCGCTCAGTCCGAAAGGCCCGTCGCAATCACGCTCGACATCATGCTCCCGGACATGGACGGCTGGGAGATCCTCAAGCGTCTCAAGAGCAATGACGCGACCAAGCTCATCCCGGCCATCGTGGTGAGCGTGGTTGACAACCCCGAGCTGGGCGCTGTCCTCGGATCAATCGACTACTTCGTCAAGCCCCTGGCCGTAAAAGAGCTCGTGAAGCGATTGAGCAAGCTCAACCTGAAGGTCGAGAAGCAAGCGCGGGTCGAGGCATGAGCGCCCCTCTGGCGGTCCTGGTCGTCGACGACAACGAGGCGGGCCAGTTCCTGGTCCAATCGGTGCTCGAGCTGCAGGGCTTTGTCGTCAACATCGCGGGCTCGAGTCCTGAGGTGCATGATCGGGTTCGCGCCCGACGTCCCGACCTGATCTTGATGGACGTCCAGCTGCCAGGCCAGGACGGCCTCGCCTTGACGCGAGAGCTCAAGGCCGATCCCGCCACGGCGCTGATTCCCATCGTAGCGCTGACGGCTCACGCCCTGGCCGGTCAGAAGGAAGCGGCGTTCGCCGCCGGCTGCGTCGGGTACATCACAAAGCCGATCGACACCAGGAAGCTGGGCAGCCAGATCCGCGAGATCCTTTCGGCGCCACCGGCGATGCCTGTTCGCCGCTAGCGCCCGTCAGCCAGGCCCCCGACACGTCCGCTCGAGCCAATCTGACTACACTCGTTGCGCTGTGGCGGCGGAACCCCCTCACCTCCTATCCGGCCTCCGGATCGTCGAGCTGTCCGCTTTCGTCGCCGCGCCGCTGGCCGGTGCGACCCTGGCCTCGCTCGGAGCCGACGTGATCCGGATCGACCCTCCAGGTGGTGGCATCGACATCGACCGATGGCCCATCCACGCGGGCAAGAGCCTCTACTGGGCGGGTCTCAACCAGGGCAAGCGTTCGGTGACCATCGACACGCGCACTGATGAAGGACGCGAGCAGGTGACGAGGTTGATCACCGCGCCGGGCGAGGACGCCGGCATCGTATTGACCAACCTCCCCGTCGCCGGTTGGAGCTCTTACGCGCAGCTTTCAAAGCTGCGGCCGGACCTGATCATGCTCGTGATCAGCGGTGACCGAGACGGCCGCCCCGCGGTCGATTACACGGTCAACGCGGCCGTCGGGTTCCCGTGGATCACCGGACCAGAAGGCCACTCAGGACCGGTCAACCACGTGCTTCCGGCCTGGGATGCGATGACGGGGTACCTCGCGGCACTGGCGATCCTGGCCGCCGAGCGCCATCGCCGCTCCACCGGCGAAGGTCAGCTCATCGAGCTCAGCCTCGCCGACGTCGGGCTGTCGGTGGCGGGGAGCCTCGGCCTGCTGGGCGAGGCCATCCTCAACGAAGAGCCGCGCGGCCGTTTCGGCAACCACGTCTATGGAACCTTCGGCCGCGATTTCGCCACCCGCGACGGCCGGCACCTGATGGTCCTGGCCCTGACGCCTCGCCAGTGGCGCAGCCTGGGAGAGGCCACGGGGCTGAAGGACCGGCTGCGCGAGATCGAGAAGCGTGACGGGCTCGATTTCCGGCACGAAGGCGACCGATGGCGTGGGCGGCACGACATCTGCGAGTTGCTGGGCGAATGGATCGGCGGCCGCGACCTTGCCGAGATCAGTGCTGCGTTCGAGGCCGATGGCGTCTTGTGGGGGCCATACCAGACGGTCAAGGAGCTCGTCGCGGGCGACCCCAGGGCATCACTCGACAACCCGATGTTCGCCGAAATCGATCACCCGGGTCTCGGGCGGTACCTGACCGCAGGGTCGCCGCTGCGCTTCGGCGCGTGCACGCCGGTGCCTCCATCGCCGTCCCCTTCGCTCGGCCAGCACACGGACGAGGTGCTGCGCGAGCTCGACGTGGTGAGGGGCAAATGACCGTCAAGCCGGGCTGGAAGGGCCGCTTCTACGAAGACTTCGAGGTGGGCGACGTTTACGAGCATCCCCTCGGGCGGACGATCACGACCGCGGACAACATCTGGTTCACGCTGCTCACACAGAACACGGCGCCGCTGCATTTCGACCATCACTACGCGAGCCAGACGGAGTTCAAGAAGCCGCTCGTCAACAGCTGCCTAACCCTGTCGCTGGTCACGGGCCAGAGCGTGACCGACGTCTCGCAGAACGTCATGGCCAACCTCGGTTGGGACGAGGTTCGCCTACCTCATCCAGTCTTTGAGGGCGACACCGTGTACTCGCGTTCTGAGGTGCTCGAAAAGCGCGATTCGCAGTCGCGTCCCAATGTTGGCGTGGTCACAGTGCGTACCGCGGGGTTCAACCAGGAGGGGGTGGAGGTCATCTCATTCCGGCGCACGCTGCTGGTGTACCGGCGCGGCAAGTCGCCGTCCATCGCCAGGCTCAAGCCGGGCTAGCGAGACATGGACTTCGAGCTATCGGAGCAGCAGACGGCTTTTCGTGACCTGATGCGCGACTTCGCGCGACGAAGCATCGCGCCTGTCGCCCGCGAATCGGAGCTGGCCGGCCGCTACCCGAGCGAGATAGTCGATGAGATGAAGGCGATGGGCCTGTTCGGGATGCTCGTCCCGGAGGACTACGGCGGGATCGGGATCGATGCGGTCTCTTACGCCATCGTGTTCGAGGAGATCTCGAAGGCGTGGATGGGCGTGGCCGGGATACTGGGCTCGCATTCGCTCGCCACCTGGATGGTGGCCCGGCATGGCACCGAGGAGCAGAAGCGCCGCTGGCTGCCCGCCTGGGCGAGCGGCCAGCGGCGTTCAGGGATTGCGCTCACCGAGCCGGGTGCGGGCAGCGACCTGCAGGGCATCTCGACGCTGGCTCGCCACGCCGGCGACCACTACGTCATCAACGGAGCCAAGACCTGGATCACCAACGCGCGGCACGCCGACCCGCTGCCCGTCCTGGTCAAAACCGACCCGGACGCGCAGCCCCGCCACAAGGGCATGAGTATCCTGATGGTTGAGCAGGGCACGCCTGGCTTCACGGTGGGCAAGGACCTTGGCAAGCTCGGTTACAAGGGCCCCGAATCCTCTGAGGTCTTCTTCAACGACTGCTCCGTCCCGGTCGACAACCTGCTGGGCGGAAAAGAGGGGCAGGGACTCCAGCAGGCGCTGTCTGCGCTGGAGTTCGGGCGCGTCAACATCGCCGGACGCGCGGTCGGCGTGGCGCAGGCATGCCTCGACCGTTCGCTCGACTACGCGCGCGACCGACACGCTTTCGGTCGGCCCATCGCCGAGTTCCAGGCGATCCAGCTCAAGCTCGCCGACATGGCGACCGAGGTGCAGGCGGCTCGTCTCCTCACGTGGTGGGCGGCTTCGGCGCTGGACGCCGGCCGCCGCGCGGACATGGAGACCGGGATGGCGAAGCTCTATGCGTCCGAGATTTGCATCAAAGCCGCCCTCGAGGCGATGCGGATCCACGGCGGCTATGGGTACTCGACCGAGTACGACATCGAGCGTTTCTATCGCGACGCCCCCCTGATGGCGATCGGCGAAGGCACCAACGACATCCTGCGGACCGTGATCGCGCGGCAGCTGGTGCGCGGACAGGGTGCCTGAAACCGCTCGCCGGGTGCGAAGCTGGCTCTTTGCCCCGGGGCACGATTCCAAGCTCCTGGCCAGGGTTTTCGAGTGTGGCGCGGACGAGGTGCTGCTCGACCTCGAGGATGCAGTCCCTCCCCAGATGAAGGTGAGGGCGCGGCAGATGGTCGCCGAGGTGGCGGCCGCCAGGCGCTGCTGGGTGCGCGTCAACCGGCCGACGACCGACGAGTGCGCAAATGACCTGGCGGCGCTGGAGGGAATGGTCGCCGGCTTTCGCCTGCCCAAAGTCGAGTCGGCGGCCGACGTGGCATGGGTTGTGTTGCGCGCCCCCGGCATTCCCCTCGACTGCACCATCGAGTCGGCTCGCGGGGTCCTGAACGTTCACGAGATCGCCGCCTCGCCCGGCTGCGCCCTGATGTCGCTTGGCGGAATCGACCTCGCCGTCGACCTTGGAATTGGGCGGGACGAGGCATCTCTGGACTACGCGAGATCAGCCATCGCGATTGCGACGCGCGCCGCCGGCAAGCCGCCACCGAGCGATGGCATTCATCCCAGGCTGCAAGATGACGAGGGCTTGCGGCTCGAGTGCGAGGCCGCCCGGCGGCTCGGCTTTTTCGGCAAGTCGGCCATCCATCCGCGCCAGGTGCCGATCATCAACCAGGCCTTCAGCCCCACCGCGTCGGAGCTGGCGTGGGCGGAAAGGGTGCTGGCTGCATTCGATGCATCGGGCGGGGCGGCGACCCGGCTGGCCGATGGCGAGTTCGTCGACCTGCCGGTGGCCGAGCGAGCCCGCCTCATCAGGAGCCTGCGCTAGCCCGGCCGACGAACCTCTCAGTCGGCGACCCTGCGGCCTGGGATGGCGAGCCGGGCAGCCGCTGAGCCTGGCCCTGAGGCTCGCCCGCCGGGACGCCCGCCCCGTGCACCAGGAGCACGTACATGGCGGCAAAGATCGGCAGGTGTCCGAGCAACTCTTGCGGGGGCAGGAATGGCACCGTGACGTTGAACGGCACCCACATCGCGACGATGACGACGCGCGTCAGCACCCCGCTGATCAAAAGCACGCCGATGACCGCCTCGGCGATCCCGGCCGCCAGCACGAAGCGCTCGTCCGTGAACCAGGCGATTCCGAGGTAGTGGAGCGGGAAGTTGAACTGCGGGTGGTCGCGCAGGAAGGCCGCCCCGAGACCCGGGTTCCAGATCTTCTCGCTCAGGGCCGGCGCGATGATCGCGATGCCGGTCAGGACACGCAGGGCTGCCACCGCCCGCGAGGTCCAGGCCGCGCCTAGCCTCCGGAAGGTCGGGCGCAGACGTCCGTGCTCGCTCGCTTGCCGGCCCACGAAGAACAGGGTTATGGCAATGCCCAGCCAGTACAGGTTCGAGACGGCGTCGAGGGGAGGCGCGGTCACGAACCCGAGCAGCACGAGCAGGGCGAGCACGCATGCGCCGGCCCAGTCGAGGAGCCCGGTGATGAAGGAGAAGGCGACGAGGACCTCGAGGCCGCCTATCACGTAGCCGGCCGGGTTGGCGCCAAGTCGGTGAGCGGGCGAAAGCAGGGCCGGTTGGACGCCGTAGAACACGAGTGTGACGGCCGCCTGGATGGCGACCAGGGTCGGAGCGCCGTAGGCCATTCGCTCGAACAAGCCGAGCTCCGGCCAGCTGGGATTGCCAATTAGACGCTGGAGCCCGATCAGCAGGACAAGCGCCCCCAACCCCACGCCCAGGGCCAAGGCGGTCCGGGAGCTGAAGACGAGGTCCCAGCGGACCGGATATAGGGATGCGTTCTCGAACCAGGCCACGTGCGTGGGCGCCCACGGGAAGAGCGTGTGGCCTGCGCCTTGTTCGTCCACTCTTCTCACCAACGTCCAGGGGCCTGGGACTACCGCGAACCGGTCTCCGCCGGTCCCAGCTGCCGTGGCCGTGATATAGGTGACCCATGAATGAATTCTTCGAACGCCAGGGTCGACATTGGGTGGTGGCGGCAGAGCGCCGCGACGCCACCATCGCGGTTCCCACGCTAGATTCGAGAGTCGCGCTGGAGCTCCTTGAGCTGGCTCGAGTCGCCGCCCACACCCACGAGCGCCGGTTCGCCCCGCTGTCGTGCTACCTGGCCGGCGTGGCCGCGGAGCGCTTGAGGTCGGAGAAGCCGGGCACGGACGATGCCGCAATCGCCGGGTTCATCGAAGAGGTGCGGCGAGTCCTGGAGGCCGAAGCCCCAACGGAAACCTAGCGGACGTTGATCACCGGCAACTGCCGGAAGCTCTGCACCGCGATGCGTGCGGCGACCGCCGAGGCGACCTTGTCGAGGGCATGGGCGCCGGCCGTCTCTGGCCTGGAGGCGACCACGGGCGCGCCGTGGTCGGCCTCCTCCCGGATGGCCTTGTCAAGGGGGATGGCGCCGAGGTAGGGGACGCCCAGGCGCTGGGCGGCGCGCTCGGCTTTGCCGTGGTCGAAGATGTGGTGCTCCTCGTTGCACCGGCTGCAGACGAACCAGCTCATGTTCTCGATCAACCCGAGTGCCGGCACGTTGAGGCCGCGGAACATCTGCAGCGCCTTGACCGCAATCCTCAATGCCGCCTCCTGCGGCGTGCAGACGATCGCCACTCCGGTCAGGGCCACCGACTGGGCCAGCGTGAGCGAGGCGTCGCCGGTCCCCGGAGGCAGGTCGACCACCAGGTAGTCGAGCTCGCCCCAGCGCACGTCGGTGAGCATCTGCTCGATCGCGCGCGACACCATTGGGCCGCGCCACACCATCGCCTTGTCCGCGCCGGCCAGAAGGCCGATCGACATGAGCTTGAGCCCGTAGGCCTCGAGTGGAATGAGCTTCTGGTCGAGCACTTTCGGCTGGCCGTCGACCCCCAGCATGGCCGGCACCGAGGGGCCGTAGATGTCCGCGTCCAGCAGCCCGACGCTTGCGCCGGACCGCTGCAGCGACGCGGCAAGGTTGACGGCCACCGTCGACTTGCCGACCCCACCCTTGCCGGACCCCACCGCGATCGCATGCTTCACGCCCGGGATGACCTGCTCGGGCGAGCGGCCGCCAAACGCTGCCCGCACGTTGGCGGTCATTTTGAGGTCGACGGCGGTCACGCCTGGCAGGCCGCCGACCAGCTCGCGGGCCATGGACTGGAAGCGGTCTCGAACCGGGCACGCTGGGGTGGTGAGCTCGAACACGAAGCTGACCCGGCCGGAGTCGCTCACGGCCAGGTCCTTGATCATCCCCAAACTCACCACGTCGCGGCCGAGGTCGGGGTCCTGGATCGCGGAAAGCGCCGCCAGCACCTGCTCGGCGCTGGGCCCTTTGGGGTGCCCGTTATTGGGCACTGAAGATCACAGCTGCCCTCATGGCCAGCACCGCAAGGAGGACCAGGATCGAAACCACCGTGGCCTCCATCGCCACCGGGGCCACGGCCACGGACTCTCCGCTTGCCTGCAGGCGCGCTGGACGACGCACGCCGAGCATGGAGGCGCCGATCCCGACCAGCACGAGGATCCAGAGGGGAAGCCAGGTCAGGGTCCGACCGGCCGAGCCGGCGATCGCCACGGTCGCGAAGAACGCCACGAGCAATGCGAGCTCGAGGATCGCGAAATAGCCGTCGGCAAGGCGAAGGCGCTCGAGGCTGAACGACGCCTCGGGCCGGTAGCGCACGAGCAGCGTGATCAGCGCCGCCGCGCCGCTGAGCCCGGATGCGAGGAACAGGCCGCCGAGGGCCCAGGTGTCGCTCCACACGGGCTGGTTGCTGACGCTCAGCAGCACCCCGGTGTAGGAGAGGACGAAAAGCCCGATGACCGAACCCACGATGTTGAAGATCCGGCCGCCGCCGGCGCCGAGCAGCCCATTCGCTCGGCCCTGGCGGTCCCTGGCCCAGGTGTCGAGGGCCGACACCGCGACAAAGAACCCGAAGACGAGCAGGGCCCACACGCCGACCGACATCGGCGACCAGTACTTGAAGTTCAAGCCGGTCTCACCGGGCGTGGTGTCGATGAGCATGTGCCAGAACCTCGACCAGCTGACCCCGAGGTCGGCGGTCAGAAGGATCGGGCACAGCAAAGTCGCCGGCAGGGCGATGTAGTACCCGAGCCGCGCCGCGGGCTCGTCTCGCGGACCACCGGCCACGCGCAGGATGGTCGCCAGGACGTACGAGCCGGCCGCCAGGCCGGCCAGGAAGAAGTAAAAGAGGATGTACCACAGCCACTGCGGCGCCCGGACGAAATGCTCGGCCAGCAGGATCATGCCGCTCCCCTCCGACGGAACGCGACCAGGCCCGCGACCACGGCGACCACGCCCGTGACGAGCGCGCCGAGGTAGCCGCCGATGTTGTTGCGGCTCGGCAGGCCGGCGTTTTCCGCGTTCGGCAGGCCGTAGGTCTCAGGCTTGTCCATCAGCAGGAAGAAGGCGTTCAATCCGCCGTACACCTTGTCGTCGCGCCCATAAAGCTGCGCCTGGGTGACGCCCTGGGTGTGCAGCGCTTCGAGCCTGACGTCGGCGGCCTTCTGGAGGTCGGCGAGCGGACCGAACTGGATCGACTGCGTAGGGCACGCCTGCGCGCACGCAGGCTGCTTGCCCGCTTGGAGGCGGTCGTAGCAGAGGGTGCACTTGTGAGCGGTGCCCGTCTGTTGGTTCATGCCGATCACGCTGTATGGACAGGCCGCGATGCAGTTGCGGCAGCCGTTGCAGACGTCCTGCTGGATGAAGACGGTGTCGAACTCGGTGCGGATGATCGCGCCGGTCGGGCAGACCTCCATGCAGCTCGCGTGCTTGCAGTGCTTGCAGACGTCCGACATCAACAGCCAGGCCGTCCCGTTGCCCGACGTGATCGATTGGTCGGGCACCTGGTCGAGCATCTTCACGTGGCGCCAGTTCTGGGCATCGAGCTGACCCGTGTTATCGAAGCTGTCGAGGAAGTTCGGTGAGTTGCCCTCCAGCTGGTTCCACTCCTTACAGGCGACCTCGCAAGCCTTGCACCCGATGCAGATGCTGGTGTCGGTGAAAAATCCGTACGATTCGCCGGCCTTGATCGTGGGGGCCATCGTTAGAAACCTGCCAGGTTCGTGGTGATCTTGGTGAAGCCCCGGTCCCGCGCGTACAGGTCGAGCGGGATCGCGGCGATCTCGTCCACGACCGGCACGGCATTCGGATCGGTCGCCAGGTCGATGCTCAGCAGGTAGTGCCGGCAGGAGTCGCAGGCCTCGATTCGCATGTGGGGGAACACCGCGGCGTGGCGCCCGTTGGTCGAGGGTGCAGGGAGTCCTCTCACGACGCTGCCGTGTTCCCCCGAGGCGGTCCCTTCCTCGGCATAGATGGGTAGCTTCGTGGTTGAGTCCTCTCCGCACGCAGCGCAGGTCATGCGGGCGTAGCCCCAGCTCGTGCTGCAGCGAGCGCACAGCAGGTACCGCCGACCGGTGGCCAGGTCTTCGCCCGCCGGCGCGAAGTAGTCGAGCTGGGGGGCCCCTCCGCACTGCGGGCAGTGGCGGGCGTCCCGCGTCCCGGCACAGCCGGCTCTCGAGTCTGGGCCGAGCGCTTCCAGAACCGGCCCCATCGACGCCCTCGCGAGGAACCGATCGATCGCGGGCTGCTCTTCCCCTCGCATCCACCGCTCGATGATCGAATGCGGCTGCTCACGTTCGAGTCGCTCGATCAATGCGCTGCGCATCCGCTCGGGGCCGGCGGCCATGCTGGCATCAAGAACGCTAGGCACTACGACCTCCGCAACGTAGGCGGCCAACCGATCCACCGGCGGCGAATCCGATTGTGCGTTCGAGAACGCGTTCTGCTGCACAGGCAGCAAAGCGCCATAGAAGTCGAGCACCTCGCGCGCAAAGGGCTGGCGAGCGCGAAGCTCTGCCACCCGCCGGCGGCGTTCGGTCCAGGGATCGGCCGCGGTCGCGACGGCGCTCATCACAGCTTCTCCAGGTTGACGAGAAAAGCTTTGAACTCGGGCGTGCGCGCATTGGCGTCGCCCACGAACGGGGTGAGCGCGTTCGCGAGCCAGTACCGCCCGTGGGTGGGATCGGCGTCCGCGGGGATCCCCACGTCTCCCCAGTGGATCGGGATCCCGATCTGGTAGACCTTCTGCCCGGCGACGGTGAGCGGTCCAAGCCGTTTGGTGACGATCGCAGCCACCTCGACCTTGCCTCGCTTGGAGGAGACGCGCACCTGGTCCCCGCTCTTGATGCCGTGGGCCGCCGCGAGCTCCTCAGGGATCTCGACGAAGGGCTTGGGCTGCAGCTGAACGAGGTGAGGGACGTGCTGCGTGACGTAGTGCTCGTGCTCCGTCAGGCGGTAGCTCGTGGCGATGTAGGGAAATTCCTGCGGCGTGCCGAAGCGGTTGGGCCGGCCGGCCGCCTGGTCGTAATAGAAGGCAACGGGCGACGCGGAATTGGTCGCGTGCAGCGGGTTCTGAACCGGCGATTCGACTGGCTCGTAGTGCTCGGGGAGTGGGCCGTCGGCCATGCCGTTGCTGAACAGGCGGCCGACGCCCTCCCCGTTCATGATGAATGGCAGATAGGCGTTAGGATCGGCCGGGTTCATCGTCGGCGGGTAGTCCGGCACGTCGCCCACCCACTTGGCGCCGTTCCAGCTGATCCCGGGGCGGGCCGGGTCCCACGGTTTTCCGCTGAGGTCTGCCGATGCGCGGTTGTACAGGACGCGGCGGTTGAGCGGCCAGCTCCATGCCCAGTTGGCATAAAACCCCATCCCGGTCGGGTCGTTGGTCGCCGGGTCCTCGACGCCGCTGCGGCGCTTCATCAGATTGCCCGAGTCCAGGTAGCTGCCGACGTAGATCCAGTCGCCCGTGGTGGTCGTGCCGTCATCCTTCAGGAGGGCAAAGCTCGTCATCTGCTTGCCGGTGGTCAAGTCCTTGCCGTTGATCTCCTTGGCCACCTCGTCCAGGGTCGGTTTCAAGGGGTCGGCAAAGTCGAAGGTCAGGCTCATGATCGGGTCGGCGAACTTGCCGCCCTGCGACTGGTACAGCGCCTTGACGCGGTGGAAAACGTCGCTGAGGATCCAGTGGTCGTGGCGCGACTGCCCGTCCGGCGGCATCACCTGGTCTTTCCACTGCGACCAGCGGCCGCTGTTCACGAAGGAACCGTCCTTTTCGATCCAGTGCGTGGTCGGGAGCATGAACACCTCGGTCTGCACCTTGCTCGCGTCGACTCCGGGCGCCCGCCAGAACTCCGAGCTGGTGGTGGGCAGGGCGTCCATGACGACCAGCCATTTCAGGTTGGCGAGGGCTTGCCGCACCTGGTTGGTGTCGGGGCCGATGCTCGCCGCCGTCATCCCCGACAGGATCACGCCTTGCATCTTGCCTTTGAGGGCCTGGTCGTAGATGGTCATCCACGAAGCGTTGGAGGCCGGCTTGGGCACGAAATCGAACGCGAACTCGTTGTCCTTGGTCGCGGCGTCTCCGTACCACGCTTTGAGCGTGCTGGTTAGGAACTTCTTGTAGTTGAGGCCGAAGAAGTTCCACGAGTTGGGGTCCTGCTTCTTGGCTGCGCTCTGGGCCACGTAGTCGTCGCGGTTCTTCTGCCCTGGCGCGGGGATCTTCAGGTAGCCCGGGAGGATGTCCCAAGAGATGGCATGGTCGGTGTTGCCCTGGATGTTGGCATGGCCGCGCTCGGCATTCATGCCGCCGCCGGGCCGCCCGATGTTGCCGAGCAACAGTTGCAGCAAGGAGCCGGAGCGGATGAGCTGGCCGCCCGTGGTGTGGTGAGTCAGGCCGACGGCGTAGACGATCGTCATCACCTTGTCCGGCGCGCCCATCTGACCGACCAGGTCGGCGACTTTGCCGAAGTCGGCTGTCGGGATGCCGGTGATGCTCGACACGACGTCCGGCGTGTAGCGCGAGTAATGCGTCTTCATGAGCTGAAACACCGAACGAGGGTGCTGGAGAGTCATGTCGCGGTGCGCGTACCCGGTCGCGGGGTCCGTCTCATAGCTCCACGTGGCGATGTTGTACGCGCGTTTGGTGGGGTCGTAGCCGGAGAAGAGGCCCTCGTTGAAGGCGTATCCATCCTTGACGATGAAAGACGCGTTTGTGTAGTTGCGAACGTATTCGTCGTGGAAAAGGTTGTTTTGCAAGA
The DNA here is from genome assembly GCA_035533335.1 of Candidatus Baltobacterales bacterium. Classification (GTDB taxonomy): domain Bacteria; phylum Chloroflexota; class Dormibacteria; order Dormibacterales; family Dormibacteraceae; genus DATKSS01. The sequence continues at coordinate 25,192 of DATLUC010000137.1, forward strand.
CGTGGTTGATGAGGCCGCCGAAGTAGGCCACGTCGGTGCCCGTGCGGATGCGCAGGTACATATCGGCGACCGCAGAGGTGCGGGTGAAGCGCGGGTCGGTGTGGACGATCTTGGCGCCGCGGTCGAGCTTGGCCCGCATGAACCACTGGAAGCCGACCGGGTGCGCTTCGGCGGGGTTGGCGCCGTTGATCAGGATGAGGTCAGCGTTCTTGATGTCGCGCCAGTGGTTCGTCATCGCTCCCCTTCCGAATGTGGCGGCCAAACTGACCACCGTGGGGCCGTGTCAAACCCTGGCCTGTTGCTCTAGATATACCAGTCCCAGGCCGCGCATCAGCTTGGTGGCGAAGTAACCCTCCTCCGAGCTGAACGCGGCTCCTCCGGCGAAGGCGATGCCCTCGGTGCGGTTGACCGTGTTGCCGTTGCCGTCCGTAGTCACGAACGTGGCGTCGCGCGACGCTTTGATGTTCTGCGCAATCTTGTCGAGCACGAAGTCCCAGGTGACGCTCTTCCATCCCGTGGCGCCAGGGGCCCGATATTGCGGCGACGTGACGCGGCGAGGCGATATCGCGAGCTGCATCGCTGTCGCGCCCTTGGGGCAAAGGCGGCCCTCGTTGACCGGGCTGTCCGGGTCGCCTTCGATCTGCAGCAGTTGCGTGGAACCGTCCGAGTTCTGACGCGTGTATGCGACCAGCGAGCAGCCGACCGCGCAGTAGGGGCACAGCGAATGGGACTCTTTGGCTCCGGCTATGCGCAGGTTCTGCTTGACCGTCGTCGAGGCGGCCAGTGCGACCTCGAAGCCGAGGCCGGAGACCGCCAGGGCCCCGGCACCGGCCGCACCTACTTTTAGGAACTCCCTTCTTGTGACTGGTGACAAGACAGCCTGAACTCCTCTGGTGGGGTGGTGGAGTGGGCCTGAACCTATCTCAGACGGTACCCGCTGTCAAGTTTCAACCCGTCGACATCGATAAGTCGGACCGGTCATCGGGCTCGGCATTGCGCAGCAGGTCGACGAGTCGCGCATCCCAGGGCACGATCACACCGGTGAGCCCGGCCGTCTCGTATGCACTCATGGTGGCGGTCCAGGCCTCGCGATCGGCCGGCATCACGATGTCGCCCCATACCTCTATATGTGTCTGATTTACATGTGTCTGATCCGGGCCCGGCAGGTCGCCCGGGGCTGTGAGCTTGTGGATCACGCCGTCGACGGTAATGTCCTGAGTCGAGCCAAGGCTGAAAGTTCTTGCCCCGGTGGTCCGAGCGCTGGTGACGTCACTGGCTGGCACGGCCAGCACGATCCTATCTCGACTCAGCTTCTGCGCCGAAGAGATACCGGCGTTGACCTGCGCTGCACCGTGAAATGCGCCTGGAGCCAGGATGCAGCCAAGCCTCACCCTCTGCGTCGCCGCCGCCAAGGCTCCCAGGATTACCCATGCGTCGGGGCCGCCGGACTCGAGCCAGATCGTATCCACGCCAGCGGATTCGAGGGCGCTGACGTCGGCGAGGTATTCGCCTGCCGAACCGATGAGCCGAGGCAGCCGCACGCCGATTTTAGGCACCGACTCACTTTAGCTCTGCGGTGGTGTTGTTAGGCTGCAACGACCGATGGTTCCACGGTTCAACGTCCGGCTCCTCTCGGCTGGCCCGTTCGTCACCATGGTCGATCGGTTCGCGCTCGCGCCACTTCTCATCCCAATCGCCTCGGACTTCCACGTTCCTCTGGGAAAAGTTGCCGGCGCCGCCACCGCCTACTACCTCGTATACGGCCTCGCCCAGCCTTTCTGGGGTTTCGTGTCCGACCGCTTCGGCCGGATCCACGTCATCAGGCTTAGCCTCGGCATGGCGGCGGCGGGCTGCGTCCTGTCGGCAATCGCTCCGAACGTGGACCTGCTCATCGCCGCGCGAATCCTCGACGGTATGGCGGTGTGCGCCGTTCTCCCGACGGCGCTGGTCTACATCGGTGACATGGTGCCCTTCAACCTCCGCCACTCGGTGATTGCAGACGTCCTGGCGGCGGTGGCCGTGGGTACGACGGTGGGCAGCCTCGGCGCGGGCCTCTTCGCGCACTTCCTGAACTGGCGATTCATGTTCCTGGTCCCGGCCCTGATCGCGTTCGTCCTGGTTTTCGCGATGAAACAGCTGCCCGAGTCGAAGGCAGCTCCACCGAGCGGCGGCCCGCTGAACCAGCTCGTGCAGGCGGTGCGCCGGCCCTGGGCGCGCTTCCTGATCCTGTTTGCGATCCCCGAGGGCGCAATGGTGCTGGGGTTCATCGTTTATTTCGCGCCTGCGATTGAATCGACCGGCATCAATCCGGCGCTGGCCGGCCTGGTGGTGGCGCCCTACGGCGTTGCGGTGCTCATCGGCACGCAGATCGTGCGACGAATGGCCTCGAGTACGCCGCCCTGGGTTCCGATGACGATCGGTGGCGCGATGGCGGTGGCCGGATACCTGGTCGCGGCGCTCGACCAGCACGTGGTCGCCATCCTGTGCGCCAGCGTGCTCATCGGGGGCTGCTACTCGTTCTTCCACTCGACCGTGCAGGCCTGGGCGACGGACATCGCGCCCGAGGTGCGCGGCACCGCGGCCGCGCTCTTCGTGACGGGCGCATTCACCGGCGGAGCTCTCGGCACCGGCATCGGGGCGATGCTGGTGCAGGCAGCTCTCTATAGAGAGCTGTTCCTGGTCGCAGCCGCTTTGAGCGTGCCGGTGGTCATAATCGCGACTCTCGCGCGGACGCGATATCGCGGCACGACCCTCCCGTCGGAAGCCGGCGCGGCAGTCACCTAAATCGCCCCCTGCTGCGCGGGGAAGTTCTGGTCGAACCCTGGGAAGGGGCGCGAAACCACGGACCTGCTCCTCTTCGGGCCGGATCACAATTGCTTAGGCATGATCTCCGGTCTACACGCGATCATCTTTTGCGACGACCCCGACGGGGCCCGTGCGTTCTTCCGCGACGTGCTGGAGGTGGACAGCGTGGACGCGGGGGGCGGCTTTTGATCTTCAAGGCGCCTCCAGCCGAGCTGGCCGTCCATCCCGAGCCTGGCGGCCAGGGCCGGCACGAGTTGTTCCTGATGTGCCACGACATCAACAAGACGATGGACGATCTGAGGACCAAAGGGGTCGAGTTCGTCGGGTCGGCCTTCGAGCAGAGATGGGGCCAGACCGTGCGATTCAGGGTCCCGGGGCGCGGGTGAGCTCTCGCTTTACCAACCGTCGCACCCGAGTCCGCTAAGCGAATTCCCCACTGAGAGGTAGGGCTTCCTGGATTAACGGGGGTGGAAGTGCTCCCGCTCCGCCGGCTTGGCGAGCAGAGTGGCCATTCGCTCCCGCTCCTTGACGAAGCTGGGTGATCCAGCGAATCCGTCCAGGTCTGATTGCGAGGCCCAGCGAGAGATGGCGACCAGCGCGGCATGCTCCTGGTCGGACTCGCAGACCTGGGCGCCGAAGCAGCCGGGGCTCGATGCCGCCTTCGCCGCCAGCTCCTTCATCGCCGCCAGCAACTCGTCGCGCTTGCCCTGGACCGGGTAGTACCTTGAGACGTCGATCACTTTGGCGTGCTCAGGCATAGGGCAAGTCTAATCCGGCCGTTGGCTCAGCCTGAGGGCCACTCTTTCCACGAAGTCCTTCACCGTCACCTCAGCCACGCGGTGAAGCAGAGTGCGGTCGGCCAGCTTGCCGATCAGGCCCAACGGCGGCTTGTAGTTGGCACTCAGTCCAAGTTGGGTCGCCCCGACGCCGAGCGCCGCGACCTCAATGTGCCCGTCGAGCTCGGGGAACAGGCCCGCGTTGGCCGCGGCATGCCATCGGACCGGCCTGATGGTAAGCGTCGCACCGCGCATCGCCTCTCCGAGCTCGAGCTCGATCTGTCGTGCGATACGCCGGTCGCCGACCTTGAACCCGAGCTCCGCCAGCAGTCTTTCACCATGGCTGCTCGCTTCGCTCGCGAGGACCGGCATCCAGTTCTCGGGGCTGCTCAGGAAACCGCCTTCCGCATCCTCGAATGGGCGCTCGATGACCGTGTAGTAGCGCAGAAACAAGTTACCCCTCAGCGTCGCAAAGGAGCAGAACCCTCAGTAGGGCCGATGGACCCTTTCTGCGCGGGACGTGTGACCATGCCGTGGCCGCGTCAGGGCATGTTCAGGCCGCCGTTGACCGAGAGCGTCTGCCCGGTGATGTAGTCGGCATCGGGAGATGCAAAGAACGCAATTGCGCGCGCCACCTCGTCCGGGCGTCCGACCCGCCCGAGGGGGATCGACCGGATGATCGCCGCCATCAGCTTCTCGGGCATCCCGGCCAGAAACGGTGTGTCGGTGAGGCCCGGGGCGACGCAGTTCACGTTGATGCCGTGTCGGGCCACCTCTCGAGCGAGGCCCTTCGTGAACGCGATCACCGCGCCTTTGGCGCCCGAGTAGACCACCTCACCGGTGGATCCGACCCTCCCGGCATCGGAGGCCACGGTCACGATCCGGCCCCAGCCGCGTTCGATCATCGAGGGCAGAACGGCGTGGGTCGTGGCCAGGTGGCCGCGGTAGTTGATCGCGATCACCTTGTCCCAGAGGTCTTCGTCGCTCTCGATGAATGGTCCGGCCCTGTCCCAACCCGCATTGGAAACCAGGATGTCGATTCGACCGAACGCCTTGAGGGTTTCGGTGGCCATGGATCGAGCCTCCGCTGCGTCAGTCACATCGACCCGCTGGGCCATCGCCTGTCCGCTCTTGCGTATCTCGGCCGCGACCTCTTCTGCGCCAGGCAGGTCGATGTCGGCGACCACCACGATGGCGCCATCGCTCGCAAGCTGGAGCGCGGTCGCGCGCCCGATCCCGCTGGCCGCGCCGGTGACGATTGCGACCCGCTCAGAGAATCGCATCATGCCGCCCTCTTGAGCAGTCCGGCTGAGTCGATGCGCCGAAGGATCTCCAGCTCGCGCAGCGACGGCGGCGTGGTCTCGCGTATTCCGGCTTGCGGCGCAAGGCGCAGATCGAAGCCGGTCATCTCCTGGACCCGGGCTGCGGTCACGCCGGGGTGCAGGGAGCGAATCCGAGCCCGGAGCGTGGACTCTTCGAAGTCCATCGTGCACAACGGTGTCACGATGAGAGCGGGCCCCTTGCCGCCGCGGCGCTTGCGCGACCACTCGGCCGGTCCACCAAGAAAGCCGGGTCCGCTCACGAAGTCCACCTTCTCGACCAACGTGCGGGGGTCGTGCGACATCGTGTAGACGATCACCCGGCCGGCGAGCGGGAGGAAGGGCAGGCCGACGCCGCCCGGTCCCTTCAGCTTTGGGTGCGCCACGTCTCCGATGTGCGAGAGGTTCGTGTTGCCGTGCGCGTCGATCTGCAAGCCACCTGCAAAGAAGACGTCGAAGACGTCCCCACGTCCCTCGAGCATCACGACGTCAGGCAGCGGGAGCACGCAGTCGGCCTGCAGGAGGCGCTCGTCACAGGACGAATCGGGAATGGGGGACAGATGGGGGTTCACCGCCCCGCTGCCGCCGGCCACGTACCACGACCCTGGCGCATGCGTTTCCTGCGCCAGCCGGCAGGCCGCCATCGGCAGCGAGCTGACGGCCCCCATGATGGCGACCTCGCCTGCTGAGAGATTCCGGCTCATCTCCACCACCATCAGCTCGGCGACGGCCCAGTCGCTCATTGCGCTCTCACGCCGGCGAGTCGCTCCGGCGCCTGCCGCGAGATCCATTCCTCGAACCCGCCGGCCGTCCGTGCCATGCTCAGGTACTCCTTGATCGTCGGCTCGTCGTAAGAGTAGTTGCCATGCGACGAGGTGGGGAGGCATCCGCCGGCTGCTTCCACGACCGCGCTGACCAGGAAGCCGGGGACCGTCGATCCCGCGGGCCGTCGCGACATCGAGTCCGTCGAAACTACGCGCTCGACCTGGACGATCACCGTCCTGGCCGCCATCGCCATGATCCGGTCGGTGAAGTGGGCACCCGCGAGCCAGGCCGTGCCGTGCTTGTCGGCCTCCGCCGCATGGATGACGGTTACATCAGGCCGGATCGCGGAGACCACCAGGACGGGTGCCTGGCCGAAAGGGTCAGGGATCATGCGATAGCACTCGGGGTTGGCGCGCCAGACATCGGCCAGCTCCAGTCCCTGCGGCAGGACGGCGAAAGGCATCCCGCCTGCGCCGGCGAGCAGTCCGTGGGTGATCGCCGCCTCGCAAAGGTCGAGGACTTTGAGCGTCCCGTTCTCCGCGGCGCTTCGAAAGCGAGGCGCCAGGCCGAGGTGCTCGAACCCGACGTAGCTCGTCGCGACTTCGCCCACGAGCCCGGCGCCGATCAACACGTCCGCATTGAGCGATGCCGATGGGCTCGTCACGAGCCGACCGATGTGGCGACTCTGACGGATCACCTCGAACACCAGCGTCATCGGGTTGTTGTGAAGGTGCATACCGCCGACGGCCAGGACGTGGCAGCCGTCCGGCACGAACCGGGCCACCGCGTCCGTCGCCGTGCAGATCTTGCTCGTCAACTCGTCGCCAGGGCTTCCACCGCGAGCCTGGAGCCGCATGCGCCGCAGAAGTCAAACGACTCCGGGATGCCCTTGGCCCCGCACGTTGGGCAGGTCCCCGTGTACGCGCCCCACACGAACTCCGACGACTGTTCGCCACTCGCCCGCTCGCGCACACCGACGTAATCCGCTGGTCGCTTTTCCACGAAGGCCGACATGCCTTCCCATGGCTCGAGCGAGGCGTAGTGCAGGGCCAGCCAGTCTCTGCCATGTCCGGCAGTCTGGTGCCAGGCGAGATCCTTCCAGAAGTTGACCTGCTGCTTGGTGTACCGGGTGCATTCCGGGAACTTGTTGACGATCTTGGAGATCAGGTCGGCGACCGTGGCGTCGAGCTCCGCGTAGGGGACCACCCGGTTGACCAGACCCCACTCGAGCGCCGTCTGCGCGGAGATCGGTTCGCAGGTGAAGAGCATCTCGCGCGCCCGCCGGTCGCCGATGGTGATCGGCAGCCACTGGGTCGCCCCACCGCACGCGACGCTTCCCACCTTGGTGCCGACCTGGCGGATGGTGACGTGGTCGGCGGCCACGGCGAGATCGCACGCCAGGTTCAGCTCGTTGCCCCCGCCGGCCACGATGCCGTTCAGGCGCGCGATCGCCGGCTTGCCGAGGTTGCGCAGCAGGTCGATCGCCTCGATGAAGTACGCCATCCATTTCCAGTAGTCGTGCGGCCGGCGAAGGAACGTCGACTGGTACTCCTTGACGTCGCCGCCCGTGCTGAACGCCTTCTCGCCGGCTCCGGTCAGCACCAGCACAGCGACCTTGTCGTCCCGGGATGCGTCCTTGAACGCTTCGATCATCTCGGCCAGCGTCCGGGTGCTGTAGGCGTTGTAGACGTCAGGGCGGTTGATGGTGACCGTAGCGGTCCAGTCCGATTTGCGGTACAGGATCTCCTGGAAATCAAAAGACTCCGCGGGTCGCGCTTCCAGCTCTTTCATCTCGCTCCTTGTGCAGCCATGAGGCTGCGGTTTTGCCATTGGCCCGTGGACTGCAGCTTGTGGACGCGGTCCAGCGCGAGCAGGCACGCGCCCAGGCTCCCGTTGAACTGGCCCATGTCCCCAACGGGGACGTTGACCGTCTTTCCGAGCTCGGCCGCAAGCGCCTTGACGAACGCGGCGTTGCGGCTCATCCCGCCCACGAAAGTGACCTCCGGCTCCATGCCGACCCGTTTCATGAGCTGGATCGCCCGCCCCGCGAGCGAGAGCACGGCACCGTACATGATGTCCTCAGGCTTCGCCCCCGCCGTCAGGTGGTTGATCACCTCGGACTCGGCGAAGACCGCGCAGACGCTGGAAATCGTCACCGGGGCCAGCGAGCGGGTCGCGAGCTCGCCGGTGGTGCTCGTGTCCAGGCCCATGTAACGGGCGGTCTTGTCGAGGAACGCGCCGGTGCCGGCGGCGCACTTGTCGTTCAACCGGAACGTGCGGACCTTTCCGCGGTCATCGACCTTGATCGCCTTCACCGTCTGGCCGCCGGCGTCGAGCACCGTCCGCGTCAGTGGAAACAGATAGGCGGCTCCGCGCGCGTGGCAGGTGAGCTCGGTGATCTGGATGTCTCGCATCGGCACCAGGTAGCGGCCATATCCCGTGCTGGCGACGTAATCGATCTGCTCCGGCGCAAGGCCGCCCGCGGCGAGCGCTTCGTGGTACGCCTTCTCGGCCGCTCCCGCGAGGTTGAAACCCGTCTTGACCAGCGATTGCGCGACGATGCGCCGCTCTGCGTCCATGACCATGCCTTTCGTGTAGGTGGCGCCGACATCGAGACCGAGGACGGTGGTCATGCCCGCACCTTCTCGCGCGCCGGCATGATCGGAACCCCCGCCACCGCGCACGCCTCGCATGTCACGCCCACCGGGTGCCGGTGCTGCTCGAGCGCAGTTTCGACAGAGAGTGCTTCGACGGCGCCTGCCGCGCCGGCCGCCGCGCGGTCGAGCGCGAACAGCGCGGCTCCGATCGCCCCCATGTAGTGGGCGTCGGGGCTCACGTTGAGCTTGGTGCCGAGCAGCTCTTCGAGGATTTTGACCATCGCCACGTTGCGGGTGACCCCGCCGGTGAACGTGACCTCCTCCTCGACACCGACGCGGCGGATGAGCGACAGGCTCCTTGCCGCGATCGCCTGGTGGACGCCCATCAGCACGTCCTCGGCCCTCTTGCCGCGAGCCAGCCAGCTGATGATCTCCGACTCGGCGAAGACGGTGCAGGTCGTGGTGATCTTCACCGGGTTGTGGGCTCCCAGCGCCAACGGCCCAAGCTCGCCGAGCGGGATGTCGAGGGCAAAGGCTCCGGCGCCCAGGAAGCGGCCCGTGCCGGCAGCGCACTTGTCGTTCATGCAGAAGTCCATGACCTGGCCGTTCTCGCCGACCCTGATCGCCTTGGTGTCCTGGCCGCCGATGTCCAGCACCGTGTGGGTGTTGGGAAACAGGTACTGGGCCCCGCGGGCGTGGCAGCTGATCTCGGTGACCTGCGCGTGCCCGAAAGTGACCTTGTAGCGGCCGTAACCGGTGCCGATGACGTATGCGACGTCGTCGGCTGCGACGCCGGCATCCGCCACGGCCGCCGCGAACGCGTTCTCGGCCGCTTTCGTGATGATGGCGCCGGTGTCGATCAGGCTCCTGCCGCGGATTTGACGGCTTTCATCGAGGATCACCGCCTTGGTCTGCGTGGAACCTACGTCAACGCCTCCTACCAACATGGTCGTTACCTCCCGGCCGCCGCTGCGACGACCTTGCGTGCGGCGAGTGCCTCGAAATAGGCATCGACGCGATTCTTGAGCTGCGCCTCCGACCAGGCGCGTGGGTCGACCAGGTCGGACTCGATGAACAGGGCTGGCACGTCGTGGACGCGTGTGATGTACTCGCGGCTGTCGGCCATCCCGGTCGAGACCGTCCGGCAGCTCTTGACCGAGTGGTAGACGATGCCGTCTGCCTTCCATCGCGTGACCGAATCGGAAAGCCGGTCCTGCGAGAAGAACATGCTCGACATCGAGTGCTGCGCGGTCAGCACGAGCTGCTCGGCCAGGCTCTCGAGCGGCCGGTCGAGATCGAACGTGATGCCCAGGTCCAGTCCGCCACCTGCGTAGGCCAAGTACTCGGAGCTGACGAACACCGCGCCCCAGTCCTGGAAGAGCTCCAGGAATCGCCGGAAGTACGGGTAGCAGGCCGGTCCGACGCCATGGAGCCGGAACTTCTCCTCGGCGATGGTGCCGATCCGGCGCACCACCTTGTACTCCATCTCCTCGCGCAGCTCTGACATGTACCGCGCGCCTTCGGGAGTGCCTCGATACGCGCTCAGCATGCCCATGTACGTGAGGCCGTCGCCCAAGACGTTGAAGGGTGCGGGGATGTTCTGGTTGAGGCGTAGGATCGCCTGCCAGTCGGCGGCCATGGAGTTGACGTGGGCCATCGCCTGCTTCAGGCGCTCCATGTCGAAGCTGCGGCCGCTGATCTTCTCGCACAGCGCGATCAGCTCCTCGAGCTGGCCCTGCACGTACCGGCGGTCCGTCTCGAACGCAGGCTCGCCGGGCTCCGACCGCCAGCCCATGCCGCGCTGCCCAGGCAGGTCGATGACAAAGGCGGGGCAGCCGTGGAGGCGCTGCCAGATCTCCACCCACTTGACGTAGGTGTTGCACATGTTGGTGCCGATCACCAGGCTTGGCTTGGGAATGCGCCCGTTCGAGTGCCGGCCGCGCTGCAGCTGCACGCCGACGTCGGCTTTGACGTAGCCACAGACGTCGGTGGAGTACCCATAGTCCTCCGCCTTGTTCAGGTACTCGAGGGCCTGCTTCTTGACCGCCAGCTGGAGGGAGTTGATCTCCGGGAACACGAGATGGAAGTCGAAGGCACGAAGCACCTCGGCCATCGAGCCCATGACGAACACGTAGGCGGTCGGCTCGGGATTCTCCGCCACCTCATTGAGCTCGTCGAACCACTCCTTGAACAGACGGTTGCCGTCACGCCGCCCGCGACCGATCAGCTCGTCATTCACTGGAGCGCCTCCCTCTCAATCGAAGAGGATCGATTCCACGAAGGTCTCGACCTCCATCCGCATGCGCTCGAGAGCCGACATCTTCTCTTCGAACTCGAGCATCAGGTAGGGGATCTTCCGGGCCTCGAGCGCCCGGCTGTAGGCCACCTGCTCGTCCATCCCGGGCTCGCACATCTTGGCCGCGGCCAGGATGGCGGCCTGCGCCCCGGATGCCTCGATGCGCGCCAGGAGCATGTCTTCCTTCGGCTTGCGGTCGTCATGCTGCACAGGGCTATAGCTCGAGGTCTCCAGGTAGGCGGTCGCCAGCGCAAGCAACGGGTTGTCGGTGTCGTCCGGGACGTTTTCGGTGAGCCATCGCATGCCGATGAGGAGGTCGTCGTCGACGACGTAGCAGGCCTCTTCGATCAGCTGCAGCATGTCGAGCGGCGGCTGCTCGCAGAAACCGCCTTCGAACACCACGCGGACGCGATCCTGCCTGCGACCCGCGCGCTCCGGCAGCATCTGGAGTGCGCGTTTCAGGATCTCGTTGTGCTCTTCGCGCTGCATCACAGAGCCGGCGCGGGTGAGCGCATATGCCTCTCGCGCGGAGAGCAGCCAGGGGGTCGCCCTCTTGATCGCGTACAGCTCACGCAGGAGACGCCGGTTCTCGTTGAACACGCCGATGCTTCGGTTGAGCGCGGCGACGGTGACCGGAGCTCCGGCCATCTTCTCCAGGGAAGACTGCATGCGCCCGTACTCCTCGCTCAGGTAAGCCGCGGCGTGCGATGAGTTGGCGTTCTGGGGCAGATACAGGATCTCGGCCGGCTGGCCGGGGAAGTTTCGGCCCCAGATCCCCGCGAGGTTGCGGGCGACGTCGCAGATGGGGTGGGTGTAGAAGGCGCTCATCATTCCGAGCCGGCCTGACAGCCCCAGCTCGAGCGAGCTTCGGCAGATCGAACAGATGAAAGAGCCGATGTGGGAGTCGGCCTGGCGGGATTCGATCTGGTCCCCGGCGCCCATGACCTTCAGCGGCAGCATGCCGGCGGCGTGGACGATCTCCTCGGGAAAGTAGACCTGGAAGTGCCCGACCACCTTGCCGCCCGGGTGTTGCTCGATCCAGCGCCTCACCGCCGGATACGTGAAGTCGGCGCACAGCGCGGTGCTGGACTCGAGGAGCTCTTCGATTCCGCTCGGCGCCGCAATGGACATCCTCGGCCTCCTCGACCAGCTTCACGAGCCGGCCTGGGCAGCATCTTAGACTGACCGGTCAGTCAAGTCAATAGAAATTGCTGCAGGGGCTTGGCCGGGGAGGTTGGGCGGTATTACTTAGCCGACGGCCGGTACCAGGGCGAGCTGGTGGGCGATGCTCGTGGCCCAGGCTTCGATGAGCTTCCAGTCGCGAAAGTCACCTTCGATGAGCACCCGGTCCACGGCAGGGACCAGGCTGACCAACCGGTGGACGCCTCGCAGCTTCTTGCTGTCGAGGGCGCCGAAGAAGACGCGCTTGTCCTTGGGTTCGATGGCGGTGGTGAACTCAGCGAACTCCTTCGGCTCGGAGGCGACGAGCACGTCTCGGCCGTGCTGGTCCTTGGTCTCTGTGCCGAGAGGACCGCTGCTGAAGAGCCACACCGGTGCGGTAGCGAGGGTGCGGCGGTTGTTGCGGACGAACTCACCGGCTTCCTTCAGCCAAGACCCCATGTAGGCCGCACTGCCGATGACGAACGCGTCGTAGGTCGAGATGTCCCTCACCGAGGTGATGGGCAGCAGGTCGACGGTCAGGCCCTCGGTCTTGAGCGTCGTGGCGATGCGCTCCGCGATGCCCTGGGTCGCGCCGTATTTGCTGGCATAGGTGACGAGTATCGACATTTTCACTTCTCCTCAACTCCGACGATGCCTCGTCGGGGGAGAGACGGCCAGTGCCGGTAGGCCCGCGCGCCGGGGGACATACAGCGCCGAGGGTCAGGGTGCGGGCGTGCCGGCCGGGCGGGTCAGGTAGGTGATCACGGCTCTCTTGCAGATCTCTTTGAAAGCGGCGTGACGGCGCTTCCAGGCACGGTCCTGCATCCACTGCAAGAAGAGCCCGTCGATGATTGCCCTCACGACCGCTGCCGCCTCTGCGACGCTTTCGGCCGCGAAGGCCCCCGCCTCGATCCCTTCGCGCACGGCGTCCGCGTACAGCGCGTCGACGATCGAATGGAAGGTCGCCGACAGCTCGGTGAAGCTCTCGTTTCGGGCGGCGTGCCCAGCGAGGTCGACATAGGTGAGGTAGAACTCGCGGTTGGTGTCTGCGCCGATCCAGATCGCATCGATCATGGCCAGCACCTTGGCCTCGGGGCTGTGCGCCCTGGCCATCGCGCCGTGAATGCGGTCGGCGGTGGCCGATAGAGCCCAGCGCATGGTGGCCAGGACGAGGTTCTCCTTGGTCTTGAAGTAGTAGAGAAGGATGCCCTTGCTGACGCCCGCGAGCGTCGCGATGTCCTCCAGCGCCACCTGGTGGACGCCGCGCTGGCCGATCAGGTGGTACGTGTTCCGGAGCAGGTGCACCTGGGCCGGCGTCAGATCCTGGACCAAGAGGTCGCGATTCGCGCCGGCTTTCTTGGCACCAGGCCTCGGCATCGGCGGTGCAGTCTAACCGGTCAGTCAGTCACGGCCGGTTGAAACGACAGGTTCATGCCGGTGCGCGCACCCGCTCGCCGGGGACCAGCTCCAGCACGTCTGGTCGGGGCCAGCTGCTCGGCGGGGGTCCACCGACCCGCTTCCACCGGTCGACCAGGACCAGGGTGGGCAGGCGGTCCACGAGGGCCCTTGTCCCGCGCCGATTGACGAACGTGCCGTCGTCGAATACCGCATCGCACCCCACGACCGCGATCTCGGCGTCCAGCTCGGCGAGCGTGGCGGTGGAGGCCTGGAGACCGGCGGCGCGCAGGTCGTACACCAGGAGGTGGCCCTCGTCGGCCGGCCCGTCGATCACAACCTGGACGGAAGCCGGGCTGGCATAGACCAGGGCCCGCGCCACCAGCGAGCTGTTCGAGATGGTCGCGACCCGGCGCCGGGCCAGGGCGCGGATGGCCGACCGCGCCACGCGGCGCCTTTCCGCGTCCGCTCGCCGGATCACGGAGCGCACATCGCCAGATTCCAACGCCTCCGAGACCGCCGCGGCGATGGCAGGCATCTCGGGCCGCAAGCTCGCCAAGTTTCGGCCCAGGCTCGCGCGCTCGTCCGGGCCGGCCAGCGCAAGCAGACCGAGGGCTTTGCGGGCGAGATAGCCGGCTCCGTGAACCCGGTCGTCGGCGATTGCCGAGATGGATTGCGCGGCGGTTGCCACCCGCCAAGGATCACACGACCGAGGCGAGGACGAGCTCCGGACTTTCCTACCGGCCGCTGGGCCGGCTCGCCAGCGCGCCCGCCGGATCCCAACCGTGCCAACCGGCAGGTGCGATCCACGCGCTCACGCGCTTTTGGGTCCGCGAGCCAAAGGGTTTCCCGGTGTAGCGGCGTGCGAGGCGGTCGATGTCCGCCAGGTCCACGTCGTCTGTGATCGACTCGACCAGGCCGTACACGCTCACGTGGCGATACCAGTCCTGGTCGAAGAAGGTGAGCGAGACCTTGGGGTTGAGCCGCATCCACGCCAGGCGGCTGCGGTTCGCGTGCATGTTGACGAGCACCCGGCCGTCCTCCCAGTCGTACCAGGTCGCCACCGTCATCGGAAACCCGTCTGGCCGGACGGTGGCGATGACCGCGGAGTTCGGCTGCCGGAGGAAGTCGTCGACTTCCTTGGGGAGATCGAGGGGCATGGGTCCACCTTACAAGTTGAGGTGGCGCCTGCTTACTGGGTCAGGCGCCTCAGCAGGCGAGAGGACGTGGTGATGCCGGCAGTGCAAGCCACCAGGAGCACGGCGAAATCGAGCCCCAGGTTGCTTGGCGTTCCGATCAACAGGCCGCGCAGCGCATCGATCTCGTAGCGCAGCGGGTTGATCGTGCTCAGGGCCTGCAGCCAGCCCGGCATCACGCTGATCGGGTAGAGCGCGTTGGAGGCGAAGAACAGCGGCATGGTGATGGCCTGGCCGATACCCATCAAGCGGTCGCGGTTCAGGACGATGCCGGCGATCGTCAGCGAAAGCATGGAGAAGAAGGCAGCGCCCATGATGATGATCACGGCTGCAGCCAGGTACACGAGCGGGTTCAGCGGAAAACGCACGCCGAGCAAGGACGCCAGGACAACCACCACCGCCGCCTGGATCAGGCTGCGCACGCTGGCGCCGAAGGCCTTCCCGGCGATGAGTGAAGAGGCGGGTGTCGGTGTTGCGAGCAGCTTGGTCAGGATGCCGGCGTCGCGCTCCCAGATGATCTGGATCCCGTAGAAGATCGCGACGAAGAGTGCCGACTGAGCGATCACACCGGGCGCCATGAAGTCCAGGTACGGCTTGCCGCCGCTCGGGATCGCGCGGATGGTGGAGAAGGTCTCGCCGAAGATCACGAGCCATAGAGCGGGCTGGATCGCGCGCGTGTACAGCTCGGTCCGGTCGTGGCTGATCTTCGCCACCTCGACCCAGCAGAACGTGACGATCCGGCTGAACAGCACCTGCCACCACGCGGGGGCGGGGGCCGGCTCAGCCCACGCGGCGTGCTGTGCGACGGACTGCGCGCACATCTTTGAAGCTCCCTCCTTCTTGTTCGAAATGTTCGCCTGCGAAATGGCGGAACACATCTTCCAGGGTGGCCTGCGGGCCCAGCGCTTGCTTGAGCTCTGACGGCGAGCCGATCGCGCTGATCCGGCCGCGGTTCATGAGGGCGACGCGGTCGCAAAGCTGCTCCGCCTCTTCCATGTAGTGGGTGGTCATGAGGATGGTGGTCCCGATCTCATGGCGCAGCGCCCGCACCCTCTCCCATACCTCGCCGCGCGCGATGGGATCGAGCCCGATCGTCGGCTCGTCCAGGACCAGGAGTCGAGGTTGGTTGATCAGGGCCTGCGCCAGCTCCAGCCGGCGGACCATGCCCCCCGAGTAGTTGCTGACCATTCGATCTTTCGCGTCTTCCAGGCCCATCAGCTCGAGCGCGTGGGAGACGGCCGGCTTGCGTGCACGGCGCGGTATGTCGTACAGCCTGGCGAACAGCATCACATTTTCCCAACCGGTCAGCGAGCCGTCGGCCGACAGCTGTTGCGGAACGTAGCCGATCATCCGGCGGACGGCCATCGTCTCCTTCACGACGTCATGGCCGAAGACGTCCGCTTCGCCGGAATTGGGCGGCAGCAGCGTGACGAGGATCCTGATCGTGGTCGTCTTGCCGGCTCCGTTCGGCCCGAGCAGGCCGAAGATCTCGCCGGGGGCGATGTCGAAGCTGACACCGTCGACTGCTACCACCTCTTTGAACCGGCGCGTGATCGCGCTAGCGCGCACTGCGGGCACGGTCATCTGGTCAGGCACCGGCATCGACCTCCGTTTTTCTCGCGAGGCTCACGAGCACGCCCAGGCTCTCGATGAGCGCGAGCTGCTGGAGTGGGGTCAGGTCGCGCGCCGCTCGCGCGATGGGGCTCCCAGCGAAGACGCGGTGGCCGGCCAGGACCCGCCTGCCTTCCCCGGTCAGGTCCACCAGCACCTTGCGACGGTCTGTGGTGTCGACGGCGCGGGTCAGGTAGCCATGCTCCTCGAGCTTCCCCAGCTGGCGGGTCAGGGTGGGTGCCGAGACGCCCAGGCTTGCCGCCACCTCTCCCGCCGACCGCGGGCCGTCCCGCAGCTGCCTCAAAACGCGGCGCTGGCTGTAGGTCATCCCGGTCGATCGCCAGACCTCGAGCAGCTGAGGCTCGAGCACGCTGACGAGGTCTCCGATCACGCGCATGACGTCGCGCGTGCCGGTCGCGTCCTCCGCCGCCGCGGGACTTTCCCCTTGAACCTTTGCCATGGAGCTAAATATTAGCAGGGGTGCAACCTTCAGGAGGGGCCTCGCTGGGCGCTTCCCAGCGATCTCTAAGGTGCGGCGGGTAACGTCTAGCGCGGAGTGAGTGGATCCGCCACGGAGATCAAAGGATCAGTCGTGCCCGTTCGCCAGAGGCCTGCCTGGTCCAGGCCGGAGGCCGTCTACCTCTTCTTCTTCGCGAACGCCCTGGTCATCTTCGTCCTGTGGTGGTCCAGCTCCGGTTTCGAGATCACGCGCACCGCGAGCGACGCGCTCAACGGGCTGGGCCGGATCACGGGGCTGATCGGCACCTATCTCGTCCTCTGCCAGCTCCTGCTGATGGCACGAACGGCATGGCTCGAGGCGGCCCTCGGGTTCGAAAAGATGGCCGTCCTGCACAAGTGGAACGGCTATGCCGCCGTCGGGCTCATCCTGGCGCACGCCGTGTTTCAGACGCTCGGCTACCAGCTCGGTGACGGCAAGAACGTCGCTCAGCAGCTCGGCGACTTCATCGCAAACTACGAAGGCCTGCTCGGCGCGATCGTCGCCTTGGGGCTGTTCGTGGCCGTCGTCGTGGTCTCGATCGCGATCGCCAGGCGTCACCTCAAGTACGAGACCTGGTACTACGTCCATCTGTACACGTACCTGGCGGTGGCGCTTGCCTTCAGCCACCAGCTCGCCACAGGCGTCGACTTCGCCGGTAATCCCGTGTTCGTCTTCTACTGGTGCCTTCTCTATGTCTACGTGATCGGCCTCCTGGTCATCCATCGCGTCGCCAAGCCCCTTCTCGCGTACCAGCGCCACCGGTTCCGTGTCCAGTCCGTCCAGAAGGAGGCCCGGGGAGTGTTCTCGGTCTACATCGCCGGTCGTGATCTCGGGCAGTTCGACGCCCAGGCCGGCCAGTTTGCGATCTGGCGCTTCCTCGACCGGACGCGGTGGTGGCAGGCTCACCCGTTCTCGATCTCCGCGATCCCCGATGGGCGCCACCTGCGGATCACGGTCAAGAACATCGGCGACTTCACGAGCGCCATTCACAACCTGAAACCCGGGACCCCAGTGCTGGTCGAGGGCCCCTTCGGCAAGTTCACCGAACGGCCCGCGCGACGCAAGGTGCTGCTGATCGCCGGCGGGATCGGCATCACTCCGATCCGGCCGCTCGCGGAGGAGATGGCGATGGACGGTTTCGACGTCCGTATCCTCTACAGGGCTCACGGACATGGAGACCTGGTCTTCAAGCAGGAGCTCGACTCGCTCGCCGAGCGGCACGGAGTCCGCCTCGATTACCTGCTGACCGAGGAAGGCGCGCGGAAGCGATCCAGGGACTCGTGGTTTCGCCCAGAGGTGCTGGCCAGGCTGGTGCCCGAGATCAAAGATCGCGTGGCTTACGTCTGTGGCCCCGTCCCGATGACGGCGTCGGTCGTTTCGAGTTTGCAAAAGCTGGGCGTTCCGCCCGACCAAATACGAACGGAGGCATTTCGACTGTCATGAAAAGATCGGTGATTGTGACCGGCGCGGCGATGGTGGGCGTCGCCTGGCTCGTCAGCTACAAAGTCACCCCACATACCGCGGGATTGGCGTCGGCGCTGCCGGCGCAGTCGCCATCGCCCAATCAGCCCTCCCCGAGCCCGAGTGATCCTGGCTCGCCGTCATCGTCGCCGTCGCCGTCCCCCAGCCCCAGCCCCAGCCCCAGCCCGACCGGGGCGAACGGCACCTTCACGGGGTCGGATTTCCCGAACAGGTTTGGTGACGTGCAGGTGAAGGTGATCATCAGCAACGGCCGGATCACCGACGTGCAGCCCATCCAGATGCCCCAGGACCGCGCGCAGTCGGCCTACATCAGCCAGGTGGCGGGTCCGATGCTGCACGACGAGGTGATCCAGGCCCAGAGCGCGCAGATCGACATCATCAGCGGCGCTACGTACACCAGCCAGTCGTACGCGCAGTCGGTGGAGTCCGCTCTGCAGCAAGCGCACATGGGCTGATTGGTCGAACCGACGGCTCCCGCGCATCGGGTCCAGGAGGTGATGGGCATGCCCGTCACGGTTCACGTCGCCGACGCGGGTGTCGACGACTCCGTGCTGGACGAGGTGTTCGCTGACTTCACGCTCCTGGACGGCGTGTTCAGCACGTTCATCGCGGACAGCGCGGTGAGCCGCATCAACAGGGGTGAGCTGAAAGAAGAGGAAGCGGGAGACCTGGTCCTCCAGGCGCTGCATCTCTGCCGCCAGTACGAACGAGCCACGGACGGCTACTTCTCGGCCTGGCTCGGCGGCAGGCTCGACCCGTCGGGCCTCGTCAAGGGATGGGCGATCGACCGTGGCTGCTCGATCCTCGACCGCCACGGCTGCGAGAACTTCTTTGTCGACGCGGGTGGTGACGTGCAGACCCGCGGGATGAGCGAAGGTGGTGGACCCTGGCGCGTGGGGATCAGGCACCCGGTCCAGAAGGACAAGGTCGTGCGGGTGGTTCTCGCAAGCGGGCTGGCCGTCGCCACGTCCGGCACGTACGAGAAGGGCGACCACATCGTCGATCCCCACACCGGGCGAGAGGCGGACGAGCTCCTCAGCTTCACCGTGGTCGGGCCTGACATTCTCCAGGCCGACGTGTACGCGACGGCGGCGTTCGCGATGGGCAGGGACGGCGGCCTTGCCTTCATCGAGCGAGCCGGGGGCTACGAGGCCTACGCCATCGACCGCAAGCTCAAAGCAAAGAGGACGCCGGGATTCGACGTCCTCTGCGATGCCATCTCAGCCTGATCGGCCGACTTGATCTAGCCTCCGGTCGCTGAGCCGGCGGGCGGAGCAAAGCCGCCGCCGAACCCGCCCCGGCCTCCGCCGCCGAACCCGGTCGCGCAGGTGCCGGACGGCCCGGCGGGGGTGATCATGAGAGAAGTCGCCGCGACCGTGCCGGCGGCATCCTTGGGCCCTGTCGCGCGAACGCACTCGCCCGTCTGCAGGTCGGCCGACGTGACGGAGAAGTTCCTGGTCACGACCACGGTCGTCGGGACCGTGATCGTCTGGCTGCCGCTGGCCGTCGTCAGGACGGTGACCGACGTGCCGCTGGCCGCGGTGACCTCACCCGTGACGATCGCCCGGTTGGCGAATCCGCTCGGGGTTGGCCTGGGGGAAGCGCTTGGACGCGGCGTTGCGCCGGCTCCCGGAAACGCTCCGAAGCTCGCGGCACAGCCGGCGGCCGTCTTGGGCGCAAGTCGCACCGAGGTCGCGGTGACCGCCCCGGTGGCATCCTTGGTCCCGGTCGCGACAATGCAGGTTCCGACCGTGATGTCGGCCAGCGTCGCGATCGAGGTCTTGGTGATGGACGTGGTGGTCGAGTAGGTGACGGTGGTGTCGCCGTTGGGGCCGGTGATGATCAGCGTCTGTCCGTTGATCTGCACCAGCTGACCCGAGGTGCCGTTGCGAAACGCGGCCGCGCCACCGCCCGGCCTTGGTGAAGCTGCCGTGCCGGAGTTGGATGCGCTGGCCGCGCTGCCGCACGCGGTTGCGACGATGGTGGCCCCGACCACCACCAGCAGGTTCGAACGTTTCATTGGTCCCTCCTGAGACAGGTTTTCATTGAGCTCTTAGTGCTTCGATCGGCGCGAGCCGAGCTGCTCTCAGCGCCGGGTAGACTCCGAAGACGAGGCCCACTGCGACCGCCACTCCGACGGCGACCAGGACCGGCAAGGGTGTGATGTGGACCGCGATGTTGGCGGTGCGTGGAACGATGTACCCGGCCGCCAGGCCGGTGCCGACTCCGAGCAGCCCGCCCACCGCGGTGAGCACTCCGGCCTCGATCACGAACTGGCGGAAGAGATCGCCTGGTGTCGCGCCGAGGGCCTTGCGCAGGCCGATCTCGCTCGTGCGCTCGGTGACCGACACCAACATGATGTTCATGACGCCGATCCCACCTACCAGTAGCGATATCGCAGCCACGCTGGCGAGCAAGATGGTCAGCGTCTGGGTGACTGCCTGCGCGGTGCTGAGCACCTGCGTCTGAGACGTGATCGAGAAGTCAGCCTGGGATGAGTTGGTGATGTGGTGGGTCTGCAGGAGGATCTGGTCGGCCTCGAGGTAAGCCGAGCCAATGGTCGAGCTGCTGGTGGCGCTGAGGAGGATGCGCTGCACCGATCCCGCGCCGCCGACGAGCTCGTCCTGTGCGGTCGTGAGCGGAACCACGGCGAGGTCGTCCGCGTTGCCGAAACCCTGGCTGCCGCTCGAAGCCAGGATGCCAATGACCTGGAACGGGATGCCTTTGACCGTCACCAGGTCGCCCACCGCGGCCCCGAGGTTCGACGCCGTGGTGGCGCCGAGGACGATGACCTGGCCCCTCTTGCTCACGTCCGACGCGCTGATGAAGATCCCGGTTCCCATGTTGCGAGCGTTGGCGACCAGCCAGTCAGGCGTGCTGCCCGAAACCGTCGTGCTCCAGTTGCTCGACCCGTCGATGATCGATTCGCGACCCTGCACGACCGGGGCGACCGCCTGGATGTCGGGCGCGTTCTGGTGGTCCGCCAGCCCGCTCACGTCGGCCATGGTCAGCGTGTTGGCGCTGCCGCCGCCTCCAAAAACGCCGGCGGAGACCGTGCTGCCGGGCGAGATCGTCAGAAGGTTGGTGCCGAGCGACGAGATGCGTGCCGTGACGCTGTCGGACGAGGCCTGGCCAATGCCCACAGTGGAGATCACCGCGGCGACGCCGAAAAGGATGCCCAGGGTGGTCAGCACGGACCGCAGGCGGTGGCCCAGCAGGCTCCGGAGCCCGGTCTCGATGGTGTGCAGGAGGCTCACGCCGCCACCTCCTGCACCATCCGCCCGTCGCGCAGACGCACGGTGCGGTGCGCCACCGGGGCGACCTCCGGATCGTGCGTGATGATGATGATCGTGCGACCCTGCTCGTTCAGCTCTTTGAGCACGGCGAGCACGTCCTTGCTGGCGACCGTGTCGAGGTTGCCGGTCGGTTCGTCCGCCAGGATGAGGTCCGGGTTGGTCACCAGGGCGCGGGCGATGGCGACCCTCTGCTGCTGGCCTCCCGAAAGCTGCGTCGGGCGGTGGTTGACCCGGTTGCTGAGGCCGACCTGGTCGAGCGCCTGCAGGGCGAGGTCGCGGCGGTCGCGGGTGTTCCGGTACAGGAGAGGGAGCTCGACGTTGCGCCACGCCGACATCTTCGGCAGGAGCTGGAACTGCTGAAAGACGAAGCCGATGCGGCGGTTGCGGACGTGCGCGAGCTCGGTCTCGTTGAGCCTGCTCACGTCCTGGCCGGCGAACCAGTAGCGGCCTGATGTCGGCGTGTCGAGGCAGCCCAGGATGTTCATCAAGGTCGATTTCCCGGAGCCCGACGGACCCATCACCGCGAGCAGCTCGCCCGTCTTCACGCTCATCGAGAAGTCGCTCAGCGCCGCGACCTCCGCGTCGCCCGTGCCGTACGTTTTGGTGATCGATTCGAGGCGGATCAGCTCTTCCGCCTGGCCGTTAACCACCGGGCCCTCCGCGGAAA
The DNA here is from genome assembly GCA_035533335.1 of Candidatus Baltobacterales bacterium. Lineage (GTDB taxonomy): Bacteria > Chloroflexota > Dormibacteria > Dormibacterales > Dormibacteraceae > DATKSS01. Next base: position 47,057 of record DATLUC010000137.1, read on the forward strand.
CCTCCGCCGCCGCCTGGGCGGCCGCCGGCGCCAAACGCTGTCCCGGTACCGCTGCTCGGAACCGCGCTCGTGATCACGGCGATTACGACGACCTGGCCCAGCTTGAGCCCTGATGTGATCTCCGTGCGCGTGGGGTCGGACGCCCCGGTCGTCACCGCGACCGCGTGCGGCGCGCCGTTGGTCATCACCTCGACCGTGGTCCCGGCGCCGGTCGTGTGCACCGCGCTGGTCGGCACCGTGAGGACGTGGACGACCTGGTTCACCACGATGCTGGCGGTGGCCGAGATGCCGGGTTTGATCGAGTTGCTGGTGTCGGTCAGCTGAGCGGTCACCCCGAAGGTCGCCACGCCGGACGTGATCGTCGCCGCGGGCGAGATGGCGGTGATCTTGCCGAGGACTGCCTGGGTGGCGCCCGCCGGGGTGACCTGCACGGTCTGACCGATCGCGACCAGGTTGACCTGGGAGTCGCTCACCGTGCCCGTCATCTCATAGGCGCCGGGGGTGTAGACGACGATCGCGTTGGTGCTCGTCGAGCTCGTGCCCCCACCCGACACGGCCTGGCCGGCAGTGATGTTGACCTGGGCGACGACCCCCGCGATGGGCGCGGTCAGTGTGGCGCCGTCGAGCTCGTGCTGAATCGTGTTCACGTTGACCTGGTCGATCTCGATCTGCGCCGTGTCGATCTCGAGGGTCTGCGGCGAGGCGGCGGTGTAGAGGGCCGAAAGCGAGCTCTGCGCGCTGGCCAGCTGCTGGCGGGCCGTGGCGAGCTGTGCCGCCGCCTGGTCGTTGCTCTGCTGCGCCTTGACCGTCGCCGCGTTCACCGGGGCCTGCGCCAAGGCCAGAGCGCTTTGGTCGGTCGCAAGTGTGTTCTCGGCGGTGGTCAGTGCGGTTTGGTCAGCGTTGACAGCGTTCTGGTCGGACGTGCATATGGGGCCCAACGGGCAGTCGGCCGCAGCGGCCAAATTGGCCTGGTCAGTAGCCAACTGGGCTTTGTCGGCGGTGATGGCCGCCTGGTCGGTGGTGATCTTGGCCTGGTCTGTCGTGATCGCCGGCTGCGCGGCTGCCTGGGCCGCCGCCACCGCCTGCGCGTTGATGGCCTCGGTGTCGTTGAGGCTGGTCTGCGCGTTGCTGACCGAGACCTGGGCCGCGTTGACCGAGTTCTGCGCGGAGGACAGGCTCTGCGCGGTCGGACCGGCCTTGTCCTGCGCCAGCTTCGCGTAGGCGGCGGCGAGAGTCGCCTGCGCCTGCAGCAGCTGAGCGGACAACAGAGTCGGATCGAGCGCGGCAAGCGTGTCTCCTGCGGGAACGGACTCGCCGACGGCCACGTTCACGGACTGGACTGCGCCGGCTGACGCGAAGTTGAGGGTTGCCTCGGCCACCGGCGTCAGGTTGCCGGCCATGCCGATGGACTGGGTGATCGTGCCGTAGGTGACCGTCGCCGTCCGGTAGGTGGTCGTGATCTTGCCGGCCTGGGCGTAAACCATCGACCCCCCGAGCATTGCGGTCACGACCACCAGCACGATCAGGACCCTTCGCTGCAGCAACGTTCGCCAGGACAACTTCATGAGATCACTCCAGATGATGTTGAAACTTAGATCAGCCGGAACGAACCCCCGGGCATGGCCGAAGGATGCCGGGGGCGGCTGGGACCCAGCTGACAGAAACCTGAGAGTCGGCTGAGAATTCGAGCCCGGCGCCGGGGTGGCGGAAGTGCCACCCTTTGAGTTGACGATGCGCAGGATCGACGCCTTCGCCCACATCCTCCCGGCGCGCTACCTCGCTCGCCTGGACAAGCATCTCGAGCGCTCGATGGACCCGGGTCGGCTGCGCTACTACCGGGAGGGAGTCTTCGATTACGACCCGGTCCTGATCGACCTGGATGCGCGCTGGCGCGCGATCGAGCCTTTCGGCGACTACGTACAGGTGCTCGTGCTGGCCGTGCCGCCGCTCGAGGACGTGGGGCCGCCTGCCGTCGCCGCCGAGTTCGCCCGCATGGCCAACGACGAGATGGCGGAGCTCGTTCAGAGGCACCCCGACCATTTCGCCGGGTTCGCCGCGGCCCTGCCCCTGAACGACACCGACGAATCTCTGAGAGAGATCGACCGCGCCAGCTCGCAGCTCGGCGCGCTGGGCGCGCAGATGTTCAGCAACATGCAGGGTATCCCGCTGGACGACCGGCGATTCGAGCCGATCTTCGCGAGGCTGGAGGATCTCGGGCGGACGGTGTGGCTGCACCCCACTCGCAACGCCACGTGGCCGGACTATCCGACCGAGAGGGCGTCCGACTACGGCCTTTGGTGGTCGATCGGATGGCCGTACGAGACGGCTGCCGCGCTCTCGCGGCTCGTGTACTCAGGCCTGATGGGACGGCATCCGAACCTGCGCCTGATCGCCCATCACGGCGGCGGAATGGTCCCGCATTTCTCCGCGCGCCTGGGGATGGGGCCCGGTTACCGGCAGGTCAAGGACACCCTGCCGCTGCCGCCGGTCGACTACTTCCGCCGCTTCTACGCCGACACCGCGCTGTTCGGCGCCCCGCACGCCGTGCGCTGCGTGCTCGATTTCTTCGGGCCGCAACACGTGCTTTTCGGCACGGACATGCCGCTCGGGCCGCCCCACGCAGTGGAGGCGACGCTCGACGACATCGAAGCCTGCAAGCTGTCGGACGAGGACAGGTCCGCGGTGTACTCCGGTAATGCCGCGCGCCTGCTCGGCCTCGCACCAGCCTCGCGATGATGGCGCCCAGAGGCTGAAGGCCCAGCCAATCACGGGCCAACGGCCGGCGAGCCTTGGTGGCACCCCGCCTAGATTGAATTTTGAAAGACCATGCGTTGGAGAAGGTTCGCCCTGCCCTTCGTTCTCGTCCTGGTCATGTCTTGCGGATCGCAGGCCATCGCACCGCGGCAGTCGCCTTCGCCGTCTGAGCCGATCGTCAGTCCGGTGGCAACGCCAACCCCCCCCACCAGCGGAGTCGCCTGCCGTCGAGTGGAAGGCGAACCTTCACCTGAATGCTCAGGCGTTTCAGCTCAACCGTCCGGTGGCGCTGATCGACATGACGTCGGGCCGGCAGGTGAGTGTCGTCGGACCGGGGCAGTTGACGGTCGCCTATGACACGTCCTCCGGCGGCCTGGCCTACTGGATGACCGATTACTCCGTGAGCCACGGCTTGCCCAACGGCCTGCTCAAAGATGAGGTGACGGCATCCGTGAACGCGGCGCCGGCATCGCCAACGCCCTATGTGCTGCCTCCATCCCTCGCCGGCGCGGAATGGACCCGGCTGCCGACGAACGCCAAAGTCGTCGCCCTGACGTTCGACGCGGGCGGCAACGACGCCGGGGTGACGCCCATCCTCGCCGCGCTCGCCGCGGACCGAGTTCCGGGAACCTTCTTCATGACGGGCCGGTGGGTTGAGGTCTATCCGGCAAGAGCCAGGCAGATAGGCGCTCTGTATCCGGTCGGCAATCACACCTATGACCATCCCCACCTGACGGCCCTGACCGATGCCCAGGTCCAGGAGGAGGTGGCACAGGCCGGGCTGCTGATCTCATCGGCGACCGGGCGCGACACTCGCCCGCTGTTCCGATTCCCGTATGGCGACTCGGACTCGCGAACCCTGGCGGACGTCCACGCGCTCGGATACGGCGGAATCGGGTGGACCGTAGACACGCTCGGATGGGAAGGACGCTCCAACGGCCAGACTCCGGACACGGTGCTGCGGCGGGTGCTCGCCAAGCTTCAGCCGGGTGAGATCGTGCTGATGCACCTTGGCGCCGCCACCGATGGAACCACCCTTGACGCGGACGCGCTTCCGGCGGTGGTCCGCGAAATCCAGGCCCGGGGCTATTCGCTCGCCGTGGTGGGCGATTTCGCCTGAGGGGCCCGGACTAGACCGGCTGTGGCTCCAGCCGGCGCTCGAGCCGGTGGGATCTCAACAGCCAGATCCCGGTCGTCACGAAAAAGACCGTCAGGACCAGGGTGAAGGGCCTCTGGAACAGGCCGTCCGGATAGTGCACGAGCGGGCGGATGGCAAGGGCGAAGGCTTCGATCGCGAACGAAGCTATCCCGGCCGCCATCCAGGTTCGTCGGGGAGGCGACAGGTGCGCGTGGTCGCGAGAGCCGAAGAACAGGACCAGCGGCGCCACGCTCGCGAGGCCAAAGCAGATCTGGGCCATCGTTCCGTGCAGGACGCCCGCCACGAAAGAGGTGGGGTCTTGCTGGAAGATCCCCGTCGCGATCTGAAAAGCGCCCGCGCCGACCACCAGGGCCGCCCCTGCGCGCCAGGCCTGGCCGCCGCGGATCGACAGAGCCATGCCCAACCCGAGGACTATGGCGAGGACTCCTGGGACCAGGAAGAAACCGAGATCGAAGATCGTCGCGTTCTGGGTGCCGCGGGTGGCGAGGTCGCTGAAGGGTCTGGTCAGGAGGTTGTAGCCATGGCGGGTCAGGCCCATGGTCAGGAACTCCGACCACATGAGGATGGGGGCCCCCAGGGCTGCAAAACCGGCCGCGCTTCGCCATTTGGGGGTGAGCATCGGTGAATGTTATGCCCCCGCCCGAATCCGTCGAAACGCCATTCGAACAGAGGGTATCCGACCCACGTTTACGAGGACCTCCGACCCTAACGGGGTCGCGATCGGTGGGGCATCCTGAATGGCAAATGGCGGTTGATCAATCTCGGGGCCTGGGTCAACTGATCGACATCTTCCGGGTGCGGGAGTACTTCGACGGTCTGACCGAGATTCGGGATCTCGCAAGAAGGTTGCGTGAAGATGCCGGGTTTGCAGGGTCCCTGCGCCGGGCCCTGGTTCGGCTGCCGATTGATCCAAAGCCGGCCCTGCCTGCCGGGCCACTGTGGCCCAACACGACCGCAAGAGCGCCGGTCCACGGGATGCGCCTTGGCATCGTGGCCAGCGGAGGCAGCGGCGCGCTGGCATGTCTGGTTGGAATGCTGCAGGCGTGCCAGGAGCTGGGCGTCCGTCCCCGGGCCATGTCATTCGCCTCCGGGGCCGCCCTTTTCGGGTACCCGGTCGCCGCGGGCAAGAGCCCGGATGAGGTGGCCGCGTTCGTGCTTCAAGCCGAACCCACGGCCTGGGTGGACGCCAACTGGCGCGGACTGGCCGGCATCCTGCCCTCCCAGGGACGAGGCTTTTCCGGGATCATCAAAGGATCCAGGCTGGAGGCCGCGTACGCGGAATTCCTGGGCGACGTCAGGCTCGGCGACCTTCGCATCCCGACCTACGCCCCGGTGTGGAACATCGAGCACAACCGCCTCGAGTACATCGGCCCGTCCACATACCCGGATCTGAAGGTCTCCCGCGCCATCCGGATGTCGGTGTCCCTTCCCCTGTTCGTCGATCCGGTGCCCTGGCGTGGCGGGCACTGGTGCGATGGGGGCATCGTCGACATCTTCCCGGTTCATCCGATACTCGACCTGGTCCCAACCTGCGACGTAGTGCTGGGAGTCAACTGCTTCTACCCACCGGGTTTCGAGGGCGAGGACGCGAGCGGTTGGCAGAAAAGGCGCTGGAGCATCCTCGACGTCGCAGACCAGGTGGTCACCGCCCAGCACGTCCAGCTAGCCCGTGAAAACCTCCGACGGTTGCGGGCCGAGGTCGGCACACTGATGATGATCGACCCGGTCCCCTATGAGCTGGTGCGGCGGGCAGGGTTCTATGCACAGTTCCTCGATCACTCCCAGTGGCCAGAGTTCATGCGAGCCGGACGCCGGGCGGCCCTCCTCGCGTTGAGGCGCCACCTCGCTCGGGAACGCCGAACCAAAGCGGCTTAGAACGTCCGACCGCCGGGTCACCGGCGCAGAATCTTGCGAGCCATGGCCAACGAGCTGAGCGCTCTCGTCGAAGTTGGTGGTGACGCATTCGACAGGCTGATCATCGGCACCACCGAGTCGCTGCACAATTCCGTGGCCGGCCGCGTCTTTGGGAGCATCGGGCCCTTGGCAGCTCCTTCACGCTATGTCCACGATCGGGCCGCAGCCGTCGCGTACGGGGCGGTGCGAAAAGTGAGCGGAGCCGTGACCTCCGTTTCTTCTTTCTCGGTCCGGGTGCTCACGGGCGGGGACTGCCGCCCGCTGACCTCCACCCGGCGTGGTCGCGCCGCGGTCAGCGCTCTGAACGGTTTCATCGGGGATGCCCTGGAAAAGCAGGGGAACGAGCTTGCGATTTCGATGGCAGTTCGCTGCAATGGCGCTGATGTGCCGTGCGAGCCCGACGCGCTGCGACATGCTATCCGCCGTCCCAACGGCCGGCTGGCCGTGTTCCTGCACGGTCTCAGCGAGACCGAGGAACGATGGCGGCGCCCGAGGCGTGGCCGCCTTGACTTTGGAGCCCAGCTCAGGCGCGACCTCGGCCTCACGCCCGTTTACATCCGTTACAACTCGGGCCTGCACATCAGCGAGAACGGACATCGCCTGGCCGGCCTGCTCGAGAACCTGGTCGACTCGTGGCCGGTGGCGGTCGAGGAGATCGTCCTGATCGGACACTCGATGGGGGGCCTGGTCGCGCGATCGGCGTGCCATGCGGCTCGGACCGGCGGACTCAGGTGGCCGTCCACGGCACGGCACCTGGTTGCTCTCGGGTCGCCACACACCGGCGTTCCGCTCGAGAAATCCGTGCACGCCGCAGCGTGGGCGCTTCGCGCGGTGCCGGAAACCAGGCCGCTGGCACGCATCCTGGACATGCGCAGCGCGGGCATCCGCGACCTGCGTTTCGGATACCTCGTGGACGATGACTGGCGCGGCGAGGATCCCGGCCGGCTGATGCATGACCACCGCAGTGATGTCCCTTCACTGCCTGGCTGCGCGCAGACGTTCATCACGGCGACACTGACGCGAAATGCCGCTCACCCGCTGGGCTGGCTGGGCGGCGACCTGCTCGTCCGGACCGAGAGCGCGGCAGGGCACAGGGCTGACGGCTCGGTGGCGGTGCGTGCGGACAGGGTCGTCCATGTCGGGGCGATGAGCCACTTCGACCTGCTGGACCATCCCCTCGTCTACGCGCAAATCAGGCAGACCCTGGCTCGAGATCCACGCATCGCCCTGAGGTGAGTCCAAACCGGGCAAGCCGCCGGCGCAGTTCCGGGCTTAGCGCCTAGCGGCCCCAAGGCTCGTCCGGGTGCCCGGTGTTCCCGAAGGCGATGCGGTCCCGCACGACGCGAGCGCGGCCGAGCAGCCGCGACCGCTGCACCGCGTCCTCCCCGAATCGATCGCGGATGGCATCCAGCGCCGCCTCCAGGCGCTCGTTGCGAGGCGCCTGGCCAAAGAGGTCGAGCTGGCCGGCGTCGTTCTCGCTCAACCCGGCCAGGCCAACGCCGAGGGTGCCGACCGAGCGCCGCGGATCCCGGGCCGCCATCAGCTTCAGGGCGGCCTGGTAGATCTCATCCCCGGTGGCGATCGGCCGGGCCAGCGTCGCTTGCCGCGAGAAGTGGCCCGCCTCGGGCCGGTAGACCACCCCGACCGAGACCACGCTGCCGCGCCGCCCCGCCGCCCGGAGGCGCCGGCCGACCATGTCCGACAGGCGCATCAAAAGCTCCTCGAGCTCCGCCTGGGAGCTGGTCGCGCGTGCCAGCACGTGCGAGTGGCTGTAGCTCTTGCGTCTCGCGCTTTCGAAGCTGCCCACCTCGAATCCTCTCAGCCGCCTGCCCCAGCCCGACGCCACCGGGGCGTGCATCCCGGAGAGCCTCAACTGCTCGCCTGTCGCGCGCAAGAACTCCATCGGCGTGGTGATGCCCGCTTTGAGCAGCCGCGTCGCGCTGGCTTCGGCGATGCCCGACAGGTCTGTGAGCTTGAGCCGCTCAAACACAGAGACCAGGTTCGCGTGGTCGATCCGCTGAAGGCCATCCCGCTTGTCCAGGTTCGACGCTTGCTTGGCCATCCAGATCGACGTCGAGACGCCGACGGAGCAGGTGACGCACTCGCCGATCTCCTCGCGGATCGCCCTCTTGATGGCGCGACCCACGCCCTCCGGCCCGAGCTTCACGAGGTTCGGCGTCCCGACGAGATTCACCGACGCCTCGTCGATCGACATCCGGAGCACGTCGGGGCTGTGGCGCTCCATGATCCCGATCAGCAGGTCCGACGCCGCCCGGTACAGCGGAGGGTTGGGCTCCCGCACGACGACCTTCGGAAACAGCGCCTTGGCTTCGTAAACGCGCATCCCGGTCTTGATGCCGAGGTCGCGAGCCTCCCTCGACGAGGAAACGATCGTGGCGGCGTCGGTGGCGTACGCCGCGATCGCCAGCGGCCGACCCCGTAGCGCCGGTTCGTGCTGCTGCTCGATCGAGGCGAAGGCGCAGTTGAGGTCGATCACCAGCGTGGTCGGATCGGCGGTGTTGAGGCCGAGCTCGACCGCTTCGCTGGAGGGGGCGGGCATGGCGAGCAAATGTTCGCACCTGGGGGCGCCGCCCGCAAGCCCCGCGAGGCCAGTTCGGCCGATGATTGTCGTCCTGCCGGCTCGCGGCTGACTGAAGGGGATTGATGCGCGCTTCACGGATGCTGATGGCGGTCGACCTGCACGCAGCGGGGGAGCCCGGCCGGGTGATCCTGGGCGGCGTCCCGGACGTGCCTGGAGACACCATGTTCGCCAAGCGGCTGTACTTCGAGTCGCACCTGGACGGAATCCGCAAGCTCATGCTGCGAGAGCCGCGCGGGTACCCCGGCCTTTGCTGCAACGTGGTCCTTCCGCCCACCGACCGGCGCGCCGCCGCCGGGTTCGTGATCATGGAGCAGACGGAGTACCCGCCGATGTCGGGCAGCAACATCATCTGCACGGCGACCGCACTGCTCGAGATGGGCGTGATCCCGGCGACCGAGCCCACGACACAGTTCGTGCTGGAGGCGCCCGCGGGGCTGGTCGCGATCACGGCCGCCGTCGAAGGCGGCAGGTGCCGGTCGATCACCTTCGAGAACGTCCCGGCCTTCGCCGTTCACATCGACGCCCCGGTGGAGGTGCCCGGCCTGGGGACGGTCATGGTCGATGTCGCCTACGGCGGCATGTTCTACGCCATCGTCGAGGCTGCGCCCCTGGGCTTTCGGATCAGCCCCGACGAGGGTCGCGACCTGGTGCGGGTGGGGGAGACGGTCAAAGCAGCCGCCCGCGAGCAGCTCCCGGTCACCCATCCCGAGAACCCGGCCGTCAGCAGTATCTCGATCATGGAGTTCATCGGCCCATCGACCGGTGGCGGCCACGCGAAGAACACGGTCGTGATCTCCAGCGGTCCCTTCGACGCCACGCGGCCCGAAACATGGACCGGGATCCTGGACCGCTCACCTTGCGGCACCGGGACGTGCGCCCGGATGGCCGTCATGCACGCCAGAAAGCAGCTACGGCTGGGCGAGGATTTCGTGCACGAAGGCATCCTGGGCACGACGTTCACCGGCCGGCTCGTGCGCGAAACCTCGGTCGGTCCGTACCCGGCCGTCGTACCCACCATCACGGGCTCGGCTTACATCTACGCGATTGCCAACTACGTGCTCGACCCCGACGATCCCTTTCCCGAAGGATTCACGGTCGGCGACATCTGGAGCGCCCAAAAAGAACCGCGAGCCGGGAACCGGCCTAAGCTGGGTTCATGAGTAGAGGATTCAGGAACGCCGATGCGACCCAGGATATGAGCGATAAGGTGACGCTCGGCACCATCGAGGAGATTCTCGAGCTAGACCGTGAGCAGGAACAGCACGCTGCCGAAAGGGCCGCCCACGGCGCCTATGGGAAGTGCGAGGACTGCGGCAAGGACATCGGCGCGATGAGGCTCGAGGCGCTGCCTACCTCGACGCGATGCATGAGATGCCAGCACCAGTGGGAGCAGTCGAACCGCATCTGAGACGTTAGGTCAGCGGTCTCGATCTCGCTCCGACATCTCGTCGATGCAGACCGCCGACGCCAGCAGCAGGACCTCGTCCTGGCCAGGGGCGATCGCGATGCCGTACGTCTCGAGCACCGTGAACCAGCGTTTCGAGATCGTTGCGATGACCTGCCCGCCGTCAGAGATCTCGTATTCGTGATTCAAGATGTCGCCCTGGGCCTCCAGGACGGGGCCGTTCTGAACATGGATCGAGTAGTGCTGGCGGATAAGTGTGAAGAGGGCTTTTTTGACGGTGGCCCAAACCTGGCCGCCTCGCTCGATGTTCATGGTCGGTTGGATCGCGAGCAGCTTGGCCTGGATGACGGCGAGAGCCGTCCCGCCGGCGTCCTGGAGCTCGAAGGTCTCCCTGATGTGCAGTACCTTCCCGTCTACCTTGTAGACCTGCTCGCCTCGGTCGTTCTCGATCCAGAAGTCCTCGCCGATCGAGAAGAGCTTGCGGCGGAGCTGGTAACGGGTCCAGGTGTCGACGCTCATGGGTCATCTCCTAGTGCGAATCGGTGGCGGCTACTCTGATGATCGCTGAGCGGTGCCCGTCGCGGGTGCGACAAACGGATGACGGTCACATGCGCGCGGGTCGCGCCAGGAGGAGGCAAGAGCATGGATGACATCGAGGCGCTGCGGCGCCGCACGAAACAAGCGCGTGAGCGTTTCAGAGCCCTGCCCGCTTCAGCGCCGGACCGTCAGGGACCGCCCGATCCCAAAAGTGGCGAGCGATGGGATCGCTACAACATCCTCGGACATGTCGCCGAGGTTCTTCCTTTCTGGGTCGCCCAGCTCGAGATCGCGATGGACGGTGAGCCGTTCGGCCGGCTCCCGGGTTCGACCGAAAGGCAGCGGGCGGTCGACCAGGGGCGCGACGTGGGCGAGACGGCACTGCGCGAACGGATCGATTCGGGGTTCGAGGCTTTGCAGAGATTCCTGGATCGCCTCGAGTCGAGCGACCTCGACCACAAAGTCACCATGCGTGGTCGCGGCGAGGAGACGGTCGGGTGGGCGATGGAAAATCTCCTGGTCGGCCACGCCGAGGAGCACTGCAACCAGCTGACCGAGCTGAGCTAGTGCGCGTCAGCCCGAGAGCGTGCGCGTTTCGCGGCGCCGCTCAACGCGAGGCCGGCCGTGTCGAGCTTGCCAAGCTGCGCGGCTTGCCGCCAATGCCTTACCGATGCCTCGGTGTCGTGGCGCGCGTCCAGCAGCGTGGCGTAGTCGATATGCAGGTCTCGAAGCCGGTCGGGCATGCCGACCGTCTCCAGGATGCCGATCGCGATCCCGAACTCCTCGTCCGCCGCCCTGCGATCGCCTTCTCGCTCCGCCAGCTGGCCGAACAGCGTATGCGCTTCGGCCCGCACGAGGTTTTCACCAGTTGCCTCGCCGCAGTCGAGAGCCTGGTTCATGTATCGCCGAGCCGCCTGGAGGTCGCCCGTTAGCAGACTCAGGTGAGCGAGGTTGTTGAGGGTGAATCCGCGTCCCCTTCGATCTAGCTTCACCTCTTCCGATCCCCCTAGAGCCGCCAGGAGGTGCTGCTCAGCCGAATCTAGCTGACCCTGGCGAAGAAGGAAGAACCCAAGGTCGTTCTCGACTCGATACAAGGCACTCGGGTCTGACTCGATCCCATACAGCGCGAGCGCTCTCTCGAAATGGCGCCGAGCTTCGGTCGGCTTGAGCATCCGCTCGTACACCGCCCCGAGACCGTGGTGCATCTTGGCTTCCAACAGCATGTCTTTGACCGCCCCGGCGGCCTCGACCGCTGACTCGTAATAACGCGCCGCCTGGGCCCATGAATGCGCCACCACGTGGAGATTCGCGATGTGGCCCAGGATGCGTGCTTCGGTCAGCGCGGGCTTGGGATCGAGCTTCCGGCACCGCTCGAGAGCCTCTTCGGTCAGGCGCAGTGCCATTGGATCTTCGAGCAGGCCGAGGGCGGCCGCCTCCCAGTCCAGCGCCTCGACTGCCATCGCCTCGTCGCCACATCGTTCGAAGTGCTGACGAGCGCTTGTTAAGTGCGGCAATGCCTCTTCAGGCCAGACCAGGCGGCAGTAGGCCTGGCCGAGCTGGAACCTCACGAGCGCTGCGTCGTCGGCGCTGGTAGGTTGCTCCATGAGCTCCTTCGCGAGCACGAGGACTGCCTCGAAATCACGCGTCGCGATGAGGCGCTCGAGCTGGATGAGCTCATCCGGCAGCTCGCTGTACCTGGCCCCGCTTTCAGGAACGAGAAGGAAGTAGTTGATAGGGAACCGCGTCTGGCGCGAGATCAGTCGCAGGGTTTCCATCGACGGCTTGGTCCGGCCGGTCTCGATGTAGAGGATCGCGGTGCGGCTCACCTCCCCCGCGGCGACCTGGGCCAGGCTCAGGCCGGCCTTTTTCCTCGCCTGTCGAACCGAACCGTCACGGATGGCTACCCCGAGCCGCCTGCCACGGTATTTACTGTCGAGCATTGGCGGAAGTTTACCGCCAAGCTCGACAGTTCGCTCGACTAATTAACAGTTGGCTTTACGGGGTCGGACCGATGTAGTCAGCCAGAGCCGGAAGCATCGTCACGGCCATAACCACGAAAGTCAAAACGGCGGACAGGATCAATTTGCGCATGCTGAATCCTCCTCAGGAAGTTGATGTCATCGAGTCTCCGGTGAGTTGACACCGATGTCAACTCACGCGAAGTAGCCGTTTTCGGCGTTTCATGGGCGAATACGCTCGAAGCGACCCTCAGAACGGCTCGGTCATGGAGTCATGTGCCTCGGCGAGGCTGTCCGACCGGCCTGAGCCGGGCGATCTCAGGAGGTCGGGAGGGTCAGGCGGGGATCGCGCGCTGGCCGGCCGCCGGCTGCGCGCTTGGGGGTTCGAACCAGCCTGGACGCATGCTGCGCCTCGGTCCAAGGTGCCTGGGGAGGAAGGCTTCCGTCGCCTCCTGGCCGGCCTTGAACAGCGAGAGGGTGAGGCTGAAATCGCCCAACCGGGGCCGCGAGGCCAGGATCGGTCTCAGCACGGCGATCCGCGCCGCCTTCCCGAACGCCAGGATGCTGAGCTCGGTCTGGCGCCTGACCAGGGCGGCGATCGCGCGCTCGAGCACCTCGCCCACGTCCATGGCGGAGCGGTGCAGGCCGTCGCCCATGACGTCGACCACGAGCACGTCGGTCATCCCTTCTTCGACCGCCGCCTGCACGTCGCAGTTGGCCACGACTCCTCCGTCGACCAACCTCTGGCCGCCGATCTCCACGGGGGGCCACAGGCCCGGGATCGCCGAGGAGGCCAGGACAGCCGGGATGAGGCGCCCACGTCGCAGCACCACGCGCCTGCCGTGGTCGGCGTCCGCGGCAACGATCGCAAGCGGCACTTTGCTGTTCTCGATCGTCGCCGTCTCGGGCAGCGTGCGTCGCAACAGGCGGTCGAGTCCTTGCTGGGTCGTGAGGCTGCCTTTGCGCTGGAGCAGACGACCGACCATCGGCAGCGGACCGTCGGGGAACATCGTCGAACGGTTCGACCTCAGCCAAACCTCGAGCAGCCGCTCGCCTGCTCTTGGGCCGGGGTTGTGGGCCCAGAAAGCCGCGTTGACGGCGCCTATGCTCGTGCCGACCAGCAGATCGGGCACGATTCCGCGGCGAGCCAGGACGTCGATCACTCCGACCTCGAATGCGCCGGCCGTCGCGCCTCCGCCCAGCACCACAGCGAGCCGCGGCTTGATCAGCCACGCGGGCCAGCTCATCTGCCGAGCCCCACAATCGGCAGGGCCGGGCTCAGCGTCGTCGGACCTGGGGCCGACGCGGCGTCAGAACGGTGGCCCAGCGGCGACAGCCCGAAGATGAAGCGGGTGACGTTCGTGCGCCGGATCCCAAACTCGTAGATCGCAAGGGTGATCGCCATCGTGCACGTGACCAACAACAGGAACCTCATGGGCAGGGGCAGGTCCCACGTGATGATGAAGGATCCCAGGATGACCACGATCGGGTGGTGGACTATGTACACCGGCAGCGACGACTCAGCGCCGTACCGCACGACCGCATTGCTCCGGTTGAGCCAGATCACGCCCAACGCAAGCACCGCCATGCACCAGCTCCAGATGTTCAAGCTCCAGAAGAGGTTGTAGGTCGCGTAGAAGGGGAGGTCGGCCGGCGAGTTCATGCTCGGGTGGCCGGCGGACAGCAGGAGCATCGAGCCGACCACCAGCGAAGACACGATCCCCATGACGAGCGCGAAGCGCGCCCGCCTTCGAATCGCGATCGCAAAACGCGTGTCGGACGCCAGCAGGTAGCCGGCCAGAAAGGCCAGGGTGTAGGTTGCGACGTCGGCCCAGTCCTGGTAGGCCGGGAACCGGTATCGGAGCAGGAGCTGACTCACCACCAGCGGCAGCGCGAAAAGCAGGATTCCTGCGCGGTTCCGGCTCATCCGGGCGAGTCGCGAAACCCAGCGCCGCCCGTGCTCGCCCCGCAACCACTCGAGGAGCGGCAGCGTCGCGGCGGTGATCGCCAGCAGGTAGCCCAGGAACCAGAGGTGGTAACCGATTCGTCCCAGCCACTGCGGGGTCCAGTCGAACCGCAACGAGCCCAGGAACTGCGGGTAGTACGCGAGCATGCCGCCGAAGGTCTTCGGCTCGATGCCGCTGGTGATATAAGACTGGAAAGGCGACAGGAGGATGATGCCCGCGACCAGCGGGAGGCCAAGCCTGAGGATTCGCTTGCGCAGGAACGCTGACGCCGTCTTCGTTCTCAAGCCGAAGTAGACGCCGGCGCCGGAGAGCAGGAAGAGCAGCGGGATGCCCCACGGGAACGTGAACCCGGCGAAGGCGGTCAGCACCAGGCTCTTGTCGCGGCTCGCGAGCAGCCAGCCGCCGCCGTACGAGAAAGGAAGGCTGGAGTGGTACACGACGATGCCGTAAACGACCAGGAACTTGAGCCAGTCGAGGTAGACGACGTGCTCCGTGGGGGGCCGGCTGGGATGTGCGCCGTCCGCCGCCCCAACTTCGGGCATGCCTGCTTGCGGTGCCACGCTCCGAGCATCCGCCAGGGGCAGGCGGCTCGGTAGGGCCGCAAGCCTTCAAAAAGCGGGTCTATCTGCCCTGTGGTGTCCGCGCGGCGAGAGCGTCCTCGACGACCTCCGCCAGTGCCCCGATCAGCTCCGGCCGGGCATTGAACGAGGCCGTGCGCCGGATCCTGATGCCGTGCGCGCGGGCGAACTCCTGGGCCTCGACGTCGAGGTCGAAAAGGATCTCCAGGTGATCGGCCACGAAGCCGATGGGGCACACGAGGACGTCGCGTGCGCCCGAGCTCTCGATCGCGGAGAGGAGATCCGGCCCCAGCCACGGCTCGCCGGTGGTGCTGGCGGACTGGAACGCGAACTCCCAATCGGGCAGATCGATGGCGGCCTCGACGAGCCGGCAGCTCTCGAGCAGCCGGTCGTGATAGCCGTCGCCTTCGGCCACGATGCGTTCGGGCAGGCTGTGCGCGGTGAAGAAGAGCCTGTCCGGCCTGCGTTCGGCCAGTCTCTCGTTGAGCAGTGCAGCCACCGCGCGGATGAACGCAGGGTGGTCGTGGAAGCCGCGCACGAAGACCAGCTCGCCCTGCCAGGCGCTCGAAAGGGCTCGCTCGTAGGAGCCAAGGCTCATGTCAGCGAAGTGCGGAGCCAGCGGCAGGCCGACCAGCCTCTGGATGCCGGCCCGGGCCGCTTCGGCGGCAGCTGCGTCGATGAACGGGGGGGTGTGCTTCATCCCGACGAAGGTGGGTATACCGAGCCTGTCGCCCAGGGCGGCCGCCTGCTCGCGCGTGATGGCGGTCAATGGCGACCCGCCGATGGCCCGATAGCGTCCTTTCAGCTCTTCCAGCGCATCCGGCGAGGGCTTGCGCCCGCCTCGGATGTGCGTGTAGTAAGCCTCGATGTCGTCCTCGCTGGCGGGGCTGCCGTAAGCCATGCACAGCACGCCGGTCTTCAAATCAGCCGACACGCGCCACCTGCCATTCGTGGACTGTCTCGACGAGTAGTTGGAGGTTTTCGAGCGGTGTCGACGGGTGTACCCCGTGACCGAGGTTGAAGATGTGACCGGCTCGTCCGCCCGCGCGCCTCAGCACGTCGCGCGCGCGCTCGCGGACAAGGTCAGGTGGCCCGAGCAGGACGGCGGGGTCGAGGTTGCCCTGCACGCCGCGATCGTGGCCGATCATCGACCATCCGGCATCCAGCGGCACGCGCCAGTCGAGGGAGACGATGTCCGGACCGGCGGATGCGATCGACTCGAGCAGGCCTGCGGTGTTGGTTCCGAAGTGGATCCGGGGGACGCTGAGCGTCGCGAGGTCCGCGAGCAGCGAGCGCGTGTGAGGCAGGATGCGAATGTCGTAGTCCTCGCGCCCAAGCGCGCCCACCCACGAGTCGAACACCTGGATCGCCGACGCTCCAGCGGCGACCTGCGCTCGAAGGTAGGCCGCCATGGTCGTGGCCAGCTTGGTGAGCAGCCGGTCGAAGGCCTCGGGCTGTGTGTACATGAAGGTCTTGACCTTCAAGAAGTCGCGACTGGGGCGGCCTTCGATCAGGTAGCTGGCCAAAGTGAACGGCGCGCCGCTGAAGCAGATCACCGGTACGGGCGACTCGGAGACCACCTGGCGCACGGCCGAGATGACCTGCGGCGCGGCCTCGTCGCCGGCCGGCACGCGAAGGCGGTCGACGTCCGCTGCGGATGCGATCGGATGCGCGATCACCGGGCCCACGTCCTCGACGAGCTCGAACTCGACTCCCATGCCGCGCAGCGGCAGCATGATGTCGGCGAACATGACCGCCGCGTCGACGCCCAGCCGGCGCACGGGCTGAAGCGTCACCTCGGCGCAGAGCTCGGGTTGCGCGACGATTTCGACCAGCTTCCAGCGCTCGCGCAGCTTGCGATATTCGGGCAGCGAGCGGCCCGCCTGGCGCATCAGCCAGACCGGCGTGACGTCGACCGGGCGCCGGTGAGCGGCCTCGAGGAACCTGCTCAAGGCGATGCCTCGCCAGCGCCCAGGAGGGCTGTGATCTCGGCGATTGGGCGGTGCACGCCGGTGAGGATTGGCGTGTCCCGTATCGTCGACCGCCTGCCCTCGGTCTCGCGCAGCGCACGCACGAGCTCGCTGAACTTGGGCAGGTCGTCGGTCTCGTAAGCGACCAGGAAGTCCATGTCGTCTACCCCGAAGCTGTTGGCGAGGAGCTGGCGGACCTGCGGGTAGTCGTGTCCGATCCGCATGTGCTCGTTCATGATCCCCTGCCTCGCCTCCTTGCCCAGCAGGTACCAGTCGGTGCTCTTGGTGAACGGATAGACGATGAGGAAGCGGGACCGCTCGCCGCTGAAGAGCGACTGTTCCTGCGGCGTCGGTTTCTTGACGTACTGGGAGTGCTGGATGATCCCGAGGAAGCTCTGGGTCGCGCGCATCCATCGGCCCATGCCTGAACGGAGCACCGCCGCGGCCTTCTCCTCGAGCGCTTCGAGTGAGGGTCCGAGGCTCCACAGGAGCAAATCGGAACCTGCGCGCAGCCCGATCATCGAATAGGAATGGGTGGTGACATCCGACGAGCTGTCGACCGCCGCGACGAGCTCGGCGGCGGACGCGCGTCTCTCGCCGGCGGGCAGTCGGCGCCAGCCGCCGTCGAGTCCCAGGGCCAGGGCGTGCACGAAGCGGCGCTCCGTCATCGCGCGGCCCGCAACCAGCCGGCCGTGTCGGCTGCGAAATAGGTCATCACGATGTCCGCGCCCGCACGGACGATGGCGGTCAGCGATTCGAGGACGGCGCCGCGACGGTCGATCCAGCCCCGTTCCGCGGCGGCCTCGATCATCGCCGCCTCCCCGCTCACCTGGTAGGCGCCCAGCGGGAGGTCGAATCGATCCCTTGCGCGCGCCAGGAGGTCGAGCGATGTGATGGCCGGTTTGACCATTAGGATGTCGGCCCCTTCGCCGGCATCGAGCTCCAGCTCGCGCATCGCCTCGCGGCCGTTGGCGGGATCCATCTGGTAGGTCTTCCGGTCGCCGAAGCTGGGCGTCGATCCCGCGGCTTCGCGGAAAGGACTGTAGAACGCCGAGGCATGCTTGGAGGAGTAGGCCATGATCGAAGTGCCGCCGAAGCCGGCATCGTCGAGCGCCGGCCGCAGCGCGCCGACCTGGCCGTCCATCATCGCGCTGGGCGCCACGATGTCCGCGCCCGCCTCCGCGTAAGCCGTCGCGGCGGCCGCCAGCAGTGGCAGCGTCGCGTCGTTGTCGATGCGCTCGCCGTCGAGGATTCCACAGTGGCCATGAGTCGTGTACTCGCACAGGCAGACATCGGCGGCCAGGACTATCGGCAGCTGCTCGGCTTTCATCATGCGCAGCGCGTGCGGCACCGGGCCTGCCGCGTCGGCCGCCGAGTGGCCGAGATCGTCTTTCTCGTCGGGGATCCCGAACAGCAGCACGCCGCCGACGCCAAGTCGCGCCAGCCTCGCCGCCTCGGCAAGCGCAAGGTCGGGGCTGAGGCGCGCGTGGCCTTTGAGCGAGCCGATCTCCTGGCGGCGGTTGTGGCCCGAGATCACGAAAAGGGGCGCGACGAGCTGCGCAGGATCGACGCGCGTCTCGCGCACGAGCGCGCGCAGAGCAGGACGCGCCCGCAGGCGGCGCGGCCTCTCCGCACCTGGTGTGGTCACATCTCGTGTCCTGGTCAGCTCACGCATTTTTCATCTCCTCCAATGGCAGCGCGGCGGCGACTGCCGCAGCGAGTGATTCGGCGCTCTGCGAGCTTGCTTCGCCGACAACCGCAAAACCGAGCTCGCGTGCAGTGGCCGTCGTGCGCGGGCCGATCGTGACTGCCGGCAGGCTGGTCGGGCCTCCCAGCGCGACGAAGCCGCGAATCGCGGAGCCCGAGGCGAAAACCACGGCCGCGAGGTGTGGGTCGGCGAGCGCGACCCGGAGGCGGA
The DNA here is from genome assembly GCA_035533335.1 of Candidatus Baltobacterales bacterium. Lineage (GTDB taxonomy): Bacteria > Chloroflexota > Dormibacteria > Dormibacterales > Dormibacteraceae > DATKSS01. Next base: position 65,819 of record DATLUC010000137.1, read on the forward strand.
GGCCAGAAGCAGGCGGTCCTTCCACCGTTCGATATGCCGTGACCTCCTCGACGATCGCGCCCCGCCGGCGCAGACGCTCGGGCAGGTCGGCATCGGCTGCCGAGGCCCGTACCAGCGCGATGCGCTTGCCGGCCACATCCGGCAGCGTTTTGCCGATCGACGCCCCGCTTGCCTGCGGCGGGACGTGCGCAGGCTCGACTCCCCGCGCTCGTAGCGCGGCCGCCGTCTTCTCTCCCACGGCCGCGAAACGTGAACCCGTTGGAATGGACGCCATGGCGTGAACTCCCTGTGCGCTGGTCAGCACGATCCAGTCGCACCCCGCCAGCACCGCCGCGTCAAAGGTCTCGACTACAGTCTTGACGGTCGGGACGGCGTGCACTCGGTAGCCCAGGCGTTCCAGGGATGCGACGAGCGGGTCAGTCGGACCTTCCGGGCGAGTGACGAGGATGCTCGTCATCGGAGGGCCACCTCAGCGACCAGGCGGCGCCCGGCTGCGGCCGCCAGGTCGTGCGCCTCCGCGCGCAGCCCCTCGATGACCCTTATCTGCCTGTCCGATCCGTCGCTGTTCACTCCGCCGACCAACAGGCTGAAGGTGTCTGAGGTGATCGTCGCCAGCGCGCCGAGCGGCGCCCGGCAGGTGCCTCCGGTCGCCCGGAGCACCACGCGCTCGGTCTCGACGGCCAAACGGACGTCGGGAAGATCGAGGGCGGCGAGGTCGCTCAGCAGCTTGCGATCGCTCCGCCGCGCCTGGACTGCGAGCGCGCCCTGGCCCGGCGCAGGGGCGACCAGGGCGGGATCCAGCCGCTCGTCGATCCGCTCACCGCGTCCCAGGCGATCCACGCCGGCCGCCGCAAGCACCAGCACGTCGATCTTGCCCTGGTCAAGCCGCATGAGGCGCGTGTCCACGTTGCCGTGGAGAGGAACCACGCGAAGGTCTGGCCGCGCGGCGCGGAGGAACCCGGTCCTTCGGGGGCTGTCGGTGCCGACCGTGGCGCCCCTCTCGACGGCCACCAGCGAGGAGCGCCCATCACGGGTGATCAGCGCATCGCGCGGATCGGCCCGGTCCGGATAGCAGGCGATGACCAGGTCGGGCTCCTCTTCGAGAGGCACGTCCTTGGCGCTGTGGACGGCGGCATCGATGGCGCCTTCCAGCAGGGCGCGGGCGATGGCGGCCACGAAAACGCCCTCTCCGGGTGACATGTCAACCGGGCGGGTGTCACCCTCGGTCACGATCGGCACGAGGACGGCCTCGTGGCCCGCGTCGCGCAGCAGCTGCGCGACGAGCTCACTCTGAACCAGCGCAAGCCTCGACCCGCGCGTACCGATGCGGACTCTCACGATGCGCGCTCGCTGTGCCCGTTCATCAAGGCCACCAGGAGGCGGTCGACCGCTCCGTCGGCCTCGACCAGCAGCGCGGTCGCCGCCTGGGCGTCGAGCCGGCGGCGCCTGGCGACGGCGGCCAGCTCGCCGGTGAACGCTCCTCGAAACCGGACGAAGGCTTCGACGGTTTCCGAAAGCGACGCTCCGAGCGAGGCTGCCCTACGCCCGTAGTCCGACGCGGCCGCGACCGCTTCCGCCAGCTTCGCGCCGGACCTGGGCCTCTTCTCGTCGGCGACGTGGTCGAGCAGGAGCATCAGCAGCCGGCGGCCGCGGTCCTTGAACTCGGCCCGTTCCGCTTCGGACAGCGACCCGCCGGTGGCGGCGGGTCGCGCGGCCGGGCTGGAGCGCCGGTACATCCGCGCCACCCTGGTCGCGCTGTCGCCCAGGCCGGTCAGGGGGCGGCGAGCCGAGCTGCGCGGAACCAGGGCTTCGATCGCCGCGCGCGCGAAGCGCCGGTGGCCGCCGGGAGTGACGAACGCCGCGACGTCCCCGTGGTCGGCCCACCGGCGAAGGGTGGCAGGCGTGATGCCGAGCAGGCGGCTTGCTTCGCCCAGGCTCAGCCAGGGCGAGGAGGACGGCGTGGTCGAGGTCATAGAGCCCACCTGGTCAAATTATCGCTAAAACTGTCGAAACCTCTCCAGGCCTAGCACCGGCTCGTTCACGGCCGTGTCCAGGTGTCCGGCTAGCGGGACGTGGCGCTGCCGCGCTGTGCGCGGACCAAGGTTCCAACCACCAGGCCGGCCGCCACCCCGGACAACACGCCGACGGCGCCGTCGCGGAGCATCAAGCCGAACAGGAGCCCGAAGGCCGCCCCTACCGCGATGCCGACACCGACCAGGTGCTTGCCGGCAAACGCGACCAAGCGTTTCATCGCAGCCTTCTCAGGAGGAGGAACAGCCCCGCGAGCATCAGCACGATCGGTCCGCCGATCCGCCAATCCCACCACCAGAACGCGCCCGTGTTGACCGCCAGCAGGTAGGCGCCGCCTCCGACGAGAAGGACACCGAGCCAGGCGCCCTGGCGGTGCGCGCTCGGGGCGTTGGTGCGCACCTGTTCTGCGACCCGCGCCACATCCTGCTTGACGCCCTCGATGCCGGTCCTGATGACCTGACCGCCAGCGGGCGGAGCCTCGACTCCTTCGTCTGGCATGAGCACCCAAAGCAAGATGTACAGGAGGATTCCCGCGCCCTGGGCGAGGGTGATCACGACGAAGACCAGCCGGATGAGCAGCGGGTCGGTGCCGAAGTATCTCGCCAGGCCCGCGCAGACGCCGCCCAGGATCCGGTCGGACCGGCTTCGGATCAACCGCTTGTGTTCTTGGGGAATGGTTGCCATTGGACTCACCTCCGCGATCCAGCATGCAGGCCCACCCGCCTCGCCGGACAGGGTCGAACGCCCTGGGTTTGGAGGCCTAGCCGGCGGAGTTGAGCTGTTCGACGCCACGGCCAAAGCCGGGCTCAGCCCTCGGCCCGGCTCACCTGGTCGACCTCGCCAGAAAGCCACTCCAGGCCGCACTCGTGAGCCGCCTGGGCGCTGTCGTGGCGGTGGGGACAGGTCCACTTCGGCTCTCGAAACCGGTCCTCTTCGTCATATGCCTCAGCGCGATAGACCAGGCTCGACACCGGTATTCCCTTAACCGGGGAAGGCAGGGCGAGGACTGTGATCTTCAAGCTCACCAGCCCACCGTAGGCGAGGGCGCTGACCTTTTCTTCGTACATTTGAGGTATGGGTCCGCGCCTCCGGGAGGTGCCGGCTAGGGCTGGGTGCGCAGCGTCTGGCGGACGGTCATGAGCCTGGCCAGGTCGATGGGCGCGACGATCCCCACCAGCTTCTCCTGGTCGAACACGAGGATCCGCTGCTCCACCGCCCCGCCCAGGCGCTCCACCACCGCCCCGAGGTCGTCGGACGGACGCGCAACCGGAACTTCCGAGATCGGCCGCGCGCAGTCCGAAAGCCGTTTCAGCTCCCGCTCCCCCGACGAAACACGGACCAGCTCTGACAGCCTGACCACGCCGGTCAGCTTGCCTGACGGTTCGTGCACCGGGTACGTCGTGAAGCTGTGCTGGGGCGCGATCGACTCCAGGAACTGGCCCACGGTGAGCCAATCCGGCACGACGACCACCGGCGACGACATGGCGGCCGAGACCGGCACCGAGCGGAGCATTGCTTTGATCGTGGCGCCCGCGTCTTCGGACGCCCCGGCCGACAGGAGGAACCAGCCGATGAAGGCGATCCAGATGCCGCTGGCGACCTGCCCGGTGAAGAGCTCGAGCACGCCGCCGGCGATCATCAGGAAGGCGAACACCCGGCCGACCCGGACGGCGTTGTGGACGCCGCGCTGCCGGCTGCGCGACCGCCACCAGAAGAACGAGCTGAGCAGCCTGCCACCGTCGAGCGGGAACGCGGGCACGAGGTTGAACAGCCCCAGGGCGACGTTGACGAACGCGAGCCAGCTGAGGAGGTCGGGGACCAGGCCGTTGCCGGGGATGACGTATGCCAGGCCGAACGCGATCAGAGCGATCGCGAAGCTCGTGAGGGGTCCGACGCCGGCGATGAGCGCCTCCGAGCCCGCGCTGCTCGGCTCGCCGTCGAGCCGGGAGACGCCTCCGAAAAGCCACAGGGTGATCCCGGCGACCTTGACCCCGCTTCGCCGGGCGACCAGGGCATGGGACATCTCGTGCGCGAGCAGGCAGGCATAGAAGATGACCGCCCCCGCGGCGGCCGTGAGCCAGTACGCGCCGGCGCTCTGCCCGGGCACGTCGACCGAGAGCACGCTCGTCGCGAGCGTCCACGTGATCAGGGCGAAGATGAAGATGAGGCTCCAGTTGGCGCCGATCTCGATCCCGAACAACCGGCCGAGGCGGATGCTCGGAGTCATTAAAGGTCGAGTTTAGACGCGGGGCGTCTCGGGCCTTTGGCCGGCCTTGGCCGCCGCCTCTTCCAACGCGTGGGGGGCCCTCCCGTTCGGCCCGGCGCCGAAGGTCGCCTGAAGCTCCGCGTAGCCCTGCAGCTTTTGGGCGACCAGGCTGTGGACGGAGCCTGCGGGGTACTCGCCGTCTGCCGAGCGCTGTCCGGCTGGAGTGTCGGTGAGGATCTCGATTCCCTCGTCGACGTCCGCCACAGCCCAGATGCTGAATTTGCCGTCGTGGACCGCCTCGACGACATCTTCGGAGAGCATGAGGTGGCGCACGTTCGACGCCGGGATCATCACGCCCTGGTCGCCAGACAGGCCTTTTGACCGGCACACTTTGAAGAAGCCCTCGATCTTGTCGGTCACCCCGCCGACGGCCTGCACGCTTCCGTGCTGGTCCACCGAGCCGGTGACCGCGATGTTCTGCTTCAACGGCACTCCGGCCAGGGCCGAAAGCAGGGCGTACAGCTCCGTCGACGATGCCGAATCGCCTTCCACCTCGTCGTACGACTGCTCGAAAGTGAGGGTTGCCCGCATGGCGAGCGGCCATTTCTGCGCGTACTTGCCGGCGAGGTAGCCCGACACGATCAGAAACCCTTTGTTGTGGATCGGGCCGCCCATCTTGGTCTCCCGGTCGATGCTTTCCAGCGTTCCGCGGCCGAGCGCGACCGAGGCGGAGACGCGGCTCGGCATCCCGAAATGGTGGTCGCCAAGCTCGACCACCGAGAGCCCGTTGAGCTGTCCGACACGCGTTCCCTCGGTCTCGACCCGAATCGTCCCGTCGTCGATCATCTCGCGCAAGCGCTCCTCGCTAAGGCTCGATCGCCGGACCTTCTCGCTGACCGCGCGCTCGACGTCGTCGGACTGAACGAGCTGGTGAGATTGGCGGCCGGCCCAGTAGCTGGCCTCCGTTGTCAGGTCGGCCACGTCGCGCAGCCGTGTCGACAGCTTGCGCTGGTCGTCCTGCCACCGAGCGGCTTCCTCGACCAGGCGCGCGACACCTCCGCGGTCGATGTGCTTGAGGTCGTTCGTGGCGACCCAGCGGCTGATGAAAGCGCTGAGCGTCTCGACGTTCTCGGCCGTCCACTCCACCTCTTGCGCGAAGTCGACCCGCACCTTGAAGAGCTCTCTGAACTCGTCGTCAAGGCGGTGCAGGAGCTGATAGAGCATTGGTGGTCCGACCAGCACGACCTTGGTGCGCAGCGGCATGGGCGCGGGCGAAAGGCTGCCGGTGGGGCTTGCCGAGTACTGCTCGCCGAGGTTCTCGATGCGCACCTCACGGGTGCTCAACGCCCGCACGAGGGCCTCCCAGGCGAATGGGTTGCCCAGGACATCGGCGGCCTCCAGGATGAGGAAGCCCCCGTTGGCGCGCTGCAAGGCGCCTCCTTTGACCTGGCGGAAGTCCGTGAACATGGCCCCGAAGGTGGCGCGGTATTCGATTCGGCCAACCAGGTTGTAGTACGTAGGGTTGGCCTCCACCATTACCGGCGCCCCGGTCAGGCCCGCGTTGTCGACGATCACGTTGATCCGGTAGCGATTGGTGTGATCCGTCGCCAGCGCGGCCTCGAACGGCGAGGATGATTCCGAGGCGCCTCCCTGGCCGTCGCGCTGACGGAAGTCGGGCAGGTGGTCGGGCACGTCGCGACCGATCCGGTCCAGGTGGGCGATCACGTCGGGATGCTTGGAGTACTTCTCGCGGAGCCCGTGCAGCAGCGGCTCGATTGCGAAGCTCGCGATCTCGCGGTCGAGCTTGGCGAGCAGCTCTGCCCCTTCCCTCTCCAGCTGGCTGATCCGCCGGAAGGTGCTCGCCACCTGCGTCTGCACCTCGACGGCGTGCTGCTCCACGGCCTGGCGCTCGGCGTCGGTCAGCTTCTGGAGCTCCTCGGGTTTCATCGGTCGCTCACCCTTGATGGGCACCGCGACCATGCCGCCCGGCGTGGCCTCGATGGCAAAGTCGCGCTCTCGCGCGAATTTCCCGAGTTCCTCGAGCAGCGGATCACGGCGCTGCCCGAGCTCTCCGGCGAGCTGCCGCCTTCTCTCCGCATACCCCTCCGTCTCGAACGAGTGCGCTATCTGCTGGCGTGCCTCGGCGATGAAGTTTTCCATGTCTGCCGCGAGCTCGCGCCCGCCCCCCGCCCGAAGCCTGAAGATATTCGGCCGGTCGGCGTGGTCGAAGTTGTAGACGTGGACCCAGTCGTCGGGAGTGGGCCGGCCCCTTGCCACCTGTTCTAGGTATGAGCGCACGAGGCTCGTCCGGCCAGAGCCGCTCACCCCGCTGACGAAGATGTTGTAGCCCGGTGTGTCGACTCCGACCCCGAACTGGAGCGCTTCCATGGCGCGGTCCTGCCCGAAGGGCGCCTTGAGGGGTGGGACCTCCAGGGTGGACTCGAACGGCAGCGTCGCAGGATCCAACCGGCGGCGAAGCTCGTCAGGCCTGAGCCGGTGCTCTTCCACCTGCCCAGCGTAGGCGCGGCCGGCTCAATGCTCCCGTGCCGAACGCCACGTCGCGGAGGTGCCTAAAGGCTCTGTATGTCGATGGGCGGCACCTGGCGGCGGTGTCCTCAACGTCGCGTGACCATTGGCCCTAGGCATGCCGAAGGCCGCGATATACGTTGGGGTCAACGCAGAAAGTCACACCAAGGAGGTGAGCGAGATGTCAACTCGCATCGTTCCAGAAGAGCTCGTAGAGCTCGACAGCCCGATCGCGGAGCTCTTCCGCACGCTGAGCGGCCCCTGGCCGTTCAGGCCCTTGCTGGCGCTGACGTCGGGGAGGCACTTCATCCCGACCGCAGACGTCTTCGTCCGTGGCGAGGACCTGGTGGTCAAGCTGGACCTGCCCGGCATCGAGCCCGACGACATCCAGGTCAAGTTCGCCGACGGCGAGCTGATCGTGATGGGCGAGAGGAAGGCCGACAAGGAGGTTAAGGAGGCGGGCTACTACCGAAAGGAAGCGAGCTACGGCTTCTTTGAGCGCCACATGTCGATTCCCAAGGGCATCAAGGAGACCGAGATCAAGGCGGAGTACGAAAAAGGCGTGCTGGAGATAACCATGCCGCGCGCCGCCAAGCTCGAGGGTCTTCCGAAGGCCAAGATGATCCCGGTCAAGCACACGACCAAGTCCATCAAGGCTTGAGCGTCCGGGCCATCTGAAAGTGCAAAAGGGGCCGGCGGTCCGGCCCCTTTTCTGTTGCTTCAGCTCTGACGGAAGCGACGCCCGGAGATCTGCGCGGGGTAGATCGCGAGCAGGAGATCCCGCTCGCCTGGAGCGAGCGGCTGGACAGGGCGGGAGCGTAGAGCCGCGGTGAACGGATCGGATCCGTGCTTGACCTCCTCGGCCACCCCTTTCAGCATCACGCTCCACCCGATGCCCGTGTGGGCGTCCCAGTCGTCGACCTCGAACGCGATCCGGCCTTCGGTCGCCTGGTCTAGCCTGGTGCCCCGGGCGGTCCGGAACACCACGATCTTGCCGTCGGTCGCGTAATTGACGGGAAAGACCTCCGGCTGATCGCCCACCTGGAGGGCGACCCGGCCGAGGTCATGCAGCTCGAGCAGCTGCACGCATTGTTCCTCGGTCAGGATCTCCATCGCGGCGGCCTCGACTACTTTCTCAGTCATGCGTGCTCACCTTCTTGTGCGCGCCGAACATCACTTCTATCTGCTTGTGGAAGTGCTGCGCGATGATCCGCCTCTTCTTCTTCAGCGAAGGAGTCAGCTCGTCATCCGCTTCGGTGAAGTCTCGCTCCAGGAGCGTGAAGTACTTGATCGTCTCGAAGCTGGCCAGGTTCTGATTCACGGCGTCCACGACCTTCTGGAAGCGTGCGCGCACGGCCTCGTTGTCCACGAGGGTGGCCGGCGCGCCGGCGAAATCGGCGTCCGCGGCGAGGGCGTCCCAGTCAGGCACGATCAGAGCGACCACGTACTGCCGGCTGTCACCCACCACGATCGCCGCCTTGATGTACCGGTCGTTCTCGAGCTGTGCCTCGATGGGCAGGGGCGCCACGTACTTGCCGCCGGAGGTCTTGATCAAGTCCTTCTTCCTGTCGGTGATCGTGAGGAAGCCGTCCTGGTCGATGAAGCCCATGTCGCCGGTCTTCAGCCATCCGTCCTTGATGCACTCGTCGGTGGCTTCGGGCCGGTTCTGGTAGCCGATCATCACTCCAGGGCCTTTGACCAGGATCTCTCCGTCCTCGGCGATTTGGAGCTTGGTGCCCGGCATGGCGATGCCCACCGATCGGTAACGGTGCACCTCCTCGGTGTTGGAGGTGACTCCTGAGGTGGCTTCGGTGAGGCCCCAGCCCTGCAGGATCTTGACCCCGATCGCCCAGAAGAACTCCTCGACCTTCTCGTTGAGAGGGGCGCCGCCGCTGATGAAGAAGCGCAAGCGCCCCCCGGTCAGCTTCTCGCGCAGGGGCGCGATGACCAAACGCTCAGCGATGCGGACTCGCAAACGAAGCCACGGTCCCGGGTTGCCATGTAGTCGGGCGACGCCGATGCCGAGCGCCCAGCCAAAGATCGCGCGCCGGTACACGGGTTGCTTGCGGACCTGGTCGTACACCGACTCATACAGCTTCTCGAAGACGCGCGGGACGCCCAGCATGATGGTCGGCCGGGCGATATGGATGTCCTCCACGAAGATCGTGTCGAGGTTGCGCGCGAGCCAGAAGGAACAGCCGGCCGTCGTCTCGATGTAGATGCCGTCCACCCGCTCCAGAACGTGCGAGTACGGCAGGTAGGACAGCAGCACGTCCCCCGGCCCGATGTGGAACATCTGCAAACCGGCCCTGGCCGCCTCGATGAAGTGCGTGTGGGCGAAGATCGCGCCCCTGGGCTCACCCGTCGTGCCGGAGGTGTAGATCACCGTCGCGACGTCGTCGGGCTTGATCGCGGCAAGGCGCTCGGAGACCTGGGCGCGAAGTTCGGCCGCCGGCTCCGTCTCCGTCCAGTGCTTGACGTCCTGGTCCATCGTGAGGACGCGCTTGGGGAACTCGTGGCCGGCGAGCTTGGCCGCCATCGTGGCGTCCGACGCGATCGCGAACCGCGTCTTGCTGTCCTCGGCGATGTACCCGGCAACCTTGGGCAAAAGGGACGGGTACAACGGTACGGTCACGCCCCCCGCGGCCATGATGCCGAAGTCGCAGTAGATCCATTCGGGTCGGTTGGGCGACATCAGGGCCACGTGCTCGCCCGGACGCACGCCGGCCTCGACGAGCGCGCAGGCTACGCGGGTGGCCCGCTCGGCGGTCTCGGCCCAGCTCAACGCCTGCCACTCGCCGTCGCGGAAGTAATGAAGGTACGGAGCCTGATCGCGAAGCTTCGCCTGTGCAAAGAAGACGGCCGGGATGGTCTCAGCCGAGCTCTGGGCGGGCTGAAGCACGGATCGAGTAGCCGACGGGGTAGCAATTGCGATGGTTCTTCTCAACCTCCAGGTTCACCTTGCGCGGAGGGAGGTGGTGTGAGAACTGACTAAAGACCCTGCTTGTTGGTCCGGTCGGCGGTGGCCCGGCTGGAAGGGATGGAGGCGACCGGTGGCCGGCCTCCGCCTACAGGGCGGACACCGCCACCTGCACCGTTCTGGTCCGGGGGCCGTCCCACTCGCACAGGAAGATCGCCTGCCACGTGCCCAGGGCCAGCTTTCCCTGACGCACCGGCGCGTCGCAGGCGGGGCCGACCAGGGCGGTCTGCACGTGGGAGTCGGAGTTGCCCTCGGCGTGGCGGAAGCCTGCGTCATGCGGCACCATCCGGCTCAGCTGAGTCTCGATGTCGTGGGCGACGTCGGGATCGGCGCCCTCGTTGATGGTCACGCCGGCGGTGGTATGGGGCACGAAGACATGACACACGCCATCGCCTGCGCCTGACCGGGCCACGGCGGCCGCGACCTCTTCGGTGATGTCGACCAGGTGAGACCGACGCTTCGTGCGCACCTCAAAGCTCGCCCATCCCATCGCTGTCAGCCTAGCGGCAAGGCGCTACCGATCTCGATGGCGAGGCGATGCGCTTGAGGCGGAGACCGGGTCGCGGGCCATGAACAGGAAAGCGACAGCGAGCACTACGGCCAGCGCAGCCGGCCCGTAGTCGGAGACGGGGCCGCTCGGAAAGGCCAGCCGGATGATCAGCGATCCGAACACGTAAGCGCCGCCCAGGACGATGGCGATCCGAAAACGGCGCGCGGCGAACCGGAGCTGGCGCCGAAGGCCGCCGGGCCTCAACGACAGGATCGTCGCCGACAGACCCAGGATCAAGACCGCGCCGATGAAGAATCCGCGCACGGTGCCAGTGTCTCAGAAGCTCTCTGCCAAGCCGGGTTGGCTTACCTTTGATCAGGTGCCGCAGTCGACGAGCTCAAAAGAGGCCGTCGCCCGGCTGCTCCAGGCCTGGCGAGGCGAGGTGCAGGCGAGGGCGCTTTACAACCTGCTGGCCGATCGGGTCGACCCGCGGCGGGCGGAGGTGATCCGGGCGATCGCCGACGCGGAGGCGTCGCACCGCGAACGCATCGAACAGCGACTGCGCGAGCTGGGCGAGCCGGTCCCCGACCCGGCCGGGGTGAAGCTGTCGCTCATGCAGCGCCTGCAGGCGAGGCTCGCGCCGGTCCCGGCCGTCATGGCGCGCATGGAGGCCGCCGAGGAGGTGGAGATCCAGGACCGCTACAAGCGATCGACCGGCGACCCTCAGACCGATGCGGTGCTGCAGTCGATCCGCGCGGAGGAGCAGGGGCATTCGCGATCGCTGGAATCGATGCAGGCCGCCCATCGCGGCGCTGAGCACCCCCCGAGCGGTCCGCAGAGCAAGCTGAACCGGATCCTGGGCCGCGAGACCTGGCACCGCACCGGCTCGGGCTGGATCTCGGGCGCGATCTACGGCGCCAACGACGGGCTCGCCGCCGTGTTCGGCATCGTCGCAGGGGTTTCGGGCGCGACCGGCGGCTCGGGATTCGTCCTCACCGCCGGCCTGTTCGGCGCCATCGCTTCCGCGCTTTCGATGGCGACCGGCGCCTACCTGGCGGAGCGCTCCGAAGGAGAGGTCGTGGCTGCCAACGTCGCGCGTGAGCGGCAGGAGATCATCGAGAACCCCGACGAGGAGAAGGAAGAGGTATCGCTCTTCTACCAACTGAAGGGCATCGACAAGGACACGGCCGACAAGCTGGCAGACCAGCTGGCCAAGGACCCGGACGCCCTGCTCAAGGTCCACGCGGCGGACGAGCTCGGTGGCGCGGTCGACAGCTCGAGTCAGCCGGTCCAGTCGGCGGTGGCCGCCGGGGTCAGCACCTTCATCGGGGCGATGGTCCCGGTGATCCCGTTCTTCTTCTTGCGGGGAGGCGTGGCGGTGATCACGGCCGCGTTCGTGTCCCTGGTCGCGCACTTCCTGGTCGGCGCCGCCAAGTCGTTCTTCACCCTGCGAACCTGGTGGTCGGCCGGGCTCGAGATGACGCTCGCCGGGGTGATCGTCGGCGGGATCACGTACGGGATCGGGTTGGTGCTGAAGGTCAGCGGATGAGCGGGCGCGCGGCTGGGTGAAGCCCGAGCCCCGCTGCCAGATCTGCGTCACCTGCGGCGTCCAGTTCGCCCCCGCCAGCGCGGCCCCTGAAGCTTGCCCGGTCTGCGAGGACGAAAGGCAGTACGTCCGTTGGTCGGGCCAAGAATGGACGACGCTGGACGAGCTTCGCCGCGACCACCACAACGAGATCCGCGAGGACCTCGGATTGACCGGGATCGGCACCAAGCCTTCGTTCGCGATCGGCCAGCGCGCGCTGCTGGTGCGTTCGCCAGGAGGCAACGTGCTGTGGGATTGCATCACGCTGATCGACGATGCGACGGTGGCTGCGGTGAAATCGTTGGGCGGCGTTCGCGCGATCGCGATCTCGCATCCCCACTACTACTCGTCGATGGTCGAATGGAGCCGCGCGTTTGAAGCGCCGGTCTACCTGCATGCGGCGGATCGCCGCTGGGTGATGCGGCCCGACGAGCGGATCGAGTTCTGGGACGGCGACTCGAAAGGGCTCTGGGACGGGATGGCCTTGATCCGTGCGGGCGGCCACTTCGAGGGCGGGACCGTGATGCACTGGCCGTCCGGCGCCGAGGGCCGCGGCGCGCTGCTATGCGGTGACGTCGTGCAGGTCGCTCAGGATCGCCGGTGGGTGAGCTTCATGTACAGCTACCCCAACTACGTTCCTTTGTCTGCATCCGAGGTCGATCGGATCGTTGCGGCCCTGGAGCCTTTTGAATTCGACCGGATCTACGGGGCCTGGTGGGACCGGGACGTGGAGTCCGACGCCCGGGCGGCGCTGCTGCGCTCGGCGCAGCGGTACAAAAGACACTTAGAGGTCGGGTAGCTTCCCCACCGCAACGTCGCGCCCGAGCAGCGCTGAGATCACGCGCCGCGATTCGACCGGGTCGCCGCTGGTCCAGAACCGCTCTTCGTAGCGAGATCCGGCGGGTGCCGTCAGCCCGCGGTCGGCAAGCACCCTGCCGAGCTGGCGCGCCACGGCGGCACCGGTCTCGATCAGGGTCACATCGGGCCCTGCGACCTCAGCGACGATCGCTTTGAGAAACACGTAGTGGGTCGACCCGAGCACGATGGTGTCGGCGCCGGCATCGATCAAGGGCCGCACATAGCCCTCGATCATGCGGCGCAGCTGGGGACTGTTGAGATCGGCCGCCTCGACGTGCTCGACCAACCCCGGCACGGGTTGCGTGATCACCTTCACATCGGACCCGAAGCGGTCGAGAAGCGATGCCATGCGGTCTGAGCTTCCCATCGCGGCCGGGACCAGCGCGCCGACCACCCGCGATTTCGTCGCGGCGACCGCTGGCTTGACGCCGGGCTCGATGCCGACGACAGGGATGGCAAGGTTGCCGCGAAGCGCGTCCGCGGACCCGGCCGTTCCGGTGTTCGAACCTATGACGACAGCCTTGACACCCCGGAACACAAGGAACCGAGCGATCTTTAGCCCGCGTTCCCGGACGAATTCGAGCGTTTTATCCCCCCACGGAGCATTGCCAGAGTCGGCCACGTAGTAGATCGACTCGTCGGGCAGCGCGGCTCGAACCTCGCGAAAGACGGATAAACCACCGACCCCCGAGTCGAAGATTCCCACCGGCGCGCGATTCATTCCTTCCATTGTCTTGATTACATCCCCGCGCATGGCTGGAGTACCCGCTGCGGAGCCAAGCTCAACCGCCCCAGCTTCCGAAATGGACCATCGAGTCGAGCTCCCGGCGGCGCTTCGAGAATTTCGTCCGATCGAACTCCACGCCGCCCAGCGGATAACCGAGCCCGATCACCCCGACCGGCCGGCATCCCTCGGGCACCCCGAGGTGCCGGAGCACCTCCTGCTCGCCCCAGAAGATCCCCCATAGCCACCCGCCCAGCCCCTCCTCGATGGCGGCGAGCAGGACCAGCATGATCGCCATGCCGGTATCGACGTCCCACCAGGGCACCGGCCATGCCTGCGCCTGCTGCAGGCCGAATCTCTCCTTGTCGGGACGTGAGTAACGCTCGAGGTAGGCCGGCTTGTTCGAGATCGGAAGGACGATGCAAGCCGGCGGATGCTGGAACTCATCCGGCTCGTTGGGAAACTTCGGGTGCTCGGTCGTGTTGATGAACCACTCGATCTGTGACGGTTGATCGAGAACGATGAAGTCGAAGCCCTGGCTGAAGCCCGCCGACGGCGCGTGGCGCGCGACCTCCAGCACGTGCATCAGCACATCTCTCGGGATTGGTCGCGGATCGAACTTGCGAACCATCCGTCGCTTCAGAACCAGCTCTCGAAACTCCACGTTATTCCTCCTCAAAACCCGGCCGTCTGCGCGTTATGTATTCATGCCGATCACGAATTCCCGTCCGCCCGCCTGGCTCTGGGGCGTGTACTTTGGCCTGTTCATCGGTGGCGGGGTCGTCCTCATCAGCGCGTTGAGGTATGGATTCCGGCCGGAGCTCTTCCTGGTGGGCGGCGTCCTCGTCCTAGTCTTCGCGATCATCGGCCTGTTGAGCGGGTTGGTGCGCAAGTACACACCCGGCGGCCCAGCCTAGCCCGAAAGACTAGGCTGGTGCGATGTCGCCGGCGCTCATCTCGCAGGACGGCAGGTGGTGGTGGGATGGGACCCGCTGGCAAAGCCGTGTGGTCGAGGGCCCGCTCGACACCCTGTGGTTCACGACCACCCCGGACTGGTTCGGCCGGATCGCGATCACCGGTTTGATCGGGCTCATTCCCATCGTGGGCACGATCAACCTCCTCGGCTGGACGCTGGTGGCGACCGACATGGTGCGGCGCGGCTGGCGTGAGCTGCCGCAGGCCGGCTTCCAGCACCTCGAGCGTGGCGTCGCGCCATTCCTCGTCCTTTTTGCCTACGGCCTGGTGTTCTTCTTCGTCATCGCGTCCCTGATCGGGAGCGCGATCGCGATCGTCATAGCGAACCCGCACCAGGTCGCGATCGCCGTCTTGCTGGCGGTCTTGGCGTTGGTGCTCCTGGTCGCCTGGTGGCTGACGATGCTGTACCTGACGGCCGCAATCCTGATCGGATCGGACAAGCTGGGCGCCGCCCGCGCCATCGACCCGGCTCGCCTATACGCCATGGCCCGCGCCAACCACGATGTGTCGTTGAGGGTCGCTTTGACGTACGGCCTGGCGAGTCTCGGGTTTGCCTTCGTTTCGATCGCGGTCGGCTTCATCGTGCCCTTCAGCGGCCTGCTGATCACGATCGCCCTGCCGGCCGTTTACGCGGTGATAGCGCCGCATCTCGCGGCTTTCCGGGTCGACGCGCCAAATCCTCAGACGCCTGGCGCGCCGCCTACCGCCCCGGCCCGGTGACCGTGCGCGTCGCGGCGCCGGCGGACATTCACGGCAACCTTCCAGCACTGGAAGCGGTGCTGGAGGAGGTGCGCCGTGAAAGTCCCGAACTGGTGGTGGTGTGCGGGGACGTCGCGTCGGGGCCGATGCCCGCGCAAACCATCGACCTGCTCACGGGGCTGACCGAAGTCCGTTTTGTGAGCGGGAACGCCGACCGCGGGCTCGTCGAGGCCTTCGACCACCAAGAAGGGGCTGGGTGGTCGGGCCCGTTTGGCGAGTGGTGCGCGGGCCAGATCTCTCGAGAGGATCGGGATTTCCTTGATTCGTTCCAGGCGACAGTAGTGGTCGAAGACGTCGTGGGGCTCGGCAGAGTCCTCTTCTGCCACGGGTCGCCCCGTAGCGACGTCGAGATCATGACCGTGGAAACCCCAGACGAGCGAATTCGCGCCTTCACTGCGGGCCTGGACGTTGACGTCGTCGTTTGCGGCCATACTCACATGCAGTTCGACCGGACGGTTGGTCGCTTACGCGTAGTCAACCCCGGCAGCGTCGGCATGCCCTCTGGCGAGCCAGGTGCGTTCTGGGCCATGCTCGGTCCAGGCGTCGAGATGCGCCGCACCGAGTATGACCGCGAGGCGGCCGCGACCCGCATCCGGGCCCTCGACTGGCCGGTCGCAGAAGAGTTCGCGCGCGAGAACGTTTTGACCGTGCCCAGCATGGAGGAGGCGATGGCCTTCATGCACGAGATGGAAGCCAAGCAGAGCCTGTAACCGAGGTGCGGCCTCGAGGCCGAAGGCCTGAAACCAGCACCCTGCCGTGGATCTGCCTACACGGTCGAGGCGATGGCGATCTTGGGCTGGGCAGGTGGGAGCATCTGGTCCAGCGCCTCGCCTTCGACCGTCTCTTCGGCGATCAGCCGCTCCGCCAGCTGGCTCAGCGCGCTGCGCCGTTCGGTGAGGATTCCGAGGGCCACCGAGCCGGCCTCCTCGATCATGGTGCGCACCTCCTCGTCGATCATCGCGGCCATCTCCTCCGAGTAGTTCCGCCGCTCGCCGAGGTCCCGACCTAGGAAGACCAGCTCGTTGTTCTCGCCCATCATCACGGGGCCGACACGATCGCTCATTCCCCACTGAGTCACCATCCGCCTGGCGACCTGCGTTGCCTTCTTGATGTCATTCTCGGCGCCCGAGGTCACGTTGCCGAAGACCAGGTGCTCGGCCATCCGTCCCCCCATCAGCCCGGCAAGCTGCTCGTGCAGGGCCGCGACGCTGACCAGGTGCTGGTCCTCGCCAGGAAGGCTGAGGGTCCATCCAAGCGCGGCCCCGCGT
This sequence comes from Candidatus Baltobacterales bacterium, assembly GCA_035533335.1. GTDB lineage: Bacteria > Chloroflexota > Dormibacteria > Dormibacterales > Dormibacteraceae > DATKSS01. The sequence goes on from DATLUC010000137.1 coordinate 82,221, forward strand.
GAAATGATCGAGATGCGGTGGACCCGATCGCAGCGCGGCAGGTCGTGCATGACGATCGCGTGACCGGCCTCGTGGAACGCGACGATGCGCTTCTCCTCGTCAGAGATCCGCACGCTCTTGCGCTCAGGACCGGCGATGACCCTATAGATGGACTCTTCCAGGTCCTGCATGGCGATGGCCTTTCGGTCGTTCCGAGCGGCCAGGATCGCTGCCTCGTTGACGAGGTTGGCCAGGTCGGCGCCGCAGAAGCCCGGGGTCTGCCGCGCGATGATGTCGAGGTCGACCTCCGATGCGAGTGGCTTGTCGCGCACGTGCACGTCGAGGATCGCCCGGCGACCCCGGACGTCGGGGCGGTCAAGCGTCACGTGCCGGTCGAACCGGCCGGGGCGCAGCAGTGCGGGGTCGAGCACGTCGGGCCGGTTGGTGGCTGCGATCACGATCACGTGGGTGTCCGTGTCGAAGCCATCCATTTCGACGAGCAGCTGGTTCAGCGTCTGCTCACGCTCGTCGTTGCCGCCACCAAGGCCCGCGCCTCTCTGCCGTCCGACGGCATCGATCTCATCCACGAAGACGATGCAAGGGCTTGCCTTCTTGGCCTGGTCGAAGAGGTCACGCACTCGCGACGCGCCGACCCCGACGAACATCTCGACGAACTCCGAGCCCGAGATGCTGAAGAATGGAACGCCAGCCTCGCCCGCGATCGCGCGCGCCAGCAAGGTCTTCCCACTGCCCGGCGGTCCCACCATCAACACGCCGCGCGGGATGCGCGCGCCGAGCGCGCGGAACTTTTCAGGGGTCTTCAGGAACTCGACGATCTCCTGGAGCTCTGACTGGGCCTCTTCTACGCCGGCGACGTCGCGGAAGGTGACCACCGACCGCTGCGGTGACATGAGGCGCGGGTTGGACCGGCCGAACGACATCGCCTGGCCCTGGCTGCGCCGCATCGACCGGTAGGACCAGTAGATGAGGCCTCCGATCAGAAGCAGGAAGAACAGGTTTGGGAGAAAGCTGAGCAACACCGTCCCAAGGTCGGCCGTGGACTGGAATTGAACGTCCTTGACCCCGGCGGTCTTCAGCTCGTCGGCCAGACTGACCGATTGGTCCTGGGGCAGCGAGACGTTGAACTTGTGGCCCGACGTGTCAGTGGCGACGCCGGTTCCGGTGCCGATGGTGATGCTCGCGACCTGGCCGGACTGCGCGTGGCTGATCAGCTCCGAGTACGTCCACTGCCCTGGCGACGCGCTGGTGGTGACGAGGTACTGGGCCGCGAGCACACCGAGGACCACGCACAAGATCAGCGGCAGGACCCAGCGCCTCATTCAGGCCGAGTATCCACCCGCCGGTCCGGAGCTCAGAAGGGCCGGACGGCCCTCGGCGAGAGAGGAGAAAGACTCAGGTCTTGGTGGTGTCGTCCCATTCGGGATGCTTGCGGAACAAGCCGCCCCACCCGATGTGATACCAGCGCTCCTCGCGGTACGCGGGGAGCGAAGCGAGATCGCCGGTCGCGACATCGGTCACCACGTGCTTCTCGGTGATCTTCTTGATCCTCACCGCGGCCACCTCGAGGAGGTGTCCGTCGCCGTGGCGCTTGACCACGATCCCGTGAAAGATGTCCTCCTTCTCGTCGCCGAGCAGCGATTCGGCCGAGCCGATGGTCGAGCCGTCCGCCGCCACCACCGGCGCCCTGTACGGCATCGCACGCCACGCCACCACGGTCTCGTCGTCAAACATGAGCGTAAGAACAGTTCACCCGAGGCTCCTTTTGGGTTTCATCAGGTCTTGCCCTCTTCAGTCTCCCGGCTCGCAGGCCTTGGACCCTTCACCTGGTCAACGTCAGGGCTTCCCTGGTCTACCTTACTTAGAACCTCGGGGCAATGATCAGGGTAAGCGCGTGGAGCCCTCCGGGGTAGGGCCTTTGGACCCTCCTCGATCAGGACTCAGAATCCACGTCGGGAGGCGCCTCTTCCGGCCAGTCCGCAGGCTGCTGTGAACCCTCGCCCTGGTTCACGCGCGAGATTCGGGCACGGGTTCTTCCCATCAGGCGAGCGGTGCTTTCCGCCATGCGAACTCGCCGGGCGCGGCCGCGGGCCGGGTCGAGCAGGTAGGCACCCACCAGGGCGCCGGCTGCAACGAGGGTTGCGCCCAACCACCAACGTGCTCCGGCGCGAGGGTGGCGAGGTGCGTTCCGAGTGTTCAATCTCCAGCTCATCTCACCAATGCTCCGCTGTTTCCCGCTCGTCCCGCCTCCAGGAGAAGGTCGCGCGCCGAGATCATGCCGACCAGCCGGCCGCCGTCGACGACGGGGAGGTGACGGCAGCCGATAGCGAACATCTTGGTGGCCGCGACCGAGATATCGTCGTCCGGAGAGACCGTCACCGCGCCGTCGCTCATGTAGTCGTTCACCAGGGCTTCGGACGGCTTGGCGCCATGGGCCGCCGCCTCCACAAGGTCCCGCTCGGTGATGATCGCGGCCACCGAGTCTCCGACCAACACGGGCAGGCAGCTCCAGCCTCCGCTGCGCATCCGCATCGCGGCCTCACGCAGGGTGTCGGTCGGTTCCACCTGTCCGAAATGCGGGCGATAGAACCTGTTGACGTTCATGGTCGGAGTCTCCGCCTGCCGCGACACCCGTGGCAGGGGCGAAAGCCCCGCCGCGGTGAGGCCTGACGGCAACCATCCCTCCGTCCCCCGGCCCCCGGGCCTACAGCCTCTAGTCAAAAGAGGTTTGAGGGCACACGCTGCATCCACTTGAGCCGGATTTGAGGAGATACGAAATGAGCAGCGAAAGTGCATTCAATCGCTTCACAGCCACTGTCGACGCCGCATCGGCAGTCGCCGGCATCACCGACCAGGCGGTCATCGAGCGCATCAAGACGCCCGAGCGGATCCACGAGGTCTCGATCCCCGTTGTCCGCGATGACGGTCGCAAGCAGCTCTTCGCCGGCTTTCGCGTCCAGCACAGTTCGGCGCGTGGCCCATACAAGGGTGGAATCCGCTACCACCCGAACGTGTGCCTCGACGAGGTGAAGGCGCTCGCGGGTTGGATGAGCGCCAAGACCGCCGTGGTCGACATTCCTCTCGGAGGAGGGAAGGGTGGGATCGTCGTTGACCCGCGAACTCTGTCGATCGCGGAGCTCGAGGCCCTCACCCGCTCGTACACAGAGCGCATCTGGCGGGTGATCGGTCCACAGGTGGACATCCCCGCCCCGGATGTCAACACCGACTCACAGGTCATGGACTGGCTGGCCAACGAATACGGGCGGCTGGCTCACGCCATCGCCCCCGCCGTCGTCACAGGGAAGAGCGTCGAGCTCGGTGGTTCGTTGGGGCGCGACACGGCCACCGCGCAGGGCGGCTTTGACGTCCTGGACGCCGCCTTCAACGAGACGGGGGAAACCATGCGTGGCAAGACCATTGCGATCCAGGGCTTCGGAAACGCCGGAGGCAACGCGGCACTGCTGCTGGAGCAGGCCGGCGCCGTGGTCGTTGCGGCGTCGGACTCGACAGCATGCCTCGTCGCGGCCGATGGCCTACCGGTGAAGGCCCTGCTCGACGTCAAAGCGAAGGGCGGCAGCTTCGCCAACGTGCCGGGCTACGACAAGAAGCCTTCCATCGCCCCGCTGTTCGAGCCCGTCGACATCCTCATTCCCGCGGCGCTCGAGGGGCAGATCACCGAGGCCAACGCCGGAAGAGTTCAGGCGCGCTGGGTGCTCGAGCTTGCGAACGGCCCGACCACTCCTGAGGGAGACGCGGTGCTGGAGCACCTTGGAATCCGCGTCCTGCCAGACATCCTCGCCAACGCCGGCGGCGTGGTCGTCAGCTACTTCGAGTGGGTGCAGAACCTTCACTCGGAGACCTGGATCCGCGAAGAGGTCGAGGCCAGGCTCGCGGTCACCATGCGGCGGGCGTACCAGTCCGTGACCGAGCTCATGGATCGCAAGAGGGTCTCGATGCGCCTCGCGGCATACGCGATCGCGATCGAGCGCATCGCAGCGGCCATCGAAACCGGCCGGCCGGCGGCCCAGATCCTTCTTTCGACCGACTGACAAAGCAACGCCGGTGACGCAATGCGCGTCACCGGCGTTTTCCTTTCTGGCTGCCTTAACTCTTGGCCGGCTGGAGCTCGCGCTTCTCGGCGGCCTCGGCGTCCGCCTTGGTGCGGTGGACGGTGCCCGCGGCGTGCTGAGGCGGCGCATAGATGGTGAAGAGCTTCATCGGCTCGTCGTCGGTGTTGATCACGTTGTGCGTGACGCCGGCCGGCACGACCACGATCATGCCCTTTTCGAACTCCTGGCCGGCGCCGTCGAGCACGACCTTGCCTTCGCCCTCGACCACGTACAGGATCTGGTCGACCTTGTGCACCTCCGCCCCAATCTCCTCGTGCGCCTGCAGCGCCATCAGGACCAGCTGGCTCTTCTGGGCCGTGAAAAGCACCTGGCGGAAGAAGTCATTGCTCTTGGCGGCCTTCTTGATATCGACAACGTAGCTCTCGGACATTTTGATTACCTCCGTTTTGACACCACGATGCGGATTGCCGCTCGCTTCGCCAAGTGGCAATCGGCCCTGACGATTCGGGCCTCCATCCTGTCGCGGGTCGCTGGCCCACCGGAGACGCTGAAAGCGATGGCAAACGCGCCGCGCACGGGATTGGTCCTCTCAGGAGGGGGCCTGGTCGGAGGGGCCTGGATGGTCGGCGCCCTGCATGCCATCGCCACCGAGACCGGCTGGGATCCCGGCAGCGCCGACTACGTGCTCGGGACGTCGGCGGGCGCGATGATCGGGGCGCTGCTGGCCTCCGCCGTCCCGCCCTGGCTGCTCATGGCCTACGCGGCGGGTCAGGACACTGCGGGGCTGCCACAGTTCGGCAAGCCGGGAGCGGCGAGGTTCGGGACCACGTTCCAGCTTCACTGGAGCTTTCCCCGCCCGGTCCTCGGCTCACCTTCCCTCGCCCTGCGCAGCATCCGCGAGCCATGGAAGTACGGCCCGGCTGGGATCATCGCCTGGCTGCCCCACGGAGTCATCTCCACCGAGCCGCTTAAGACCGTTGTTCGCAACGTGGTCCCAAACGGATGGGGACCGCACCAAAGGCTGTGGATCCCCGCGATCGACTACCAGACCGGCGAGCGGGTCGTCTTCGGCCGCGAGGGTGCTCCGCGTGCCAGCCTGCCGGACGCCGTAGCAGCGTCCTGCGCGATCCCGGGCTTCTACTACCCGGTCGAGATCCGCGGCCGCAAGTACGTTGACGGCGGCATGTACTCGCCGGCCAACCTCGATCTCATGGCTGACGCCGGGGTGGACCTCGTCGTCTGTCTCAACCCGATGTCATCACGGTCACGCGGCCGCCTGTTCGAGCCGACCGGCCCCATCGCGGCGCTCATCCGGGGCGACAACCAGGCCCTGCTCGACCGCGAGGCCCTGGCACTCAAGCGCTCGGGCAAGCGCGTCGTGCTCTTCGAACCGCGTGCCGACGACATCCGGGTCATGGGGTTCAACTACATGAGCCGTCGCAACCTCGACCAGGTCGTGGACATGGCGGTCAAGACGACGACCGAGTCGCTTCGCGGCACGGAGCTTGGGCGCCTCCTCTCGTCCCTCCCACCGGGAGCTCCCGACCGCCTGCACAGGCCGCAGCGAAGCCCATCGACGTGGCCTCGCGAGCTTTTCCCCCCGGTGCGCCGGAGCGCTTAGTTCTGGCCGGCCCCTGCCGGCTGCCGGAAAACGTCGTAGCTCCCGAGCATGCACGCGCGATAACCGGACGGAACGTGCCCCTTCGTGCTGCCGCCGACCGGCCGCGGCAGGGAGAGCATCAGCCGCGCGCACGGCACCGGACCGCCGGCGGGAGTGCGCGGGCATCGCCCAGAGTGATCCGGCCCGCCGCAGCTGGCGACCTCGCGGCGGCCCGTGCGCGAGTACATGACGATGGTTGCGGGGTTGCGCGGTAGGCTGAGATCCGCCGGGCGTTGCGCTCGAAACGGGACCGAGTTCCGTTGGCGCCCCGATCGAGCTCGGTGCGCGCCTTCGCCGCTGAACGCGTCATCATTCCGCCGCCCAGCGACCCGGCTCACCACCAGGCAAACCACACGAACGGAGCCACCAACACCGCGATCAAGAAGAACGTGAACGCGATGCCGATGCCCAACTTCTTTCCTCCATTCCGAACAGGGTGCGCCCGAGGGCTCAGGCGGACAGGGCCGCAAGACCTTCTTCGTCCGGAACTGCCGACGAGGCGCTGCTGAGCCGCAGCCAGGTCCGCTCCATGCTGCGCATCAGCACGTCGAGGTCGGGCCACGCCTCTCCATCCGCGTGGACGCTGAGGGTCAGCTGGCCGTCATACGAGAAGGCCGCGAAAGCGGCGGTGACGTTGCCGGCGCTCGGCGGGATCGGGACCACGGACTCCAGCCGAGCACCCGCGACGTAGAGAGGGAACTGCGGCCCGGGGAGGTTGGTCACGAGCACGTTGACGAGGTGCTGGCGTCGGATGAAGGACCGGGTCAGGCCGGTAGCGGCAAGAGCGGCCATGAAGGTTTGAGGCACATCGCTTCGCTGTCGGGCCTTGGCGTCGTTGGTAGCTGCCGCGATCATGGCCAGGCGCTCGCGCGGGTCGTCCACGTCGATGGGAAGTGGGACGATCATCGTCCCGACGTGGTTGCCCACGCGCTCCGATTCGCCGGCCGCCCTCTGCGCCACCGCCATCGAGGCCCTGATCCGCCGGCCGTCGACCGCCGTGCGGCGCTCCAGGAGCACCTCCCGGAGGCCGCCTGCGATCAGGTCCATGAAGACGTCGTTCAGCTTGACGTGCTCGGTGTGCGCCACCGCTTTGACCTCCGCCAGCGACAGGGTCATGGTTGCCACGCGCCGTGTGGGCCCGATGGGCACGTTGAGCGATGTGCGAGGCGCGCCGCGGCCCTCCTGGATCGTCGCCCAGATCGCGCGGGTGGTGACACCGGCGGATCTCACCAGGGATGCGGGGTGGACGAGGCGCCAGCTCGCGCGCGCGATCGAGCGCCCCTTGCGCTTAACGTTGTCGATCGCCAGCGCCCGCGGCGACGGGGGCGGCGCTGCCGTCCACAGAGGGCGGCTGGTCAAGACGATGCCGGGCTCGAGGTCGAACAGCAGGCCGACGATCTTGAGGATCCCCTGGCCGTCGGCAAAGACGTGGTGCAACTTCAAGAACAGCCCGACCTTGCCCTGGCCGTAGCCCTCGAGAAACCACATCTGCCACATGGGCAGCGAGCGGTCCATCAGGGAGCCCATCATCCTTTCGGCGAACCGGAGGGCTTGAGATTCGCCGCCTGGCGCGGGCAGCCTGGCCACCAGGACGTGGTTCTCGATGGAGAACTCCGGATCGTCGACCCACAGCGGCCTGCCCTGCAGCGGGCCGGTCTGGAACAGGGTCCGGCGGAGCTCCGGGACCCGGTCCAGCCTTGCGGCTATGTGGGTCCGGATCGCCTCGATCCGCAAGCGACCTTCATCGTCGAGGAGCGCCGAGTCGTCGAGGATCCCCAGCGCGCCCTGGTGCATCGGGGTGTCGGCCTGCTCGGCCGCGAGGTTGGCGAGGTCGGGCAGGGTCAAGCGCTCGAGGAGCTTCACTTCAAGTCAACGCTGTCAGAGGTCGCGTTGCGGAAGTAGGGTCGATCGCCCGTACCCAGCCGGGCCGATGGCCGTTCCACCGATGCGACGGCCTGCCTATTCTCGAATCCATGGCTCGGCCGAGCGAAATGCCTGGGGTGCCGACCGCTAAGCCTGGCCGGCCGCCGGCCGCGAAGGGATTGAGCGCGGCGGAAGCGCGTGAGCGAGTCGAGCGGGGGCTATCCAACCGTGCCGCTGCCCCAAGCAGCAGAAGCTTGAGGGAAATCCTCAAAGCGAACCTGTTGACGCGCTTCAACGCGCTGTTGGGATCGCTCCTGATCGTGGTCCTGGTCATCGGCCCGCTCCAGGACGCTGTTTTCGGCATCATCCTTGTCGCGAACGCCCTGATCGGGATCGCACAGGAGCTGCGTTCCAAGCTGACCCTGGACCGGCTTGCGATCGTCGCCGCACCTCGGGTCACCGTGGTTCGAGATGGCGCTCCGATCAGCATCCCGGTGCCCGAGGTCGTGCAGGGCGACCTGCTCCAGCTGTCGGCCGGCGACCAGGTCGTCGTCGACGGGCCGCTCGAGTCGGACGAACCCATCGACATAGACGAGTCCTTGCTCACCGGCGAAGCCACACCGATCGACAGGCGACGGGGCGATTTGCTGCTAGCCGGCAGCTTCGTCAGCGCGGGCCATGGCTCATACGTCGCCGCCAGGGTGGGCGAGGCGAGCTACGCGCGCAGCCTCACTTTCGAGGCTCGCCGCTTTCAGATGGTCCGCTCGGAGCTGATGCGAGGGATAAACTCGATCTTGCGGGTGGTCACGTGGGTCATCGTGCCGACGGCGGCACTCCTGGTGGTTTCTCAGCTGCGCGCAGGCCCCTCGCTCACCGATGCCGTTCGTGCTTCGGTCGCAGGTGTCATCACCCTCGTGCCGGAAGGACTCGTCCTGCTCACCAGCGCGAGCCTGGCCCTGGCGGTCGTCCGCCTTGGGCGCCGGAACGTCCTCGTGCAGCAGCTGTCCGCGGTGGAGATGCTCGCCAGGACGGACGTGATCTGCCTCGACAAGACGGGCACCCTCACCGATCCTGCGCCGGCGCTGTCGGGGGTCGAGCCACTGTCAGCCGGCGCCGATTGGAGCGCCGCACTCGGCGCCCTCGCTCGCGCCGATCCCAAACCCAACCCGTCGATGCGCGCGATCGCGGCCGCCCACCCGGCCGCCGCGGGCTGGACCGTGGCATCGACCGTGCCGTTCTCGTCCGATCGGAAGTGGAGCGCCGCTCGGTTCAACGATCAGGGCTGGTGGGTCATCGGCGCGCCGGACGTGCTGATGTCCGGCGTGCCAGATGCGGGGCTGGCCGGCCGGGTTGAACGCCTGTCGGCCACGGGCTATCGCGTGCTCGTCCTGGCGCGAGCGCAAGACGTCGCGCCAAGCGGCGCGATCCGCGGCCTGGTGGCGGTCGCGCTGGTGTTGCTCAGCGAACGCGTCAAGCCGAGCGCCGAGGCGACGATCAAGCTCCTGTGCGAGCAGGGTGTCGCGATCAAGCTGATCTCCGGCGACCATCCATCCACTGTCGCGGCGGTGGCGGCACGGGTCGGTCTCGGATCGACCGCGGCCGTCGATGGGCGAGCTTTGCCCACGTCGGAACGAGAGCTGGTCGACCTCGTCGTGCGCGCCTCGGTCTTCGGGCGGGTCAGCCCGGAGCAGAAGCGCGCATTGATCCGCGCCTTGAAGGCGGCCGGCCACACGGTGGCGATGGTCGGCGATGGAGTCAACGACGTGCTGGCGCTGAAAGAGGCCGACCTCGGAATCGCTATGGCCGGCGGTAGCAGCGCGGCCCGCGCCGTCGCAGCGTGCATCCTGCTCGACGGGTCGTTCGACGGCCTGCCGGCGGTGCTGAAAGAGGGACGAAGGGTGATCGGCAACGTCGAGCGCCTGGCCAGCCTGTTCTTCACGAAGACCGTCTACGCGTTCGTACTCGCTATCGCCGTCGGCGTCGCCATGCTGCCGTTCCCGTTCTTCCCCCGGCAGCTGACCCTGATCAGCGCTTTCACGATCGGAATCCCGTCCGTATTCCTCGCCCTGGGGCCGGGCTTTCAACCTTCGCGCGCGGGATTCCTCCGAAGCGTCATGCGCTTTGCAGTGCCGGCCGGGGTGGTGGCGGGCGCCGCCACCTTCGCCGCGTACGCGCTGGCGGTCAACGAGCACGACATCTCGATCAGCGAGGAGCGAACCGTCGCCACGATCGTCATCGCCGCCATCGGCCTGTGGGTGCTGGCGCGCCTTGCGCGGCCTCTAAGAGGTGCTCGCATGGGCCTGGTGGGGTCGATGGCGCTGGGCCTGGTCGCCGTCCTGCTCGTCCCGACGGCGCGCCAGTTCTTCGACCTGGACTTCCCTCGACTGATCGTCATCTTTGCGGCGACGGGCATCGTCTCTCTGGCCGTGCTCAGCCTCGAGCTGGGCGATCGCCTGATTACGCGGGTGGCCGGAGGTCACTCGGATGGTGAGCACATCGGCCCTGACCCGGCCCTTGGCCGGGTTGGACACTGAATCGCACAAGGAGTGGAAATGTCATCGAACAACGGCATCAAGCAGATCGTCGTCGGAGTGGACGGTTCGGACCATTCGAAGGCTGCGCTCGACTGGGTGATTCGCATGGCGAAAGGCATGGGATCTGAGGTCACTGCGGTCTATGGCATAGACGTACCGATCTACTTTCCCCAGCCGTACGGCATCCCGGTGCAGTTCGACGAGGAGTGGCGCAAGGAGATCAAGGCCGAGTTCGAGGACAAGTGGTGTCTTCCGCTCAAGAACGCCGGGCTCTCCTACCGAACTGTGATCCGCGACGGCAGGCCGGCGACGGTGATCAGCGCCGTGGCCGAGGAGGAGGGAGCCGACCTGATCGTCGTCGGCCGGCGTGGCCGGGGCGGTGCCGCCGAGCTGCTGCTGGGCAGCGTCAGCCATGAGCTCGCCCTGCACGCAAGGAGGCCGGTGCTCTTGATCGAACCTGAGCCCGGCGCTAAGCGGTGAACGCCGAGTCCCACTCATCGAGCGCGCTGCTGGTGCACCTGCTGGTGGGGCCGGTGCGAAAGGGCACGGCGCTGGACCGGCACGACTTTCGCGTTGGGGACTACGTTGTGACGCTGACGGCGCCGCACAGGCCACGAATGCCGAACGGCGTTGAATGCTCTATGTGGGTGGCCAAGGATGCCCGCATCTCCATCGGCCGCGGCAAGATCGTCGTCGGCCACGTCGAGCTGGCGCCTGGACCAGGCTGGGACCCGGTGCCTTCGGTCGGCCGTTTCGAGATCCTGCCACCCGGGCCTCAGCCTCTGGCCAGCTCACTGGCCAGCTGGGTCGCCGACCCCTCCTTCTCGGCCGATGCCGTGCTGTCCGGGTATCTTGCCGGGCTGGTCCTGCTGCATGGCATGCACAAGCGGGCAGAGGCCATCGCGCAGCGCGCCGCTGCGATCACCGGCCCGTTGAGCGGCACGCTGCTGCGTCACGCGGCAAGGGGTGAGGTGCCGGAGCCGGTCCACGAGCTGCTCGCCGCGGGCGACCCTGCGCCACTGCTGGCATTGGCCGGCTCGGGGATCCTGTGGTTGCGCGGGCTGATCTCGGCGGGCTTCCCGCTCGACGTCTCTACGACGCTTCTATCGCCAGGGCAGCGAACGCTCGCATCACCGCTTCCGTGATCTGACCCGGCTCTGAGACCAGGTTGCGGTCCGAGACGACTCCCACCGTGATCTCGCCCGCGTAGCTGTAGATGCTGATGCCGACGCCGAGGCCACCCGACTCGGGCTCCCAGAAGGTCATCTGCCTGACCGGTGTGCCGGCCATGTAGATAGGGCGCCTGGGCCCGATGACGTTGGTCAGCACCAGGCTCGCTTTACCCGCATAGAAAGAGGATGCGAGGCGCTCCAGCTCTGCCGGCAGCAGCCCCAGCCCCTGGACCAGCAGCCAGCCCACGAGCGGTTCCTGCGAGCCCTTGATGCGGTCCATTTCGATTTTCACGCGCATCAATCTCTCCCAGGCGCCACAGACGCCCACGGGCAGCTCCACGAAAACCAGGCTGAATCGGTTGCCGGTCATGCCGGTGTCACTCGGTGGGCGCATGTTGACGGGGACCATCGCGCGGATCCGCATGCCGACGGTTTCCACGCCGGCGCCGCGCAGGTACTCGCCCAGGCCGCCGGCGACCGCGCTCACGATGACGTCGTTGACCGTCGCACCCACGGCTCGCGCGATCTTGCTCACGAGAGCCAGAGGCACGGGCTTGGTCCAGGCCACAGCCTTCAACATGGTCAGATCACCGCGCAGCGGGGTCGGGCGGTCCGGGTCGTATAGCGTCATCCGGGCCAGCGCGCCCGCGCTGGCCACGGCCTGGCGCGCAAGCTGACGCGCCTGCGGCATCTCGTCAAGCAGGCGTGTCAGCCCGCTCCGGCCGTCACGGATCACCTGCTGTTTCCTCGCGGTCCGGTGCTTTGGGCTGCGCTTCCAGCCGTCAGCGGTCTCGTCGCTAAAGCTCAGCAGCATGCGGACCATGGCCTTGCCGTCGCCCAGGGAGTGGTGCAAACGGCCGACCAGCGCGCCGCCATGCCCAGGCCCTTCGATGGCAAATAGCTCCCACAAAGGCCGGCTGAAATCGAGCGGCTGGCCCACCAGGTCGCCCACGAACGCCGCCAGCTGCGCGTCCCCGCTGGGGGCGGGGAGGGCGACGCGGTGGACGTGGGCGTCGAGGTCGAAGTTGCGAGCGGGGATCCACCGCTTTGGGGTGAAGGGGATGGGCGTTTCCGCCACGACCTGCTGCAGCCGCGGGTGACGCTCGATCCGTGACGACAACATCGTCTTGAATCGTTCGAGGTCCAGCGGCGCGTCCAGGAGCGCGAGCGAGGTCACCACGAAGTGGTTGGTCGGGGCTTCGGAGTGAAGCCACGCGACATCAGCCTTCGAGAGCGCCTCGCCACTGAAAACAGCCATCGTCCACTCGAGCGTGGCCCAACGCGCGCGCCACGGAAAGGGACTTAAGGCACTAGCCGGGGGGGACTGTAGTGTCTGGCCGGCTCGAGAGCGGGGGGCTAACGTCGGGGCGTGGGATACCGGCACCGCCTGACGGCGATGGAGGCTTCGTTCCTGGCCCTCGAGCGGCCGGGTCTGCCGATGCACGTCGCCGGGGTGGTCGTGATCGAAGGCAAAGAGGCGATCACGCTGCCCGAGCTGCGTCATCTGGTCGCCACGAGGCTGCGCCGCCTGCCGAAGTTCCGCGAGGTCGCGAGGTTCAGCCGGCTTGACGCGACCCGAGCGTCATGGACCCCGGTCGAGCGGATCGACCTCGATGCGCACCTCTTCCATCACACGCTTCCCGCGCCCGGCCGGCGCGCGCAGCTGAACGAGTTGTGTGGCCGAATCCATGAGAGGCTCCTGCTTCGCGACCGGCCTCTGTGGGAGATGCACCTGGTCGACGGCCTCGAAGGTGGGGGCCAGGCGGTGGTGATCAAGACGCACCACTCCATCACCGACGGCATCGCCGGGATAGAGGTCGCGAGGGTCCTCTTCGACGGCGTGCCCGGCTTGAAGCAGACCGCCTGGCTGCCGCCCACGAAGTTTGCCGACGGCGGCGGGGCCCGGCTGCTCAAGGGGTTGCAGAGCTTGATGGGGATTGCCTTCACCGCCGCAGGCGGTCCCATCGCTCTTCAGGGCCCGTTCAACGGCCGCGTCGGGTCGAACCGCGCATTTGCGACCGCGATGATCCCGATGGAGGCCATCCGCCGGGCCAAGAGACGTTACGGAGGGAGCGTGGACGACGTCGTGCTCGCGTCGGTCGCCGCGGGCCTGCACAGCTACCTCGACGCGGTCGGCTACCCGGACATCCCGGCGGCGCTGCGCGCGATGGTGCCGGTTTCAACAGGGCCCACCGCCGCTTCGGCCCTCGGCAATCACGTCACGACCGTGTTCGTCGACCTGCCGCTCGCCGCCATGGAGCTGCCCGAGCTCGTCCGAATCATCGCAACCGAGAAGCTCCAGCGAAGAGGCGCGCACGAGGCGGCGGGGATGGCACTGTTGATCGAGGCTGCCGGCTGGCTGCCGAACCCGCTCCACGAGACCGTCGTCCGCGTGGTCGCCGCCATGCCGTACGCGAACCTCGTGCTTTCCGACGTGCCCGGCCCGGATGAAACGATGTACCTGCTCGGAAACAGGATCACTGCCTGCTACCCGATGATCCCATTGTCACCCGGCATCGGACTTTCGATCGCGACCGTGAGCATGGGCGGGGTGATGAGTGTCGGCATCGTGGCCGACCCCGGCCTCGTTCCCGACGTCTCGCGCCTTGCCCGGGCGATTGAGCACGTGATCCCAGACCACGTGCGGGCGATTCGTCCGCGCCGACCCGCCCCCGTCAAACCGCACGTCAGGCGTGCTGCTTAGAGGTGTAGGAATGAACGCATACAGCCCGCTCCTGTCTCTTTTCGCCCTCGCCCCGAACCTGCGCCGCGCCACCGACGAGACGCTAAGCCTCTTCATCCTTGCGCGCTCTGAAGGTTACGACTCGCATCATTACGACATCGAGCTCCGGCAGCTCGTGAAGCGGTACCAGGGCCGGCTGAGCGAGAAGGAGCGCAAGGTCATGGACCGGGAGCTCCCGCGGCTGCGCGCGCGCCTCGAGGTAATGAGGCCGGCCGCATGTCCCGCTCTCGCCGGCTTTGCAGACGAGGCCGCCGGGATCCTTGACCTCATCCCGCTGCGCGCCGTCACGGAAGCCCGGCTCGAGGTCGGGGAGCCACTGCTCGCGCCCATCCTGCGCCAGCTCGAGGAGTTTCCACCGGCGCTGGTGGCGGTGGTCGACAAGGAGCAGGGCCGGATCTTTGCCGCCATCCTCGGTGACGTGTGGCCGCTGGAGCACCTCGTCGGGGACGAAGTAAACCATTCCCGAAGCGGCGGAACGTCCGCGGCGAGCAACCAGCGCAAGGCGGACAACCGGACGCGGGCCAACCTGGAGCATGTCGTCACGACCGTGGAGCATGAGATGGCCACCGGCGCTTACAGCGGCCTTTACGTCGCCGGGACCACCGAGGCTCGCGCCTGGTTCGAAAAGCTGCTGTCGGCAACGCTGAAGTCAAAGATCGTGGGCCGCCTGCCCGCCCTGCTCGACTCGCCGACCTTGCAGCACGAGCTGCGCCACAAGCTGATCGCGGCAAGCCCCGTTAAGGCGTGAAACTCTTCGCCAGGAAGTCGAGGACCGTCCGCTCGTAGAGCGCGTTGTCCGTGTAATAGGCCTGCACGTGTCCCGCGCCAGGAACCTCGAGCAGTTGCTTGGGACCTGCGGCGGCCTTGTAGAGGGCCAGCCCTTCCGCCGGCGGGACGATCGTGTCGGCCGTGCCGACGATCGCCAGCAGCGGCTTATGGAGCCGAGCCGCCATCGCGACCGGCTGCACGTTCCACAGCGACGTGCCGATGTCCATCTGGGCGAACGCGACGAGGGCGGCTGTCCAGGGAGCATCCGGAACATGGGTCACCTCGCTGAACCGAGCCATGAACACGTCACCCGCAGAGCTGAAGCCGCTGTCCTCCACTACCGCCGTGACCAAAGGGTTTACCGCCGCCTCTTCGACCGATACCGCCGCGCCCAACGAGTAGCCGATGAGCGCGATGGGACCTGGACTGAGCGAGCGAGCCTCGACCACCGCCGCGTTGACGTCCGCCGGCTCGCGGTAGCCCATCGTGCTCCCGCCGCCGTCTGACTGGCCGTGCCCGCGCAGGTCGAAGACGAGCAGGTTGTACCCCGCCTGGTGCAGGTAGCCGGCCTTGTCGAAGCCTTCGCTCCGGTTGTTGGACAGGCCGTGGACCATGACCACCGTCTGGTCTCGAGTGCCCGGTATCCACCACCCGCGGAGGGTGAGACCGTCCGAAGTCTTGAAGCTCACGTCGGTGTAGCTCATGCCCCGAGCGGCCGGGGTTGGGCCGAGGGCGCGTCGCAGCGGATGCAGGGTCGTGCGTTCGGCGATGAAGCTGGCAGCCAGCCAGACCACCAGGAGGACGGCGAGCGCGCGCAGAGCGAAGCGAATTGAGAGGCGGGGGAGACGCTGGAGCCGCGCGCGGGCGGCCGGCAGAGCTTGGGTGGCGATTGGAGGCATGTTACCAGCACCTTTCGAGCCAGCTTGGCGCGCGGGACGAACGTCCCGAAAGGGGTGCGGCTGACGACCCTGTGACGGTGCCGCGCGGTGTTGAAGGCTTGGCGCATGAGAGTGGCGGCGCTCGTGGCGCTAACCGTCCTGCTCGTGGCCTGCGGCTCGCTGCCGCCTGGGGGCAACCCGGCTTCGTCGCTCAACCCCAGCGCCTCTGCTTCCGCCGAAGCCACGCCCACCCCGACACCTCAAGCTTCTCCATCCCCATCTCCGTCTCCTACGCCGTCGCCTTCGACTCTGCCGACACCTTCACCCAGCCCCTTGGTTTCGCCGAGTCCAATCGCCTGCGCGCCTGTGCAGGGCGGGACCTCGGCCAGGGCGACCATCACCGACGTCCGGGTCGGCTCCCACCCTGGCTACGACCGTCTCGTGGTCGAGTTCAGCGGGGGGATGCCCGAGTACAAGCTGGTGGCACAGGATCCGTCGACGTTCGTCGGTCCTTTCAGCGGGCTTCCGATCAGCGTCGCCGGCAGCGCGGGGATGCATCTGTACCTGTACCACCAGGACATCCCGCCGTTCTATCAGCACGGGACCAACTTGAAACCTGGGTATAGCGTGCTGAAGCAGGTCGTCGTGATGGCCGACTTCGAAGGCCAGGCCGACATTGCGATCGGCCTCGGACGGGTCGCGTGTCCGGCGGTCTCGACGCTGAGCAGCCCGTCCCGCCTGGTCATCGACTTCCCCACGCAGTAGGTGCGCTACGACGCGATCGGCCCTCTCCTTGCCACCGGCGACCCGGCGTTGGCCTGGGCTGTCGGGCACGATCTCTTCGACGAGCCGCTTGAGCTTCATCCGGCGTGTAACGCTCGGCCTGGATCCCCAACGTCGCTCACGCCGCGGGCCGCGCTAGCCTACATGCGGTGGGATTCACGACGCGCCCGGAGCTGAAAGGAACGTTCGGGATGACGAGCTCCACGCACTGGCTGGCCACCCAGTGCGGCATGTCGGTGCTCGAGCGCGGCGGCAATGCGTTCGACGCGGCTGTGGCCGCGGGCTTCGTCCTCCAGGTCGTCGAGCCTCATCTGAACGGGCTGGGCGGCGATCTGCCCATCGTGCTGTGGGACGTCGGGCGCGGCAAGACCGAGGTGATCTGCGGCCAGGGCCCTGCGCCGTCCGGGGCCTCGATCGAGCGGATCCAGGCGATGGGCCTTGCCGACATCCCGGGAACCGGGCTCGTGGCCGCCTGCGTGCCAGGCGCCTTCGCGGGCTGGATGACTCTGCTTCGGGACCACGGGACATGGCGTGTCGCCGACGTCCTCGAGTACGCGATCGGGTACGCGGACGGCGGCTACCCGCTGGTGCCTCGAGTCTCGGAGACGATCGCGATGGTCGAATCACTTTTTCGCGATCACTGGCCGTCCTCCGCCTCCATCTACCTTATTAATGGCGTCCCGGCGCCGTGGTCTCGCTTCCGCAACCCTGACCTCGCCGCCACCATGCGCCGGTTGGTCGCCGAGGCGGCGGGCTCGGGGAGCAGTCGTGAGAGGCAGATCGAAGCCGCGTTGGCCAGCTATTACTCGGGCTTCGTCGCCGAGGCGATCGACCGGCACTGCCGCGCCGAGTTCATGGACAGCTCGGGGGAGCGACACCACGGCCTGCTGGCCGGAGGCGACCTGGCAAGGTTCGCAGCCTCTCACGAAGAGCCCGTGACGGCTGATTTCCAGGGCTGGACGGTTGCCAAGTGCGGTCCGTGGAGCCAGGGGCCCGTCTTCCTCCAGCAATTGCGTCTGCTCGAAGGCCTCGATTTGGAAGAGGCAGGATTCCTATCCGCGGACCACGTCCACCTCGTCGTCGAGTGCGCCAAGCTCGCTTTCGCGGACCGCGAGGCATGGTATGCGGACCCGGCGTTTGCGCCCGTCCCGCTCGACGCCCTCCTCAGCCGGGGCTACGCGGAGGAGCGCCGCGTCCTGGTCGGACCCACCGCATCGTTCGAGCTCAGGCCGGGCTCGCCGGGCGGCCTCGAGCCCAGGCTGCCCAAGCGCGGCGTCCAGGCGGTCTCGGACGGGCACTGGACCGGGGCCGGCTCGCAAGCGGTGGGAGAGGTGAGGGGCGACACTGTCCACGTTGCCGTAGCCGATCGCTGGGGGAACCTCGTCGCCTGCACTCCCAGTGGCGGCTGGCTCCAGAGCTCGCCTGTGATCGCAGGGCTCGGGTTCTGCCTCGGCACCCGGGCGCAGATGTTCAACCTCGATCCCGAGCATCCCAACCGCGTAGAGGGCGGCAAGAGGCCGCGAACCACCCTCAGTCCCTCGCTGGCACTGCGCGAGGACCAGCCGCGCCTTGCGTTTGGCACTCCGGGAGGTGACCAGCAGGACCAATGGACGCTCGAGTTCTTTCTCGCGCACGCTGTCTTCGGCCACGAGCTCCAGGCGGCCATCGATTCGCCGACATTTCACACGTCCCACTTTCCGAGCTCGTTCGCGCCTCATGACGCCCACCCCGGCAGGCTGCACTTGGAGGCGCTCCCGGATCGATCCGTCGTCGACGAGCTGCGCCGCCGCGGGCATGAGGTCGAGGAGGCGGACCGCTGGTCGCTGGGGCGCACATGCGCCGTCGGAAAGGACCCCGAGACCGGGATGCTTTCGGCCGCGGCCAACCCCCGAGGCGGACAGGGGTACGCGTCCGGCCGCTAGCCGCCTTGCGCCCTCAGGCCTCGAGCGGAAAGAAGCACGCCGCCTGGTGGTCCCCAAGGCTCACGGTATCGAGCGGTGGCTCCTCGGCGGCGCACCTAGGCTGGGCCTTGAAGCATCGAGTGCGGAAGCGGCATCCGCTGGGCGGGTTGACCGGGGACGCGACGTCGCCCGTGAGCAGGATTCGCTCGCGCCGCTTCTCCAGTCGCGGATCCGGGATCGGTATTGCCGACAGCAGGGACCCCGTGTACGGATGCCGGGGGCTCCGGTAGAGGTCGCGCGCCGGGGAGACTTCGACCACCTTACCGACGTACATCACCGCGATACGGTCGGATATGTGCTTCACGACCGAGAGGTCGTGTGCGATGAAGAGATAGGTGAGGTGGAGCCGGTCCTGGAGCTCTTCGAGCAGGTTGATGATCTGCGCCTGGATGGACACGTCGAGCGCCGAGATAGGCTCGTCACACACGATAAAGGAGGGATCAACCGCGAGCGCGCGGGCGATGCCGATGCGCTGTCGCTGCCCGCCGGAGAACTCGTGGGGATATCGGTCGGCGTAATCCGAGGAGAGACCTACCAACCCGAGCAGCTCCAGGATCCGTTCTCGCCGCTGCTTTCCTGCCGGTGCGAGGTGATGGATGTCGAGCGCTTCGCCCAGGATGTCC
>DATLUC010000138.1:0-3303 GCA_035533335.1 Candidatus Baltobacterales bacterium
GAACTCTCGATGGGCCAGTGACCCATAACGGTTTTCGAGACCGTCGCCTTCAACCGGACTCGGCCACCTCTCCGGAGCGCTTTCGAGCGTGATTCCCCGCGCTCGCCGGGTTGGATGGCGGTCCCGACCGGATTCGAACCGGCGTTCTCGGCCTTGACAGGGCCGCGTGTTTGGCCAGGCTACACCACGGGACCGACAGCGGCTAAGTCTACCAACGGGCGGAACTCGGGCCGCCCGAGATCGAACTCGACCCGACCGCCGTTTCCCGCGGTGCGCCGCCCTGAGCTCAGGACTCCGCCTCGGGCCCCACAGATGTACAGGTGGAGAGGGTCTGCAACCCCACACCTATAATTCGTTCGGCGTGAGCGACAACGACCGGTCAGCGGCGGGCTCCCCCGACGAGCTTCGCCGGCGCTTCCAGATCCTGGAGCGGGTGGCGATCTTCTTCACCCTGCCCGACAACGTCCTGCACGCCCTGGCGCGCCGTCTGGCCCCCGCCTCGGCGACCAAGGGCTCGGTGATCGTCCACCAGGGCGACCCCGGCGACACGATGTTCATCGTCGAGTCGGGCCGCTGCGAGGTGTTCGTGGAGGAGTCCCCGGGGCACACGATCACGATCGCCCTGATGGGGCCGGACGATTTCTTCGGCGAGATGTCGTTGATCTCGGAGGAGATGCGGACGGCCAGCGTCCGCGCCCTCGAGGACTGCAAGCTTCTCACCCTGGACCGCAAGACGATGTACGAGACGGTCCCGCCCGACTCGGACGCCCTCATCGAGCTGACCAAGCTGGTCGAGCAGCGCAAGGACACCCTCCCCAACCTGATCGCCCGGGCGCGCATGGTCGCCCCGGAGCAGGCCGCCTCCACCGTGGCCGTCTACTCGCCCAAGGGCGGCTCGGGCCGCACCACCCTGGCGGTCAACCTGGCCGCGGCGCTGGGCAAGCGGTTCCCGGGTGAGGTGCTCCTGGTCGACCTGGCCCTCCCCTACAACCACGCCGCGCTCATCTCCTACCTGACCCCCACCGGCTGCCTCGCGGCCGCCAGCCAGGTGCCCCCGGCCAACTTCGAGGAGGCGGTCCTCGGCGCCATCCTCCACCACCCGGGCGGCATGATGCTGCTTCCAGGCGTGCTGCGAGCGGAGCAGGCGGACCTCATCACGGTCGACCTCGTCAACCGCGCCATGGGCATCCTGGTCAACGCCTTCCGCTACATCATCTTCGACCTCGGGGTCGCGTTCACCGACATCGTCATCAGCGTGCTTGACCACTCCCAGCGCGTGCTGGTACTGGTCACCCCGGAGCTCTCGTCATTGAAGGATGTCGGTGAGCTGCTGAACATCTTCACCAACGTGCTCAACATCGTCCCCGGACGCGTCATCCTCGCCCTCAACAACAAGGTCCCGAAATCGGTCGTGAGCAAAGAGGACGTGGTCCGGACCCTGAAGCAGGAGCTGGCGGTCGAGATCGATTTCGACGGCACGAAGCCGGACGAGGCGGCGGTCAAAGGCGAGATCCTCGTCCTGACCGACCCCAAGAGCGCGATCTCGCGCGGGGCTGAGCAGCTGGCTCAGCTCATCGCCGGAACCACCGCGAGCGCCGAGGTCAAGCCCGCCAAGCGGGGTTTCAAACTCGGCCGCGGATAGGTGCGAAGCGCCGTGGTAACATCGCAAGCGTGATCGAACAAGCTGTCGTCTCACTCACCCCCGACGCCCAGTCTCGCCTCAAGGAGCTGCTCGCCAAGGAAGGCAACCCCCAGCTTGCGCTCCGGATCTTCGTCAGCGGCGGCGGCTGCTCCGGCATGCAGTACGGCATGGCCTTCGACGACAACCGCCGAGCGGACGACCTCGTGCTCGACCAGGACGGAGTGCAGATAGTCGTCGACGACTTCAGCGCCCCCTACATCCGCGGCTCTGAGATCGACTACGTCGACAGCCTGATGGGCGCCGGCTTCACGGTGCACAACCCGAACGCGGTGCACTCGTGCTCGTGCGGGCACTCGTTCGACACAGGCGACGACGCAGGGAACGCCCAGGCCTGCGGCTGCGGGCACTAAGCCCTACACGTTCCGATCCCGACGCCTTAGGGAGTTCGTCCTTCTGACCCTCGGCGTGATCACGCCCGTGGGCATCCTCGCCATCAACGTTTCGGCCTTCGTGATGGTGCACCTCACCCAGTTCCGCATCGGCATGGCGGCCTGCGCCCTGCTCAGCGGACTGGTGCTCAACGGCCTCACCGCCTGGTGGCTTCTGCGCCTGGCCAGCCGCAACGCCCCGCCCCTGTTTCGCGAATACCGCTTGTGGGCGATCGGGGTCGCCGTGCTCATCGTGCTGCTCACAGCGGGCGGCGGCGGCTACCTGACCTACCTCGGGTTGGACGACCCTCGCCGGCTGCCCGACGCGCTATCGGTCGTGGTGGCGAGCTTCATGCTCCTGCTGCCGTTCGCGGTGTCGGTCGCGGGGCGGCGCATGGCAGGGATGGGCGGGATCATCCCCGTCGACGAGCCTGCAGGGCGGGAGAAGAAGAGCCGCTTGGCGCCCAAGCGCGACGGGCGCTTGACCCGGAGGGCTTAGCCGAAAAGGCTCTCCCCAACCGGGCCTCCGCGCCATTTCCCCGCTCCTTGGGGAAGCGGGGGAAAAGAAAGAGCCCCCCGCCAGAGGCGAGGGGCTCTCGATTGTTCTTCCTGGACTACATCATGTCCGGGGACATGCCGCCCATGCCACCGCCGCCGCCCGAGTTCCGCTTGTCCTCGGGGACCTCGGTCACCATCGCTTCCGTGGTCAGCACCATGGCTGCGATCGACGCGGCGTTCTGCAGCGCCGAGCGGGTCACCTTGGCCGGGTCGACGATGCCCGACTCGAACATGTTGACGAACTTGTCGTGGAGAGCGTCGTAGCCCTCACCGGCCTTGCTCTTGCGAACCTGCTCCACGATGACGGAGCCTTCCACGCCGGCGTTCAGGCAGATCTGCTTGATCGGCTCCTCGAGCGCCTTGCGGACTATCGCGACACCGGTTGCCTGGTCGTCCTTGAGGCCGAGCCCGCCGTCGAGCTTCTTCTGCGCGTTCAGCAGCACGGTGCCGCCACCCGCGACGATGCCCTCTTCCACCGCTGCCTTGGTCGCGCTGAGCGCGTCCTCGATGCGGTGCTTCTTCTCTTTCTGCTCCACCTCGGTGGCAGCTCCGACCTTGATCACGGCGACGCCGCCGGCGAGCTTGGCGAGCCGCTCCTGCAGCTTCTCCTTGTCGAAGTCGGACGTGGTGTCCTCGACCTGGACCTTGATCTGCTTGATCCGGGCCTGGATGGCC
>DATLUC010000139.1:0-8564 GCA_035533335.1 Candidatus Baltobacterales bacterium
GGACCCGGCTCACCCATCAAGTTGCACCCCCTTGGCGGGGCCTTCCACTCCCGGACAGGCCCTTGCCCCGCCTGCGCACCGTATATCGAACCTAATGGGAGCCACTCCAAGGGCAACCCAGCTGGTTAAGGCGCGCTCACGGTCGAGGCCGTGCGCTGGCGCCTGCTGGACCAGATCCCATAGGCAGAAAGCGCCAGGAGGACCAGGTCCACGCCCGCTCCTACGCCCAACGCGGCGCCCGAGAGCGCGATCCCTCCGAGCAGGTTGTAGCTGGTGTGGCAGAGGCTCGAAGTGGTGGTATTGGTGTACTTCCGGACCACGCCCAGGCCGATCGCCAGCACGAACACGGCCAGCAAATCGAGCGAGAAACCGTACTGGGTGTGGATGGAGGTGAAGAGCAGCGCGGTGGGGACGATCCCCAGGCGCGGCTGCAACGCTCCGCGGAACAGGATCTCCTCGCAGATTCCCGGGGCGAGAGCCAGCGCGGCTATGCCGAACGGCCCGCCCAGGCCCCCGAAAACGTGCTGGGTCGTGACGTCCACCTGCTGCGCCACCTGCGGCGAGACGGTGTGGTTCAGCGCATCCATCGCACTACCGAATCCGAAGAACAAGCCGGCCGTGGCGAGCGCCAGGGGCACCTGCCACCACTTCGGAACCACGACCCCAAGCCGCTCCAGCGCCGCAGCCGTGTTGCGCCGCGTGAAGATACCGACCCCGGCCAGCCCCAGGATGAGGAACGGGATCTCCTGCAGGACGAGGTCACCGAGGGACAGCGGTGCCTGGGACTGGTCGGAGGCCAGGACGTTGGTGAAGATGACCGATGTGATCTGCGTGCCGAACAGGATCACGGCGAGCACGAGGGCCAGCGCGTGCACGGGGCTGTCCGGATCGATTGGAATCACGCGTGCCAGCCGTTCGCGCAAGGGCCTGGACACGAGCGCCGCCGCGGCAAAGCCGCTCGCCATCGTGCCGATGTCGAGGCCGAGCCTGGCGTTTGCGCCTACACCTCCAGCCAGCACCGGCGCGCCGGCGAGGTCGAGCGCCCCCAACAAGAAGAAGACTCCGGCCGTGAGCCCGCCGATCACCGCGGTCGCCGTTCGCGCCCACGGCTTCCCGACGGCGGAGTTCGCGGCCAGGATCAGAGGCAGCGGCGTGAGCGTGACGAGCGCCGCGCTCGCGTCGAGATACAGGTGAGCGGTCAGCCCGACTTCGCGCCCTTGTCAGGAGCCGGGAGGGGTGGGGGCGCCGAGCTGTCGAGGCGCTTGCCGAACTCGATGAGGGGAGTGATCAGCTCGATGGGGAATGGCAGCAGGATGGTCGTGTTCTTCTCCGACCCGATCTCGACCATGGTCTGGAGAAAGCGGAGCTGCAGCGCGCCCTGTTGAGAGGAGATGACCTGTGCCGCGTTGGCCAGGGTCTGCGAAGCCTGGAACTCTCCGTCGGCGTTGATTATCTTGGCCCGCTTCTCACGCTCAGCCTCGGCCTGCTTGGCCATGGCCCGCTGCATCGTGCTCGGAAGCTCCACGTCCTTGATCTCGACCACGGCCACCTTGATGCCCCAGGGCTCGGTCTGCTCGTCGATGATCTTCTGCAGGTTCTGGTTGATCTTCTCGCGGTTGGCCAGCAGCTCGTCGAGAGTGGCCTGGCCGAGAGCCGCACGCAGCGTCGTCTGGGCGATCTGCGAGGTGGCGTTGATGTAGTTCAGGACCTGCGTCACCGCCTTGCGCGCGTCGATCACCTGGAAATAGATCACGGCGTTGACCTTGGCCGTCACGTTGTCGTTGGTGATCACCTCCTGGGGAGGCACCTCGAGCGTGATCGTGCGGAGGTCGATCTTGACCAGGCGATCGATGCCGAAAGGGATGATGAAGAAAAGGCCCGGGCCCTTCAGCGGGATCAACCGGCCCAGGCGGAACACCACGCCACGCTCGTACTCGGTCGCGATCCGAAGGCTGGAGAAAAGGATGACGAGAACGAGGACGATGACCACCGCCAGGATGACGAGCGATGTGACGTCCATTAGTTCTTCTCCTCCACTTCTGCGTTCTCGCCGGGCACCACGTCGAGCTCCAGCCCTCTGCGCCCGACCACTATCACCGGCGACCCTGCATGGATCGTGGCCGGGGCGGCAACGGCCTTCCACAGCGCACCTGCGACAAAGACTAGCCCCTCCGGGGCGAGCTCCTCGCGCGCCTCGCCCACCGAGCCGACAAGGCTCTCGGCTCCAGCGAACACCGGACGGTGGCGCGCGGCGACGACCTTGCGGATCAAGACGGCGAAGAACGCAAGCGTGAGCAGGCCCGTGACGAGCGAGACCCAGGGATTGACGCCCAGGCCGACCGGTCCCGTGTTGATCAGAAACGCCATCCCGAAGACGAGCGCGAACACGCCTCCCACGCTGAGGATGCCGTGCGTCGGCGCTTTCAAGTCGGCGATGAACAGGACGAAGGCGAGCAGCATCATCAAGGCCCCGGCGATGTTCACGGGCAGGTTGGCGAGGGAGACTATGGCCAGAATCGCCGCCAACCCGCCGATGACGCCAGGCAGGATCGCCCCCGGCGACGACATCTCCGTGATGATGCCGTAGCCCGCCACGATGATCAGCAGCGCCGCGACGGTGGGGTCGATCAGGGCGTTCAGGAACACCTGCCAGAACGGCATCGGGAAGTCGCCGATCTGGGCGCCTGCGGTGTGCAGCACCAAGGTCCCGCCGGCGCGCGGCAGCGAACGTCCGTCGACCTGGTTCATCAAGGCCGCGGGATCAGCAGCCTCGACGTCGGCGACGTGGAGGCTGACCGCCTGCTCGGCGTTGATGTTCACGCTGTTGCGCACGGCCTGCTCCGCCCAGTCCGCGTTGCGGCCGTGCATCGAGGCCAGGGCGCGGACCCGCGTCACCGCGTCGTTCAAGACCTTGGTGCCGAGGTCTCCGGTGAGGTTTGCCCCGGACGCGTCGATGGGGTGCGCCGAGCCGATGTTGGTGTCCGGCGCCATGGCGAGAACGTCGGCAGCCTGGGCCACGAACAAGCCGGCGGAGGCGGCGCGCGCGCCGCTCGGGTAAACGAAAACGATCACGGGAACGGTGGAGTTGAGCAGGCTCGTCACGATGTCGTCCATGGAGGTGGAGATGCCGCCCGGGGTGTTCATCACGACCAGCAGGGCGTCGGCGTGGTCCGCCTCGGCACGGCTCACGGAGCTCTCGATGTACGCCGCCATGATCGTGTTGATGTCGCCGGTGAGGTCCGCCTGCTCGACGCGGGGGGTGGCCGCCGACGCGGTCAAAGGCGAGAGGGCGGCCAGCGCGAACAGGCAGCTCACGAATCGCAGCGCAGAGCGCTGGCGCATGGCACCGAGTATGGCAATCCGGGACCGTCTCTGCGATGTAAAACGTGGAACATGGCGTCCGCTGGCGCTCCCGGGCGCCCCCATGGCCGGGCGTAGAATCGAGCGAGATGGGGCTCTACACGAACCGGGAAGGTGACTCCCGCCCGCTGCCTCCCATGGGCGGCGACGAGGCACTGCTGCGCGAGCTGCGCCGGCAGGCACGCAGCCGTGAACCACTCAAGCCCGCAGACGAGGAGCGCCTGATTCACCAGGCCGCGCTCGGTGACCGCGCCAGTGAAGATCGCCTCGTCGCGGCCAACCTGACCATGGTCATCCGCCTCGCCACGGAGCGAGGCGAGCAAGGGGTTTCGGTCCTCGACCTCGTCCAGGAAGGCTCGATCGGGCTCGTCGAAGCCGTACGCAGTTTCTCGACCAGCGGCGAGACGAACTTTGCCGGCTACGCCGAGCGGAAGGTGGTCCAGCAGATGGAGTCCGCGATCGCCACCGAGACCGCCGCGGTTCGCGACGCCCAGCTTCTCGTGGCTGCGGCGACGGACTACGAGCGGGCCCAGGTGGTGCTTCGGCGCGAGCTGCAGCGGGAGCCGGTCGCTGCTGAGATCGCCGAAAAGCTCGAATGGACGGTCGACCGCACGCTTTACGTGGCGCAGGTCGTGGCCGATGCGCGACGC
Source organism: Candidatus Baltobacterales bacterium (assembly GCA_035533335.1). Taxonomy (GTDB): domain Bacteria; phylum Chloroflexota; class Dormibacteria; order Dormibacterales; family Dormibacteraceae; genus DATKSS01. The sequence goes on from DATLUC010000139.1 coordinate 4,011, forward strand.
AGGCACGACGAGGAGATGCTCGCGTTCATCGACCCCGAGGCCTTGGATTTCGACATCGATCAAGACGAGCGCCCCGAACTTGACGCCTAACGCACCCCTGCGCACGCCGCTTTACGACCGCCACGTCGCGCTCGGCGGACGGATGGTGGACTTCGGCGGCTGGGACATGGCGCAGCAATACACGTCGATTCGTGACGAGCACTTCGCTGTCCGCGAGGCCGCCGGCCTCTTCGACGTGTCACACATGGGCAGGTTGATCGTCGAGGGCGCGGGGGCGGAGGCGTTTCTGCAGCAGCTGCTTACCAACGACATCGCCGCCGTCGAGCCGGGACATGCCGTCTATACCCTCATGTGCAAGGAAGACGGCGGAGTCGTCGACGACCTCGTGGTGTACCGCGAAACCGGGGAGCGTTTCCTGGTCGTGGTCAACGCGGCCAATCGGGACAAGGACACCGCATGGATGCGCGGGCATGTCCAAGACCAGGTCTCGATGGTCGACCAGACCCTGGACCTGGGCCTCATCGCGTTCCAGGGCCCCCGCGCGCACGAGCTGATGCCGGACGACAGCTCCGCCACCGAGGGAATCCCTTATTTCGGTTTTCAGCCCGGCCGCGTCGCGGGCATCGACGCGCTGATCTCCCGCACCGGCTACACGGGCGAGGACGGTTTCGAGCTGTTCGTCCAATCCGACAAGATCGGCGGAGTCTGGGACGCGATCCTGGCCACGGGCAAGAGCGCCGGAGTCCTGCCCGCCGGCCTCGGCGCCCGCGACGCAACGCGGCTCGAGGCGGCGCTGCGCCTCTACGGCAACGACATGGACGAGTCGGTCAACCCTTATGAAGCCGGGCTCGGCTGGACCGTCAAGCTCGCCAAGGCGGACTTCATCGGCAAGGCTGCGCTGGCGCGCGTCAAACAAGAGGGACCTCGCCGCACCCTGGTTGGCCTGAAGACCGACCCGGCCAACATCCCGCGGCACGGCGCCGCCGTCGCAGTCGGCGGAAAGCGCGTCGGGGCGGTGACGAGCGGCACCTATTCGTTCTTCCTCGGGCACCCGATCGCGCTCGCCCTGGTGGAAGCCGCATCATTGCGAGTCGGAGACAGGGTCGTGGTCGACGTGCGTGGCCGGGAGGCCCCCGCCGAGGTGGTGAAGCTTCCCTTCTACCGGGGCTCCGCGCGCTCGGCGGGCACCCCCGCCAGGTCCTGAGCAAAACGCGGCTTGAACACACAAGAAGGAGAGTCGAATGGCTGACCGGCGCTACACCAAGTCGCACGAGTGGGTCACGGTCGACGGCAAGACCGCGACGGTCGGCATCACTGACTTCGCGCAAGCGCAGCTGGGCGATGTCGTCTTCCTGGAGCTTCCCAGCACCGGCCGCAAGGTCGCGGAAAGGGAGAGCTTCGGCGTTGTGGAGTCGGTCAAGGCGGCCAGCGACCTCTACTCGCCGGTGGCGGGCCGCATCACGGCGGTCAACGAGAAGCTGGCCGGCAAACCTGAGCTGATCAACTCGGACCCTTATGGCGACGGCTGGCTCCTGAAGCTCGAGCTGACCGGCGAGCTTCCGGCGGACCTGCTCGACGAGGCCGCCTACCAGAAGGTCACGGAGGCCTCCGCGCACTAGGTGCCGTACCTCGTCCACTCCGCCGAAGAGCGGACCGAGATGCTCGATGCGATCGGCGTGAAGTCGATGGACGAGCTCCTCGTCGACATCCCCAGGTCGCTGCGCATCGAGGAGCTCCAGCTCCCGGCGGGGCTATCCGAGTTCGAGACCATGGCCCAGATCACCGCCCTGGCCGCCCGCAACCACGTCTTTCCCGACCGTCTCACGTTTCGTGGAGGCGGCGTCTACCGACGCTTCATCCCGGCCGCGGTTGCTGCGGTGACCTCCAAGCCGGAGTTCTACACCGCCTATACGCCGTACCAGCCGGAGGCCAGCCAGGGCACGCTGCAGTCGATCTACGAGTTCCAGACCATGATCGCGGAGCTGACCGCGCTCGACGTGGCGAACGCCTCGCTGTACGACGGCGCGACCGCGGTGGCCGAAGCGGCAATGATGGCCCACATCCAGACCGACCGCAACGAGGTCCTGGTGGCGGGCTACCTCCATCCCGAGTACCTCGAGGTGCTTCGCGCCTTCAGCGAAGGCCGGGGAATCAAGATCCGCAAGGGGTCCGAGCCGAGCCAGAAGACCGCGGCCGTGATCTTCCAGCAGCCGGACTTCCTGGGCCTGCTGATCGACGCGGAGGCGCTCACCGAGGCGGCCCACAGGGTGGGCGCGCTGGCCGTCGCCTGCGTCGACCCGATCAGCCTGGCCATCCTCAAGCCGCCCGGCGAGTACGGGGCCGACGTCGCGGTCGGCGAAGGTCAGCAGCTAGGGCTGCAGCCGAGCTATGGCGGCCCGCACGTGGGCTTCATCGCCTGCCGCAGGGAGCTGGTGCGCCGCCTGCCCGGACGGCTGGTGGGCGCCGCGCACGACGCGGCCGGGCGCCGCGGATTCGTGCTCGCCCTGGCAGCGCGCGAGCAGCACATCAGGCGTGAGAAGGCGACCTCCAACATCTGCACCAACCATTCGCTGTGCGCCCTGGCAGCCAGCGTTTACATGACCTACATGGGGCCCGAAGGCCTCCGGCAGATCGCGGAAGTCAGCTTCAAGCGGGCCCACTCGCTGGCCGAACGCCTGACCGCGCTGCCCGGCTGGGAGCTCGCCTTCCCGGACCGCCAGTTCCTCAACGAGTTCCCGGTCCGGGTGCCGAAGGCCCCGGCGGTGATCCGAAAGCTCGCCCGCAAGGGCATCCTCGGGCCGCTCGACGTACATCGTTGGTTCCGCGAGCTCAAAGGCGTGGTCACGTTCACCTGCACCGAGGTCAACGACCCGCGCGCCATCGACGAGCTGCTGGCTGTTCTGGAGTCATGAGCGAACCGCTCAGCTTTGAGCTCAGTCGGCCCGGCGCGCAGCCGCCGCGCCTGCCGGAGGCGGACCTCGCCGCCCCGGGTCCTGCCGACGTGCTACCGGCGAGCATGCTGCGGGCTACACCGCCGGGTCTGCCGCGCCTCAGCGAGCCCGAGATCATGCGCCACTACAGCCGGATGGCGTCCCTGAACTACTCGATCAGCGAGCAGTTCTATCCGCTCGGCAGCTGCACCATGAAGTACAACCCAGTCGCCAACGAGGTCGCCGCCGCACTTCCCGGGTTCGCCGACCTACACCCATATCAGGACGAGGACACCGCCCAGGGGGCGCTCGAGCTCATGTGGCGCCTCGAACAGGCCCTGTGCGCGATCGTCGGGGTCGACCGCGTGACCCTGCAGCCCGCGGCCGGCGCGCATGGCGAGTGGACGGCCCTGCGGATGATCCAGGCCTACCAGCATTCGCGAGGCGAGGCCCGCACCGAGGTCCTGGTCCCCGACTCGGCGCACGGGACCAACCCGGCCAGCGCAGCTCTGAGCGGCTTCCACGTCGTCGAGGTCAAATCCGGGGCCGACGGGCGTCTCCACCTCGCGGACCTGGAGTCGAAGCTGTCGCCACGCACTGCCGCCTTGATGCTAACCAACCCCAACACCTTGGGCCTGTTCGAACGAGAGATCCTCGATATAGCGCAACTCGTGCACTCGGCGGGTGCCATGCTCTACTACGACGGGGCCAACCTCAACGCCTTCATGGGCATCTGCCGCCCAGGTGACATGGGCTTCGACGCCGTGCACATGAACCTGCACAAGACGTTCACCACCCCGCATGGGGGAGGCGGCCCCGGGGCCGGGCCGGTCGGCGTGAAGGCCGAGCTCGTGCCCTTCCTCCCGGCGCCCACCGTCGAGCGGACCAATGGACACCTCACCCTTGACTTCAAGCGGCCCAAGTCGATCGGACGGGTGCGCAGCTTCTACGGCAACTTCGGGATGCTCGTGCGGGCGTACACCTACATCGTGGCCATGGGCGGGGACGGCCTCACCCAGGCCTCGCACGACGCGGTGCTCTCGGCCAACTACCTGCGCAAGCTGATGGAAGGCGATCTCGAGATGCCGCACGAGGGTCCGTGCATGCACGAGTTCGTGGCCAGCGCCCGCAACCTCAGCCACGAGGGGGTGCGCGCCCTCGACATCGCCAAAGCGCTTCTGGACCGCGACTTCTACGCGCCCACGATCTACTTCCCGCTGGTGGTGCCGGAGGCGATCATGGTCGAGCCGACCGAGACGGAGAGCAAGGCCACCCTGGACGCCTTCGCCATGGCGATCAAAGAGATCGTGGCCGAGGCCCGATCGAACCCCCAAGCCCTCCACGACGAGCCCAAAAACCTCCCCGTCGGCCGTCTCGACGACGTCGCCGCGGCCCGCCAGATCAACTCGTACCTGCAGGGCCTGAGCGAGGACCCGGTGCTGAGGTGGAAAGCCCCCGCCTAGGAGGCCTGTTAAGAAGCCCCCGGAGGCCATTTCTGAATTCGAAATCCGGTAGAATTTGAGTCCTGAACCTCTGCCCAGTTGACCCCTACGAGTTCTCCACGCTGGGAGGGCCGATTCTCCGGTGACAGCGGCCCCAAACCGGTCCCCGGAGCCGTCGAGCG
>DATLUC010000140.1:0-20574 GCA_035533335.1 Candidatus Baltobacterales bacterium
TCCCACCGGGTTAACCGGGTAAGGGCCCTGGTAGACAACCAGGTTGATAGGCCGGAGGTGTAAGAGAAGCAATTCTTTGAGCTGACCGGTACTAATAGCCCGAGGGCTTGTTCACCTATAACTCACTCTTCAGATCACTGAATCAAGTGAGTTCACGAACAAATTACGGATCCAGCGCTGAAAGCAGGCTGGAGAATCTCATAGACCTAGTTCGGTTGTTGATTGCGATCACCATGTGGTCTGATTTGGTGCGCGCACGATGATCCCGACCGAGAACGATCCAAGCCAGGACCTCAACTGGTCCGCGCGCGCCGTCGAGCTCGCGCTCAAAGGCGACTACCGCACCAGCCCCAATCCCATGGTGGGGGCGGTCGTGCTGGACCGCGACGGCCGGTTCGCGGGCGAGGGCTACCACCGCGGCCCCGGCCACCCCCATGCCGAGGAGGAAGCGCTGGCTGCAGCCGGCGAGGCGGCCTTGGGCGGGACTCTCTACGTGAACCTGGAGCCGTGCAACCACGGGCACCGCAGCCCATCCTGCGCGACGGCCATCATCGACGCTGGGCTGCGCCGCGTGGTGGTATCGATGGCGGACCCTGACGATCGGGTACGGGGCGCGGGTATCCGCGCCCTAGAGGCCGCGGGGATCGCGGTGGCCGCAGGGGCGCATGAAGACCGCGCGCTGCGCATGAACGAGTTCTACGTCAAGCACCGGCTGACGGGCCGGCCTTTTGTGACCGCCAAGTTCGCCATGAGCCTGGACGGCAAGATCGCGACGCGGACGGGCGAGTCGCGATGGATCACGGGCGAGGACGCACGCCGGCATTCCCACCGGCTGCGCCACATGCACGACGCGATCCTGGTCGGCGTCAACACGGTCGTGGTCGACGATCCTGAGCTGACCACCCGGATCGAGGGCGAAGCGGGACGGCAGCCCCTTCGGGTGGTGGTCGACTCCCAGCTGCGGATCCGGCAATCGGCGCGGATCGTCGGCGCCGGCACCCTGATCGCCACCACGCGTGCGGGTCGCGCGGGCGCCGCCGAGGTGGTGAAGCTCCCGGCGGCGCCGGACGGCCGCGTCTCGCTGCCCGCGCTCCTCGACGAGCTCGGCAGGCGCAATCTGCTCAGCGTGCTGGTGGAGGGCGGCGGCGAGGTGCACGCGTCCTTCTTCGCCGATAACCTGGTCGACAAGGTGTACGCCTATGTCGCCGCGAGCGTGATCGGCGGCCGGGAAGCGCCTGGCCCGGTCGGGGGGACCGGGATCGAGCGCCTTGCGGATGCGATCCGCCTGCGCGACATCGACTTCACCCGCCTTGGTGATGACATGCTCATCACCGCGTATACAGATGTTCACCGGGATCGTTAGCTCCGTCGGCACAGTCGTCGCTGCCGGGCCGAGCCGGATCGGCGTGGCTGCGGCGTCCGCGACGCGCCGCCTGAAGATCGGTTCCAGCGTGGCGGTCAACGGTTGCTGCCTGACCGTGGTCGAGAGGAAGGGCGACATCTTCTTCGCGGACGTCGTCCCCGAGACGCTGCGGCGCACCAACCTAGGGCTGGCCACCGCCGGTTCGCGCGTGAACCTCGAGCTGCCGCTGAGCGCGTCGGGCCTGCTGGACGGGCACCTGGTGCAGGGCCACGTGGACGCCAGGGGCAAGGTCCGGAAAGTGGTGGCGGCCGCCTCCGGGCGCGAGCTGGAGATCGGCCTGCCGGCAGCCCTGCGCCGCTTCGTGGTCGAGAAGGGATCGGTGGCGGTGGACGGCATGAGCCTCACGGTCGCCGGGGTAGACGAGCGCGCTCGCACCTTCCGGGTGGCCCTGATCCCCCATACGCTGGCCGTGACGATCGCGGGCGGATACGTGAAGGGGTCGGTGCTCAACCTGGAAGCGGACGTGGTTGCGCGCTACGTGGCCAGAAACCTCCGCCGGTAACATTCGTCGAGCAATGGGACTGGCCACCGTTCCGGAGGCGGTCGCCGACTTCAAGGCCGGCAAGTTCGTGATCGTGGTCGACGACGAGGACCGCGAGAACGAAGGCGACCTCGTGGTGGCCGCTCAGCTCGTCACCCCGGACCACGTCAGCTTCATGACCCGCCACGGCTCGGGGCTCGTGTGCATGCCGGTGATCGCGCGACGCCTGGACGAGCTTGGCATCGCTCCGATGGTGGAGCACAACACCAGCCGGCTCGGTACCGCGTTCAGCGTCAGCATCGACGCCAGGGACGTCACCACCACGGGCGCGTCAGCGCACGACCGCGCGGCCACCATCCACAAGGTGCTCGACCCACAGGCGAAGGCGGCCGACTTCTCAATGCCGGGCCACACCTTCCCGCTGCGGTCTGCCGAAGGCGGTGTGCTCACGCGGGCCGGGCAGACCGAGGCTGCTGTGGACCTGGCGATCCTGGCCGGCCTTTACCCGGCGGGCGTGATCACCGAGCTGATGAAGGCCGACGGCACCATGGCCCGCATGCCTGACCTCGAGCATTTCGCCACCGAGCACGGGATCAAGCTGATCACCGTCGAGCAGCTGATCGCATACCGGCGCCGCAACGAGAAGCTAGTGGCTCGTCGAGTCGAGGCGACCATCCCGATCGGCGATCACGATCCGCGAGCGTGGAAATTGTTCGCCTACGAGGACGTGCTCAAGCATGAGAACCACCTGGCCCTGGTGCTGGGTGACATCGATCCCCAGGAGCCGGTCTTGCTGCGCGCCCACTCCGAGTGCCTCACCGGGGACATATTCGGGAGCCTGCGTTGCGACTGCGGCGCCCAGCTCCATGCGGCGATGGAGATGATCGCGACCCAAGGCGTCGGCGTGATCCTCTACATCCGGCATCAGGAGGGTCGAGGCATCGGGCTGCTGGACAAGCTGCACGCTTACAACCTGCAGGACCGGGGGATGGACACGGTGGAGGCCAACGAGGCGCTAGGGCACCCGGCGGACAAGCGCGACTACGGCATCGGCAGCCAGATCCTCTACGACCTCGGGGTGCGCAAGATCCGCCTCCTGACCAACAACCCGAAGAAGATCTACGGCCTGGAGGGCTTCGGTCTCGAGGTGGTCGAACGGGTCGCGATCCAGGTCCCCTCAAACCGGTACAACGAGCGCTACCTCAAGACCAAGAAAGACAAGCTGGGACACCTGCTTTGAGTCGCGCTGATGGGTGAGAAGAGCGCAACGCCGGAGCTCGACGGAGCCGAGCTGAGCATCGCCGTCATCGTGTCGCGGTTCAACGACGACATCTCGAGACGGTTGCTGCGAGGAGCGCTCGACGCGCTGGTCCAGCACGGGGTCGAGGAGCCCGACGTGCTCTGGGTCCCAGGCTCCTTCGAGCTACCGGTGACGGCGCTGACGCTGGCCGAGAAAGGTGGCTACGACGCCATCGTTTGCCTGGGGTGCGTGATCCGCGGTGAGACCTACCACTTCGAGGTCGTCGCGGGCCAGGCGGCGGCCGGGATCATGCAGGTGCAGCTCGACACGGGCGTGCCGGTGACCTTCGGCGTCCTCACCACCGAGGACCGCGACCAGGCCCTCGCGCGATCGGGGCCCAAGAACAACAAGGGCGCCGAGGCTGCGGAGGCGGCGATCGAGATGGCGAACCTGCTGCGGTCGATCCAGGGCTAGCCCGCGGTCAACACGGCCACCACGCCGCGCCCGGCCGACGCGACGACGAACCCATCGGTGGCGGCGGGCGTGCTGAAGTGCTCGGCGGCGCCGAGCCCGGTGGAGTAGACCACGCGGCCGTTCGCCGGGTCGAGGGCGAAGAGCGTCGCGGAAGCAGGCTCGACGGCCCACAGGGCGCCGGCCGAAAGAATCGGCGAGCCGAGCGCCGGGTGGCTGGCGCTCCAGCTCACGGCGATCGAGTCGGGCGTCACCGACAGCGCATAGAGCCCGTCGGTGCAAGGCACAAACACGGTCGAGCCCAGCACCGCGGTTCCCCCGAACGCCCCTGCGCACACCTGCCTGGCTGCAACCTGGCCGCCAACGCCGCCCAGCCGGCCGGCCCGCAGAAGGTAAGCGACGCCCTCCTTGCCGACGCTGACCACGTCAGCCGACCCCAACAGCGTGGCCCCGAGCGACCCCAGGTCGACGTCGCCGGCGTTGAGCGCCCTCCAGCTCGCGGGCGCGAAATACGATCTGACCGACTGCAGGTCGGGCGAGAGCTCGATGACCGAGTTGCTGTAATCGAATGTTGACGGCGACTCAGTCGAGTTGCCGCTCACCACGTAGACGTTCCCGGCCGGGTCGATGGCGGGCCCGGCGGCGCTCCAGATCCCGGCCCCGCGAACGCTGGGGACCCGATAGAAGGGAGCGGGCCCGCCCGCCAGCGGGACGGCCACCACGTAACCGTGATATGCCCCGCAGTCACCGTACAGGCCCCCCAGCGGCACGTAGACGAACCCAGAACCGATGGCCAGCGCGCCTCTTTGCTGCTGCACCGCCGGGTCTGATCCCGCCGGGTCAATGTCCTGTTGGAGGATCACCGAGCCGTCCACGAGGCTCAGGCCGAACAGCATGTGGTGGCGCCCTCCAAGGAACGCCACGACGTAAACGCGCCCCGTGGCGGGATCGGCAGCGGGGGTTCCAGTGATTCCCGTGACGGGCCCGATGTCGCCGCACGGAAGGGATGCCGAATCGACCGGGGCGCCCAGGTGGATGCTCCAGATCACCGAGCCCGTGAACACGTCGAGCGAGTACACGGTGTTGTTCTCGGTCGCGACGATGACATGCCCCTGGACGATCAGCGGCGAGGCGTAGACGTCGGCGTCCACGCTTGTCTTCCAGGCGACGCTGGGCGAGCTGAGTGGCGGTGATGACGGGCCTGCCCCGCTGCGCTCCGCGTCGCGGTGGTACTCGGCCCATTCAGCGGAGATCGGGGGCGATGGGGTTGGGGTGACCAGCCGGCCGGACGGAGCGGGGGACGGAGTGGGGGACGGAGTGGGGGACGGAGTGGCGGTCGAGGCGGTACAGCCCGCGATGAGGACGATGACGAAAATGGCAGCTCTCGGAATCAAAGACCCCAGCTGAACTTACGCAGGGGCACCAGCCGGGCGCGCTCGGGGCCGATGAGCTCGACCCGACCCTGCATCGCGATGCCGCGCTTTGGCCCCATCGCGTCTACGACCATCGCGGCGCGGGGCTCGCCGTTGAGGTTGCGGAGTTTGACCCCGTCGACGTCAAACTCGAGAGCGCCACCGTCGTCGACGGCGTACATGACCGGCGCGACGTGCGGCCAGCCGGACGGCCCGACCGTCGCGAAACGTCCGATTCGCTGCGACCTGAGGAACTCGAGCTCGGCGTCCGTCAACACCATCCGACCTCACATCCTAAACTCAAGAGTCCGCGTGTCCAGAACCACCACTCCAGAAATCGAGACCATCGGCGGGTATTCAATCCACCGGCGCGAGCCACTGGAACGACTCGAAGGCACGTTTATCGAGCTCCAGCACCAGCGCACGGGAGCTCGACATATTCACATCCAGTGCGCGGACGACAACAACGGGTTCGCCGTGCTGTTTCCCACGACACCCAAGGATTCGACCGGCGTCGCTCACATCCTGGAGCACGTCGTGCTCGCAGGCTCGCAGAGATATCCCGTCCGCGACCCGTTCTTCAGCATGACCAGGCGCTCGCTCGCCACTTTTATGAACGCCCTCACCGGCGCGGACTGGACGATCTACTTGTTCAGCACGCGCAACGCCAAGGATTTCATGAACCTTCTGCAGGTGTACCTGGATGCCACCTTCTTCCCACGTCTCTCCCAGGACTCGTTTCAGCAGGAGGGCATCCGCTTCGAGTTCGAAGACCCAACTGATCCGACGAGCGGACTGCGCTACAAGGGCGTGGTCTTCAACGAGATGAAGGGGGCGCTTGCAACTCCTCACGCCGCGGTCGCGAGGGCGATGGGCAAAGCGCTGTTCCCGGGTCTGACCTATGAGCACGTCTCGGGTGGGGACCCGCAGGACATCCCCAATCTGACGTGGGAGCAGCTGCGCAGCTTCCACGCCCTCCACTACCACCCGAGCAACGCGTACTTCTACACCTATGGGGACCAGTCTCTCGAGGAGACGCTCGAGGTGATCGAGCGCAACGTGCTTTCGCGCTTCCAGCGGGTCGCCGTCGACACCTCGATCCCGGACGTGAAGCGGTTCAGGAAGCCGACCACAGCGACCGAGCCTTACCCGGTCACCGCCGGCGAGGACCACTCGCGCAAATCGCAGGCCCTGGTCGCCTGGGTGACGGTGCCGAGCGGCGACTCTTTCCGGTTGCTCGCGATGCGGGTGCTGTCCGAGGTGCTCCTGGGCAATGCCGGCTCGCCGCTGCGCAAGGCTCTGATCGACTCCCGGATCGGCACCGCGCTGGCGGACGGCAGCGGGTTGCAGGACGATTACCGGGAGGCGGCTTTCGGCGCCGGCCTGAAGGACGTCGCGACCGAGGACGCCGAGAAGGTGCTCCAGCTCGTGCTCGACACGCTGCAGCACGTGGCCGACGAAGGAGTCGACCAAGAGCAGGTCGACGCAGCCATCCACCACCTCGAGTTCGAGAAGCGAGAGCGCTCCAACGCCGGGTTTCCCTTCGCGCTGCGGATGCTCTTCACGGCGTTGACTCCGTACCACTACGGAGGTGATCCTTACAGCGCCCTCAACTTCGACGCCGACCTGGGGCGCCTGCAGGCGGCCCGGGCGCAGGGCCGTTTCTTTGAGAACCTGATCCGCGCCGAGCTGCTGGACAATCCGCATCGCGCCCTCCTCACGATCGTGCCCGACCCCGAGCTGGAAGAGCGGCAGCGCCGCGACGAGCTTGACCGCCTGGCCGCGATCGAAGCCGGGCTGGACGATTCCGACAAAGCCCGCATCGTGGCCGAGGCTCTGCGGCTCAAGGCGGACCAGGAGGGCAAGCAGGACCTTTCCTCGCTCCCGACCCTCGAGCTCAGCGACATCCCGATGCGGTTCGAGGACATCCCGAGTCACGACCTGAGCCTGCGCGGCGCCGCGCTCGAGTTCTACCCGCAGCCGACCAATGGGATCACGTACCTCGACCTCCGCTGCGATTTCTCCACGCTGACCGCCGACCAGAAGGACCTTCTGCCCCTTTTCAGCCGCGTGCTCACCCAGAGCGGCGCGGCCGGCCAGGACTACGCCGCGATCGCTTCGCGCATCGCCGCCGTCACCGGAGGAGTGGGTGCGGCGGCCCAGGTCCAATCGTTGGCGGCGCGGGAGGATTATCTCCAGTCGTTCGTGCTTTCGGGACGAGCGCTGGACCGCAACGCGGACGAATTCGTCCGCCTGCTCACCGACCTCACGGTCAAGCTCGAGATCGAGCCGCGCCGCTTGAAGGAGATCATCGCGGAGATCGCCACGCGCCTGGAGAGCTCGCTGGCGGGCCTCGGCTTTCAGTTCGCGATCCTGCGGGCCAACTCGAAGCTCAGCTCGGAGGGCGCCATCAACGAGCGGCTCCAGGGCATCGGGATGCTCCACACCGTCCGCCGCCTTGCCCGCCTGGGGGAGCAGGAGCTCGCCCCGCTCATCGCCGACCTGGACGAAATCAGGACGCAGCTGTTCAGCGCCGGGTCCCTGCGGGTCGTCGTGACCTGCGAGCAGGGGATGGTCGAGCCGTACACGGCGCGCCTGGGCGAGCTGCTGGCGGCCCTGCCGACCAGTACCCATGGTGGAGAGGCGAGCAGGCCGGATCCGTTGGAGCCGGGCAGTGAAGCCTGGACGGCGCCGGTGCCGGTCGCGTTCAACGTGCGCAGCTTCAAGACGGTGCGCTACACGCACGCCGACGCTGCGGCCCTGCTGGTGCTGTCCAACTACCTGCGCGACACCTTCCTCCACCGCGAGCTGAGGGAGAAGGGCGGTGCCTATGGCGGGTTCGCCCAGGCGGGGCTGGGGAGCGGGACGTTCTATTTCGGCTCCTACCGCGACCCCAACATCACGCGCACCTACGACGTGTTCGACGAGGCGGTGAAGTGGGTGACCGAGGGTGAGATCGCGGCCGAGCACCTCAAAGAGGCCGTGCTCGGATCGTGCGGCGACGTCGACCCGCTCGAATCGCCCGACATCAAGGGTCGCCGCGAGGCGACCAACAGGGTGACCGGGTTCACGCGGGAGGAACGGGAGCGCTTCAAGAACCGCCTCTTGCACGTCAGCGGCGACGACCTGCGCCGGGTCGCGCTGACGTACCTGGGAAGCGGTCGAGGCGTGCAGGCCACGGTCGCCGGCCCGGACCTGGTCGAGGGCGCCCGGCGCGAGCGGCCAGAGCTTTTCGAGACGACCGCCCCGATCTGACCGCCGGGCGGCCCCGAGACTGTGGGCCGTTCGCCCCCGGTTGACGGCCACATCGCTGCCTAGACTGGCGCTTGTGAACCGGCCCTGGCGCCACGATCTGTTCTGGCCCGGCCTGTTGATCGTGGCCGGAATCCTGTTCCTTTTGAACAACCTCGGGCTGCTCGATTGGCTTCGACCGGAAATCTTCTGGCCGGTGATCCTGATCGCGCTCGGCGTCTGGCTGATCGCGCGCCGTTGGCGGCCCTGAGGTGAGGTACCGCTACCGGAGCTTCTTCTGGCCTGCCCTCCTGATCCTGGTAGGCATCGTCGCCCTTCTCGCCAACACCGGGCAGATGTCGGCCGCCCGCGTGGCCGAGCTCTGGAACCTGTGGCCCGTGATCTTGATCCTGATCGGCCTCGAGCTCGTCATCCGACGGACTGTCGAGGGTCGCTCCGGCGAGATTGCCGCAGCACTCGTCGCGCTGCTGGCGGTCGTCGGCGTGGTGGCGTATATCGCGGTCGCTCCCAACCCCGGCACAACCCAGGTCCTGGATGCGACCGACAGCGTCGGCAGCATCGATCACGCGGCCCTCGAGATCGACGTCGGCGCGGCCACCATCACCATGACCGGGGACGACTCGCTGAACGGAAACCTCTATCGAGCTCACATCGAGTACTCAGGTCCGAAACCGGGCGTGACGCTCGATCGCTCGACAGGAGAGCTTCGAATCGAGCAGTCGAGCAACGGCGTCGACTTCTTCCAGTCGCGGCGCTTGGTAATGACGCTCGAGCTCAACCCCAGCATCCCTTGGACGATCACCTCTAACACCGGCGCCGTAAGCGAGACGCTCGCTCTCTCCGGCGTTCACGTCGGTTCGGTCCAGGTGAACACCGGCGCCAGCAAGGAGAACATCACGCTTGGGCAGCCATCGGGAATCGTGCCGGTCACGGTCAACGGCGGGGCCCTGACCGTGATTCTGCACAGGCCGAGCGGTACGGCGGCTTCGGTCGCGGTGTCAGGCGGCGCCCTAAGTCTCGACGCCGACGGCCGGCAGACTCATGCGATCGGCAACCTGAGCTTTGCGACGCCCGATTTCGGCGGCGCGACCGACGGCTACCGGCTGGAGGTCAACGGCGGCGCCTGCAGCGTGAGCATCGATACGAGCGCCAGCTCGAGCTAACCCAGTCGCGCGTCAAGCGCGGCCAGCCTCGAGGGGTAAAGAGCCTCGGTACCCACGGTGATGGCGGAGCGCAAGCCCCGCGAGGCCGCGCCGAGCATGGCCTCGAGCTCCGAATCCTTGACCCCTGCCGCGTGCAGCACAGGCACGAGCGCCGCCGAGCGCTCGGCGCCCGCCAGCAGCGAGTCCTGGTCGATGGACATGTTGGCGAGGCCGGCCGCCTCTTTCGACAGACGGGCCCCAAGAGCCCTGAGCTCTTCGGTCCCCGCTTGCTCGCACCGGCCCGCCGCAGCACGAGCGGCCGCTGCCGCCAGCCTTGCCTCCAGCAACCGTCCGTCGGCCGCGCCGTTCGCCGCAACGGCCGGGCACAGGCCCACGAGTTGTTGGGCTCCGAGCGGCACACCGAGCCGCTCCAGCTCGCCGATCACCATGCCAGGAGTCGTCTCCGCCGCCCGGAACAGGTTCATAGAAAGCTGGACTTGGCCGCCCGGCAGGACGAAGACAAGCGCCTGGACGCCGCGCATCCCGCCGGCCGACTCGCGGATCGAGCGGGCCAGGGCACGCGCGGACACCACGTCGGCGTCAGGCAGAAGGACGTTGAATGCGACGAGCGTCAGACGGGCGCCGACGCAGACGGCCCCGGCGGTGGGGTGGAGGGTGGGGCCACCCAGGCTTGGCGTGGCGCGTCCGGACCGGATGTCGGCCAGCGTTCGCTCCTCGCCGTGCCCGTAGAAGTACACCGGCACATTCAGCTCCGACCAGATGCGCTCGCCGACCTCGTGGGCGAGCTCCCGGCATTGCTCGAGGGTGGTCTGGCCCAGGGGCACCAGCGGCACCACGTCCGCTGCGCCCACCCGCGGATGGACGCCCTCGTGCCGCCTCACGTCGATGCGCTCGACCGCCTCTACGACCGACGCCAGGATCGCCTCGACGAGCCTGGTCCGGGTGCCCGCGATCGAGATCACCACCCGGTTGTGGTCGGGATCGGGGTCGGTATCTAGCCAGTGGGCTCTTCGCGCGGCGTTTTCGATGGCGCTGATGACGTCCGGCCGCCGGCCCTCTGAGAAGTTGGGCACCGACTCGAAAAGACTTTCCATCTCCACTTGAACAGTTAGGGTAAGTTGCAGTGCCAGGGACAGTCGCGCTCGTCTACGGAGACGAGCTCATGAAGCACCACCTTTCAGACCAGCACCCGCTGCAGCCGATCCGGGTCAAGCTCGCGGTCGACCTCATCCGCTCCACCGGTCTCTTGGAGCACTGTCATCTTCTGCCGCCCCGGGCTGCGACGGTCGCGGAGCTCGAGCTGGTGCACTCGCCCGACTACGTCGAGCTGGTGCGCAAGTTGAGCGACCCCGCCCGCCGCCGCGACGTGTCACCCGATGCGGTCGACGCCGCCGGCTTCGCGTCGGCCGACAACCCGATCTCCGACGAGCTGCACGACGGGACCTCGCTGGTGGTGGGGGCGAGCATGGTCGCGGCGCAGGCGATCGAATCGGGCGCTGCGCTGCACGTCTTCAGCCCGTCCGGCGGCCTTCATCACGCGCATCGTGACCGCGCGTCGGGATTCTGCACGTACAACGACGCCGCGATCGCATGCCGCTGGCTCAAGGACCAGGGGCATCGTGTCGCTTACATCGACGTCGACGTCCACCATGGCGACGGGGTCGAAGGGATCTTTCAGACCGACCCCGACGTCTTGACCATCAGCTTGCACGAAAGCGGCCATTATCTATTTCCGGGCACGGGCTATCCGGACGACTGCGGCGCGGGCGCCGGCCGGGGCGCCGCCGCCAACCTGCCGTTCGCCCCCTTCACGTGGGATGAGCCCTGGCTGCGCGGGTTCGACACCGCGGTGCCTGCGCTGCTGCGCCGGTTCAAGCCGACGGTCCTCGTCACCCAGGACGGCTGTGATTCTCACTACCTTGACCCGCTCGCTCACCTGGCCGGGACCACGCGGATCTGGCCGCATGTCGGCAGGGCTTTTCACGAGCTGGCGCACGAGCTTTGCGACGGACGATGGCTTGCTTTGGG
Source organism: Candidatus Baltobacterales bacterium (assembly GCA_035533335.1). Classification (GTDB taxonomy): domain Bacteria; phylum Chloroflexota; class Dormibacteria; order Dormibacterales; family Dormibacteraceae; genus DATKSS01. Next base: position 11,471 of record DATLUC010000140.1, read on the forward strand.
CGGCGGCGGATATGCGATCTACGAAGTGGTGCCGCGCGCCTGGACCCTTTTGTTCGCGGAGATGGTGGAGCGGCCCGAGCTGGCCGCCGAAGTCGACGATCCGGTCGGGGCCCTGCCCGTGCTCGAGGCTCAGGAGAGGGTCTGGACCTCGCTGCGCAAAGACCTCCGCCGCCTGGGCGAGGTCCACGGCCTGGACCTGGACTAAGTCGAGTAGGTCCTCAGGCAGCGGGTGCACACCCGCGCGCGCCTGGTCTGGCCGGACACGGTCACGACGCCCATCTGCAGGTTGGGCATGAACCTCCGGTTGACCCGGTTCTTGGCGTGACTGACGTGGTGTCCGTATTGCGGCTCCTTGCCGCAGATCGCGCAACGCTTGGCCATGAGGCACCTTCCGGTTGGAGTCTGAGAGAAAGCGGAAGACGCCGAGAAGGCGAATCCGCGGACGTGAATTGTACCATGGGCCTTCCAATGGCCTCCAAGACCACCACCACCACCACCCTGACCCAGTCCCGCCAGTGGGGCCGCATCGAGGTATTCCCGTCCGCGGTCGCGGCGATCGCCGGCCACGCGGCCATGCGCTGCTACGGGATCAGCGGCATGGCCGGGCGCGGCCTGCGCGACGGCATGGCCGTCCTGCTGCGCCGCGAGAACGTCGACCGGGGCGTCGACGTGGTCGAGTCCGAAGTCGGCCTGGCCATCGACATCTACGTCATCGTGCAGTACGGCGTGCGCATCTCAGAGGTCGCCCACAACCTCCAGGAGACGGTCAAGTTCGAGGTGGAGCGCTCTGTCAACGTCCCTGTGACCCAGGTGAACGTGAACGTGCAGGGCGTCCGTGAAGAACGGCCCTGAGCGATGGTGCCTGAGGATGCAGTAGGGGTGGACGGCCCCCTGTTCAAACGCGCTCTCCTGGGCAGCCTGAGCTGGCTCGGCGCCAACCACGAAGAGGTCAACCGCCTCAACGTGTTCCCGGTGCCCGACGGCGACACCGGCACCAACATGCTCCTCACGCTGCAATCGGCGGTCGAGGACATCAAGGAATCAAACGCCTCCGAGGTGAGCAAGATCGCCAAGCTGGCGTCCCACGGGAGCCTGATGGGCGCCCGTGGCAACTCGGGAGTGATCCTGTCGCAGATCTTCCGGGGTTTTGCCCGCGCCGTCGAGGGCAAGAGCTCGCTCACCCCCGCCGAGCTGGCGGCCGGGTTCGAAGAGGCGGCCAACGCCGCATATCGCGCCGTCAACAAGCCGACTGAAGGCACCATCCTCACCGTGGCCCGCGAGGCCGGCAGAGCGGCCTCAGCGGCCTCAGCCGCCCCGGACGCGACCGTGCCACGGGTGATCGCAGCCGCGGCGGCCGGAGCTCGCGCCGCCGTCCTCAAGACCCCCAGCCAGCTGCAGATCCTTCGAGAGGCCGGTGTGGTCGACGCCGGGGGATACGGCCTGCAGATCATCCTCGAGGGCATGCTTCGCACGGTCGAAGAGGCGGAGGCGGCCCCGGCGGCCTCGGCCGCAGCGAGGGCGGCTATGTCGCCCGCGGCCCAGGCGTCGATGGCCCTCCCGGAGGGAGGCTGGGGGTACTGCACGGAGTTCCTCATCGAGGGCACTGCCCTCGAGGTGGACCTGATCCGCAACCAGATCGAAGCACTCGGCAACTCGGTGCTCGTGGTCGGCGAGCCCGAGCTGGTCAAGGTGCACGTCCACACCGACGACCCGACGAGCGTGATCAACCTGGCGGGCGGATACGGCAAGCTCCTGAAGCTCAACGTCGGCGACATGTCCACGCAGCACAGGCGGATCCTCGAGGACGAGGGCGCTCCGCCCAGGGCGGCGCGCCAGAACGGCATAGGCCTGGTCGCCGTCGTCGCCGGCCGTGGGCTGGTCGACATCTTCCAGGGCCTTGGCGTGGATGCCATCGTGGAGGGCGGCCAGACCATGAACCCCAGCACGCAGGACATGCTCAACGCGATCCAGGCCGTCCCTTACGACGAGGTGATCCTGCTGCCGAACAATCGCAACGTCATCCTCGCCGCCAAGCAGGTGCTCGGCCTCACGGGCAGGAAGGTCCACATCCTGGAGACGCACAGCGTGCCCCAGGGAGTCGCCGCCCTGGTCGCTTTCCGGCCCGAGCGCAACGGCGTCGACAACATGCGCGCGATGCGGGCCGAAGCCGACCGCGTACAGACCATCGAGGTCACGCATGCCGTGCGGGACACGCGCTCGAACGGGCTCAAGGTCAAGAAGGGCGATGTGATCGGGTTGATCAACGAGAAGCTCGAGTTCACCGGCGCCGATTATGTCGACGTCGTCAACAAGGCCCTCGGCAAGCTGGGGCCGGACTCTTACGAGCTGGTCACCGTCTATCGCGGCGACGGGGCTACCGAAGCCGAGCTCAACAAGCTCGAGTCGGCGATCAAGGCCAGCTATCCGGGCCTCGAGGTCGAGGTCCAGCAGGGTGGCCAGCAGCATTACCCGTTCATCCTCTCCGTCGAATAGCCGGGCCACGAGATGAGCCGCCGCTTCGCGATCGTCACCGACTCCACCGCCGACCTGCCCGACGAATGGCGCCAGCGATATGCGATCGAGGTCGTCCCCCTGAAGGTGCTTTTCGGCACCGAGACGTTTCGGGACCGAGTCGACATCACCGACGACGAGTTCTTCCGCCGCCTCGAAGCGTCGAACAAGCTTCCCACCACCTCTGCGCCGTCCCCGGGCGAGTTCGCCGAGGTCTACCGGCGCCTGGCGAAGGACTATGAAGCCTGCATCTCCATCCATATCGGCGCGCAGCTTTCCGGCACGGCCGAAGCGGCCCGCGTGGGGGCCGAGTCGGTGGAAGGCTTCCGCGTCGACGTAATCGACAGCGAGACCGTCACGATGCCGATGGCGTTCCTGTGCCGCGTGGCGGCCGAAAGCGCGACCTTGGACGAGGCGAGCGCGGCGGTGAAGGAGCGGATTCCGAAGTGTCGTGTCCTCGCGTTGCTCGACACGCTGCGTTACATCGAGATGGGCGGACGGGTCGGCCGCGCGCAGGCGATGATCGGGACGATGCTCGACCTCAAGCCGATGTTCCTGGTCGCCGACCGACAGATCAAGCCGGTCGAGCGCGTGCGCACGCGTTCGCGCGCGATCCCGCGCATGATCGAGCTCTTCAAGGCGGACCTGCCCGTGGAGCACGTCGGCGTGATGCACGGCCAGGCTCCCGACGAAGCCGAGCAGATCGCAGCCGGCCTGCGCCGAGAGTTCCCGCACCTGGAGGTCCCGGTCGGCCGGATCGGCTGCGTGCTGGCCACGCACACGGGTCCCAAGGCCCTCGGCCTGGTCTACATCAAGAGCTGACGGCACGACCGCCCGGCGTGAACCTCAGGGTTCGCCCGGGGAGCGGCCAGACGCGGATCAGGGGTGGCGTCAGCGAGATGATCCGCGGGAGCGTCCTGACTGCGAAGTGGAAGACGCGCTGCTGCGGGGGACCCCAGGCAAGGCCGTACTGCTCTCGCAGCACGGGCGGCAGCAGGCCGGTCGTGATGATCTCCAGGGGAATCATCACGGGCCCGGGAAGCAGCCGAAGGCCCGGGCGCAGGACCTGGCGTGCGAGCTCGTGCGCCCGGCGGTCGACGTGGACCGGACCGCTCGACATCATCTCTTCGAGGTACGCGGCGAAATCCCCCAGAGTCGCAGGGAATCGAGCAGTTGGAATGCCGAGCAGCTCTCCCATGAGCTTGAACTCCTGGTAGAAGGCCTCGCGCTCGCGGGTGGAGAGGCGCTGCACGAAGGTCTCGTACGTCACGAGGGCGGTGTCGGCGAGAGTCGCGTGCACCCATAGCAAAAGGTCAGGGTCGAGCGCTCGGTAGCCGCCCCCGCGAACCCCCGCGTGAACCTGGTTGACCGCTCGCGCTGCGCCCAGCGCTGTCTGGCGATCGCCGAACACGATCGCCATCGTCATCCGGATGGTGCGGCGCAAGCGCCGGATCGGCTGCTTGCGGAAGTCGGAATGCTCGTCGACGCCAAGTGCGACTTTGGGGTGCGCGAGCTGCATCAAGAGGGCCCGTCCCCCACCGAGGAGGAGCACGTTCTCACGGTTCACGCGCCGAGTCACGGAGTTTTCGGCGAAAAGGCCTGGCAGCACCGAGCCCATTAAACCAACCCGGCTAATCTCTGGGGTCGTGTACCAACAGTTCTTCGTGTTCGGGGCGGCTTTTCTCGGCTCTGCAGTCGAATCGACCGAGGCCCTGACGATCGTGCTGGCGGTCGGACTGACGCGCGGATGGCGGGCGCCGCTGCTCGGTACCGTCGCGGCGCTGGTCGCGCTCGCGGTGCTCGTGGTCTTCTTCGGCCAGTTGATCGTGTCACGAGTTCCGGAGTCGAGCCTGAAGCTGCTGGTCGGCACGCTTCTGTTGCTCTTCGGGCTGCGCTGGCTGCACAAGGCGGTGCTCAGGTCGGCGGGCGTCGTGCAGAAGCACGACGAGGAGCGCGCCTACCGGCAGACGGTCACCGAGCTGGGCGCCGCCACGGAGCGGCAGGACTGGGTCGGCTTCGTGCTCGCGCTCAAGGGCGTCTTCCTCGAAGGGCTCGAGGTGGTGTTCATCGTCATCGCGGTCGGCGGTACGGGCCACGGGCTTGCGGTCGCGGTCGCGGGCGGCCTGCTGGCGATGGTGGTCGTCGCCGGGGCCGGCGTTGCGGTTCGGCGGCCGCTGGCGCGCGTCCCCGAGAACACGCTCAAGTACGCGGTGGGGGTGATCCTCACCAGCCTCGGCACGTTCTGGGCGGCGGAGGGAATGGGGGCCGCCTGGCCAGCCGACTTCGTCTCGATCCTGGTCCTGATCGCGGTGTATTTCGTGGCGTCGAGGCTCGCAGTATCGCTGGTCCGAAGGCCGCAGCCGGCATGAGGATTGCCCGCTCGGCGATCTCCGAGGTCGTGGGCCTGTTTGTCGCCGACTGGGTTCAGAGTGTGGTCATCGTGGCGATTCTCGCCGCCGGCTGGTTTGCCGTGAATCGCCTGGGCGCTGCGGCGCTCGCCGGCCTGGTGCTGCTCCTGGCCGGGCAGATGGTCTGGTTTGCGCGGGCGGAAGCTCGCCGCGCGGCGCGCTAAGCCGTGGCCGCGGCCATCTGGGAGTTGAAGTCAGCGACCAGGGGCTGGTAGTACGTGTCGATGTCGGCCGAGATCTTGTCGTAGTTGTAAGCGCTGATCTTGTCGGCGTCCGACTGGATCGTGGTCGCGGCGGTGTTGATGGCCGGGTCGTCGTTGGCTTGCGCCGCGGTGATCAGCTTCCCGAAATCGGCTACCAGCGTCTCGAAGTCGTTCATGAGCGAGCGCAGGTCAGGAGGCAGGCCTGGCCCGGTCGAAAGCTGCAGCGCCTTGTCGACGTCCCTCTTCATGGTCGCCAGGGTCGTGCTGGCAGCGCTCAGATCGGAGTTCGACGTCTCGGTGGCAAGCGCATCCAGGTCGCCCGCGGCAGCGAGGAAGGCTTGAAGGAACCGGCCGTCGAGGATGTAGTCGCCCGAGATCGACCTCGCGTCGGCGAGGGCTTTTCTGGCGTGACCGATGCGGCCGGCCTCCTTATCGATGAGGCTCTGGCTGAACGCTGTGAGCCATCGCCGGTCGTGGAGGGAAGTCGCCGCGGCCGCCAGGGAGGCGTCGTCCTGGTCGACTGTGGCGTGGGCCTTGGTCGCGCTCGCCACGAACTCGTCGGCGACGCTTTGGGCCTGCGCCGAGTTGAAGCTCGTGCTCCCGCTCAGCGCGCTGAACTCGCTGTCGATGTTCTTGAACGTAGTGTTGAGGGTGTTCTGGTGCGAGATCACCGTATTGAGAGTGCGGTCCGTGCCTGTGACGCGCGCCGTGGCGTACGCAGAGCCGGCAACCGCGTAACCGAAGATTCCGATGATGAGGACGACGACGAGAACGATCACGACTAGCGTGGTTCGCAGGCGTCCCGTCAGTCCCGAGGTGTGCGCTGGGACGTCGGCGAGGGCAGGCGTCGGCGTGTCCGGCGGCGGAGTTATCACCTTTGTCTCGAAGATAACGTAGATGGCGATCCTGGTTCTCCCGCGCACGCTGGAAGCGCCGGTGTCGGCGCTGCCCAAGGTGAAACCCGCCGACGCCCGCAAGCTGGACAGGCTCGGCATCTCCACGATTGGCGATCTGCTCCTGACGTTGCCGTTCGGATGGGAGGCGTACGGCGCGCCCGCCATGGTGTCGGGCCTGGTCGCGGGACAGCAGGCCACGGTGGTGGGGACCATCGCGTCGATCAGCGCCAAGCAGACGTTGCGCCGTCGCATGCGCTTGACGGAAGCGACCATTCGTGACGACGACGGCGGCGGTTTGAGGATCACGTGGTTCAACCAGCCGTTCATCGCGCGGCAGCTGCACAAGGGCGATCGGATCGCGGTCGCCGGGACGGTCAAGGCGGCCCGGTACGGCGCCACGCTCGAGATGCAGAATCCGCACCACGAGCGGCTCGACGACGAGAGTGAGGCGGTCACGCCGCGGCGCGTCGGCGGCCTGATGCCGAAATACCACCTCGTGGCCGGGCTCAGTTCGCGCAAGGTCGCGGCCTGGGTCGAGTCAGCGCTGCCCCTGGCCGAGAACCTGGAGGAGATCCTGCCGGCCGAGGTGCGCGAGCGCCATCACCTGCTGCCGGTGGCGCAGGCCGTACGGCTGGGTCACCGGCCCGGCACCGACGAGGATTTTCGCCAAGCTCGGCGCCGCATGGCGTTTGCGGAGCTTTTCGAGCTGCAGGCGTCTTTCGCGATGATGCGGGCGAGGGTCGCTGCGGAGCCCGCCGTGCCGATCCCGTATCGCCAGCACGTGATCGACGCGTTCAAGGCCGGTCTCGGCTTCGAGCTGACCAGAGCGCAGCGACGCTCGACCTGGGAAGCGTTCCAGGACATGGGGCAGACCGTACCGATGAACCGTCTGCTCAACGGTGACGTCGGTTCGGGCAAGACCGCAGTCGCGGCGGCCTGCGTCGCCATGGCGCATTCGGCCGGGCTGCAGTCCGTGGTGATGGCCCCCACTGAGATCCTGGCGCGCCAGCACCTGAGAAAGTTCCGAGGCTACCTCGAAGAATCCTTGCCCGGCCTCACGGTCGAGCTCCTGGTCAGCGGCCAGAGCGCGGCAGAGCGCCGGCGCGTGCGGTCGGCCGCCGCGTCAGGGCACTGCGCGCTCGTGGTGGGCACACACGCCCTGATCGAGGACGACGTCGAGTTCCTCAACCTCGGCCTTGCGATCGTCGACGAGCAGCACCGGTTCGGCACGGGCCAGCGAGAGCTGCTGCGCGGCAAGGGCCGCGGCCGGCCTCACTTCCTCGCCATGACCGCGACGCCGATTCCGCGCACGCTCGCGCTTGCCCTGTACGGCGAGATGGCGGTCTCGGTGATCGACGAGCAGCCCCCCGGACGCAGCCCCGTGGAAACCCAAGTCATCGACCCCGCTCACCGCAGCGAGGCATACGCGCTGGTCCGCCAGGAGATCGCCGCAGGCCGGCAGGCTTTCGTGATCTGCCCCCTGATCGACCAGTCGGAGGTGCTCGCCGCGCGCTCCGCCACCGCAGAGTTCGAGCGGCTTAGCAAGGATGTGTTCCCCGATCTCCGCCTCGGCTTGGTCCACGGCCGACTCAAGGAGAAGGAGCAGGTGATGCAGCAGTTCGTGTCCGGCGAGATCCAGGTGCTGGTCGCGACGGCTGTCGTCGAGGTGGGTGTCGACGTTCCCAACGCGACGGTCATGATGATCGAGGGCGCCGACCGGTTCGGGCTGGCCCAGCTCCACCAGTTCCGCGGCCGGGTCGGCCGCGGCGCCGGCCAGTCGCGCTGCGTCCTGCTGGCCGACGATCCTTCGGAGAGCAGCCTGATGCGGCTGAACCTGATGACGCGCATCCGCGACGGCTTCCAGCTCGCGGAGGAAGACATGCGGATTAGGGGGATGGGGGAGCTGATGGGGCCGCGCCAGCACGGCATGTCGGATGTGGCCATGCAGGCATTGCAGCAGCCTGAGCTGCTCAGCGAGGTCCGGCAGGAGGCCGAGCGAGTGCTGTCGAGCGACCCGGGCCTGGAGCAGCACGCCACCCTGCGTGCCGCCGTGGCCCGCCGGCTCGAGCTGACCTCGATCAGCTGACCGGCACAGGCTCGTAGGCCGCGGTCAGCATTCCGAAGTAGGTCGGCGCCTCATAGGAGATGAGGCGTCCGCGCCAACCCGTGGTGGCGCCGTGGAGCATGAGCATCTGCCACCAGCTGTCCGCCTTGGCGTTCTCCACCATCTCCGACGTGATGTCCAGCAGTCGGCCGAGATTATCGGTGCGAATGAGCTCGGCGACCAGCGCGTCGTATTGGGACGCTGCCTCGTGAAATCCATACGGGCCGCCTTCCAGGTGGGCATGGCCGTGGTCCGCGCTCGCGATGAACGCCACCCGCCGACCCGAGCGATCCGCCGCCTGGGCGATGGCGGTCCCCGCGGCGACGTGCGAGGAACCGGGCAGGTCGCGAGCAGGGGTGACCACCACCAGCGGGACAGGTGGGTCGTGGCGGCCCCCCATGAACCAGAGCGGGATCAGGATGCCCCAGTCCATCGGCGCCACGGCCGTCGCCGGGTCGTTGGAGCCGAAGCTCACCCCGGACGCCGGCAACCCGGCTTGCGCAAAGCAATCCAGGATGCCCCACGCCAGGTCGGTCTCCGACGGGACGTCGAGGGCGATCGGAGGGTTAGATCCCGGCAAGCCGCCCGCCACGCGCCCGGAGACGATGACTCCCAGCGCGTTTGGAATGTGGACGTTGTGCGGCGTCGCCACCACCACGACCTCGGGTCGGGCGGCGTCGAAAAGCCTGCCCAGCTCGGTCATGCCCTCGCGGGTCGCGATCGCCAGTTCCCGCTCGTCGGGAGAGCACGCCTCTGCGATCGCCAGGCCACCGTGAGGTGCGATGGCTCCAAACACCAGTGCCACTCCGCCGATACTAACCACCACATGGACGAGATCTCCCCTCTTCGGTTGACGGAGTACAGCCACGGCGCGGGTTGAGCCTGCAAGCTCAGCCCGGTGGAGCTAGGGCAGGTACTGGGGGCTCTGCCCCCGATCGTCGACCCCAACGTGATGCTCGGGGCGTCCGCCCGCGATGACGCG
>DATLUC010000141.1:0-2569 GCA_035533335.1 Candidatus Baltobacterales bacterium
TCCCTGCTCGCGATCCTCCCTACGGCGGGCGTTGGCGCGGTCGTCCACCAGCGCCACGGCGAGCTGGACTCCAGAGCTGCCGGGTGGATGTCGCTGGGCGGCGTGCCAGGAGCGCTTCTCGGCGCCGTGCTCGCGCTGTGGCTGCCCCAGCGCGCGCTGGCCGGTCTTTTCGGTCTGCTGCTCTTGGCCATGGCCGTGCGCATGTGGCCGAGGCAGAACGAGGCGATTCCGGCTTAGGGAGTTACTCCGGCGATTTCGGCGCCGACTCCGGCTGGCTCGTCACCACGGAGTGGTGGCGGAACTGGACGTCGGGGCCGACCGATCCGCCCGGCAGCTTGACCTTCTTCTTCTTCTTGGCCTCGCGGCCCTGCTTGTCGCGTCCTTTACCCATGCCCACCAGTTTCCACGACCTGGGCCAGTTCGCGCAAGAAGGATTCCACATCGGTGACCAACCCGACCGACTGCCAGCTGCCGCGGTCGGCCAGCTTGGTCACCACCGCGGGGTTGATATCGACGCACACGGTCCGCACGCCGGCCTGCAGCATGTTGCCGGTCGCGATCGAGTGCAGCATGGTCGAGAGCATCAGCGCGATGCGCACCCCGCCGAGCGCCGCGCGCATGCGTTTTTGCGCCTCCACCATGTCCGTGATCACGTCGGGCAGGGGGCCGTCGTCGCGCACCGACCCCGCCAGCACGATCTCGACCCCGTGCTCGATCGCGGACTTCATCACGCCCGACTTGAGCTGGCCACTCTCCACCATCTGGCGCAGGCCACCGGCGCCGCGGACACGGTTGATCGCCCGCATGTGGTGCTCGTGGCCGTGCTCGATCGCCAGGCCGCTCTCGACGTTGATCCCAAGCGCGGTCCCGAAAAGAGCCGACTCGACGTCGTGGACCGCCAGCGCGTTGCCGGCGAACAGCACCTGCACGAACCCGAGCTCGATTAGGCGCGAGAGGTAGCGGCCTGCGCCGGTGTGGACGACGGCCGGGCCCGCGACGACCAGGATGCGCCCTCCGGCGTCGCGCACCTGGCGCATCTCGTCGGCGATGCCGCCGATGAGTACCTTCTTCGGCTTCTCCGCCGAGACCTCGCTGCCCATGAAGCTGAAGATCTCGGTGTGCCTGGAGCGCTCGAGCGGGGTCACGCGCACTCCTTCATATCCGACGACGACCTCCATCCCCGGCTGGGCGCCCTGGAAGACGATGCACCACGCGCGTCCCGCCTTTGCGTCGACGGCGATGGCGGCGTCCATCTCGATGTTCTCGACCTGCACCCAGCGGCCGCCCAGGAGCACCTCGGTCGGCAGGTTGCTCGTCGAGTAGAACCCCTCCGGGAAGACGCCCTCTCGTTCGACCCGCTGGACGCTGACCGGCTTTTCCGACTCGGCCGTCGCCCCCAGGGCGCGCGCCTGCCGGACGATGCGGTCGAGCAATTCGGCTGAACCGGCGACCACCTCCATGCGGCAGATCGACGTGTCGGTCTTGTGCTGCCCGACCTTGAGCTCCTCGATGGTGAAGTTGCCGCCCAGGTCCATGACCATGTCCATCACCTGCGGCAGCGTCATCGAATCGATGATGTGGCCGGTCAGGACGAGTCGGGCGGTGTGCCTGGTCTCGGTCACAGGAGAGCTCCGGCCACCGCTTTGATCCGCTCCTTCAAAGCGACCGCCTCCCGCGCCGGGCTGTCGGCGTACAGGACGCTGCGGCTCGAGGAGATGAGGCACGAGGCGGGGTCTCCGTTCCAGGCGGCCCGCACCGAAGCCTCGAGGTCGCCGCCCTGAGCCCCGACACCGGGGATGAGAAACGGCAGCGCGGTAATCTGTCGCAGCTCTGCGACCTGCGCCGGCGCGGTGGCGCCGACCACCAGCGCGACGTTGTGCCTCGAGTTCATGCGTTCGGCCAGCTCGGCGACGTGGCGGTAGACCGGCTTCCCATCCGCTTCGAGATGCTGGAGGTCTGAGGCGCCAGGGTTGGAGGTGCGGCACACCACGTAGACGCCGCGGTCCTCGTACCGGATGAACTCCTCGAGCGAGTCCGAGCCGAGGTACGGGTTGACGGTCGCGGCATCCATGGCCAGGGTCTCGAAGACCGCCCGGGCGTATGCCCGCATCGTGTTGCCCATGTCGCCGCGCTTGGCGTCGAAGAGGAACGGCGTCTGCGGCGCCTCCTCCCGCAGCTCGACCAGGGCCGACCACCCATCGGGACCGTACTGCTCCCAGAAAGCGCTGTTCGGCTTGAAGCAGCAGGCGTGCTCCTCGGTCTGGCGGACGACCTCTCGGCAGTGACGCAGGGCGCCCGCGGCGCCCCCCTCGATCCGGTCGGGATCGGGGTCCAGGCCGACGCAGAGCATCGTGTTGCGGGAGGTCGCGAGCGCGCGAAGTCGTTCGAAGTAAACCAAGGCAGTCCCAATGGTAAGGAGCGCCGGAGGCCAAAATTAGATCGTGAGGATCGCGCTGGCCCAGATCAACCCGGTGGTCGGCGACCTGGAGGGCAATGGCCGCTTGATCGTGGACTGGATCGGCCGCGCGCGAGAGCTCGGCGCCGACATCGTCTGCTTCCCCGAGCTGGC
>DATLUC010000142.1:0-3822 GCA_035533335.1 Candidatus Baltobacterales bacterium
CGGGCGAGGGCGGCGAGTACCACACGTTCGTGGTCGACGGCCCCACGTTCCGCCGTCCGGTGCCCATCGAGGTGGGCCCGACGGTCCTCCGCGACGGAGTCTGGTTCGCCGACCTCACCCTTAGAGATTGATCCCTTGGCCCCCGGAAGGCTGCGATCCATCGTGGGGTGGTTAGCTTCACCACTGCCGGCAAGGTGGCCTCCCTCAATTTCGACGGTCAGCTGCGTGGTCGAGATGGTCGTGCGCCGTTCCCCTCCCCACATCACCCAAGACGGGCGATTTGCGAGCGTGCGCGCTGGAGTCGGACCGGGGAGGAGGTGGAAGGCGATGTCTTGACGTGCCTCCGACTGGATATACAGCGCGCTTGAAATCAACTTGAACTCGACCCCGGGGCGCCATCGAGCCCGCTCGAGTTTCGCAAGCAATCCCCTGGGGATCGCGATGTCGGGCTCCATCGCTCGATCGCCGATTCGCTCGGCGATGGCGGGCGCTGGCCCGCGGCCCTCCCTCCAGTGACCACTACCGGGATGCCAGAGAGGTTCGCCGCAAGCACGCGTCGAGCCCGTGGGCATCCTCGGCGTAGGCGTCAGACTGGTGGAGAGACGTTGCTCGGCCTAAAGCCTTCCTCGGCCGTGGAGCTTGACGGCGCGAGCGTTGCGGGTCGTGAGCTGACGTCGGAGGTGGAAAGACATGGCTCTTTACGAGTTCGAGTGCAAGGCGTGTGGCAAGCACTTTGAGGTAAGCGTCCCGATCAGCGAACACGATCGCCTGAAGAAACGGCCGCCAAAGTGCCCCAAGTGCGGCAAGGCCCGGGTGCAGCAGCTGGTCTCCAGCTTCAGCACCAAGGCACCAAGCAAGTACTGATTCGGACCGTCGGCGAGGGAAGTCGGTTCCATATCTCTAACTCCCGCCCGTTCAAGGCTACCGCCGCCGGCGGCGCCATTAGGTCTGGGAGTGTTTCTCGGGGCCAGTGCGCCGCGCGACTTCACGACGCGCGCACTCGATCGCTGAGGAAGGGTCGTAGTGGGTGATGTGCTCGCAGTTCCAGACTTCCTGGCCGTCCGACTGCTTGACCATTGAAGGTAAGATTCCTGCAGGTCGGGAGCCACAGACCCATTCTGCTCTAAGCCCATAAAAGCAGCGCCGATGAGTATTTTGACCCGACGGTGCGCGTCGTTTCATCACTTGCGATTCAGAAGCGGGCGGGCGGCCCCAGGCTCTCGTGACTATTCATGGTTAAAACAGCAACTCCCACAGCCGACCCTGACGAAGTGCACGCCCACGATCGCCGAACCCGTCTCGTCGGTCGAGAGATCGCACACATAGCCAAGGCTGCGACCAAGACGAGGACCAGGGGCGGCAAGGCCGTTGAGAAGCCGGAGCACAAGTTCGAAGACGAGCTGATGGCCGTGGCCGAGCAGCTCATCGTCAAGGGCAAGGAGCAGGGCTACCTAACCCCCGACGACATCCTCCAGGGCTTCCCAGAGATCGACGCCGAGCCGGATCAGATCTTCCGCATCTTCGCGGCGTTCAAAGAGACCGGGATCGAGGTCACCGACGGCGAGAAGGACTTTGAAGAGGTCGAGCAGAACGACGACGAGATGCTACTCGACATCGAGATGATGGACTCGGTCTCGCTAGACGACCCGGTCCGCATGTATCTCAAGGAGATCGGTCGAGTCAGCCTGCTGACGGCCAATGACGAGATTGAGTTGGCGCAGGCGATCGAGGCCAAACCGCTTCACGATGCGTTCAAGGCGCTGAGCGTGGCCGAGGAGGTCGAGGGCCGCCGGCGCTCGGTGGAGGAGATGCTGCCCGACGTCATCGAGCGCCTCGCCCTGATCAAGCGCAAGGGCCAGCAGGCGCACATCGCGCAGGAACTGCTGGGCCTCACCGACCTGTCCAGGCTGCCGAGCCTTATCGCCGCCGCCGCCGCCGCGCGCCGGAGCCAGGCCAACGGCGCCGCCAGGCCGCGGGTTCGAGCGGAGGCGCTGGAGGTCTATCGCATCGCGCGCTACCGGCTGACCACGCGCCACGAGCGCGCGTATGAGGCGAAGCAGCGGCTAACCGAGGCCAACCTGCGGCTGGTCGTGTCCATCGCGAAGAAGTACATCGGCCGCGGCCTGTCCTTCCTCGACCTGATCCAGGAAGGCAACATGGGCCTCATCCGCGCGGTCGAGAAGTTCGATTACCACAAGGGCTTCAAGTTCTCGACCTACGCGACGTGGTGGATACGCCAGGCCGTCACCCGCGCCCTCGCCGACCAAGCCCGGACGATCCGCGTCCCTGTCCACATGATCGAGCTCATCAACAAGCTGGTGCGCGTCTCCCGGCGCCTGCTCCAGGAGTTAGGTCGCGAGCCGAGCAACGAGGAGATCGGCGAGGAGATGGGGATCACGCCGATGAAGGTGCGTGAGGTCATCGCGTTCGCCCAAACCCCGATCTCGCTGGAGACCCCGATCGGTGAGGAGGAGGACTCCCACCTCGGCGATTTTGTCGAGGACCGCGAGGCGGTCTCGCCAGCCGACGCCGCCTCGATGACGATGCTGCACTCAGATGTCGAGGATATTCTCGACACGCTGGCCCCGCGCGAGCGGCGCGTGCTCCAGCTCCGCTTCGGGCTCAGCGACGGGCATGAGCGCACGCTGGAAGAAGTGGGGAAACGATTCGGGGTGACCAGGGAGCGGATCCGCCAGATCGAGGCCAAGGCTCTGCGCAAGCTACGCCACCCCTCGCGCTCGAAGAAGCTCCGCGACTATCTGGAGTAGAGCGGCCGGCGCCACGGCGCTCGATCGGTCCGGTTCCTTTGGCCCCGCTCGACGGCAGGTTCGACTGCCTTGTGGACCCCTCCCGGAGCAACCAGCAACACCGGACCAACACCCACCACTCCGCGAACAAGGGTGGGTGGATAATGGGTTCAAGCCCGCAGGGGCGGACCGCGACACTAAAAGACGAGGAGGTGCAGGCTCTAGCCTAGCCCCCGGACCCAAGGATTAAGGGACGTGTACCCGTTCGAGAGGTTCACCGAGCGGGCCAAGAAGGTTCTGGCGCTCGCCCAGGAAGAAGCGGAAAAGTCCCACCACAGCTACATCGGCACGGAGCACGTCCTGCTCGGGCTCCTGCGAGAGGGCGATGGAATAGCAGCCAAAGTCCTTAACAATCTTGGCGTCGAGATCGAAAAGGTCCGCCAGACGATCGAGTCCCTGCTCGGCCGAGACAAGGGGCTCACCGTCCTGCAGCAGATCATCCCTACTTCGCGCGTCAAGAAGGTGCTCGAGATTTCCTTCGAGGAAGCGCGCCGGATGGGCCACAACTACGTCGGCAGCGAGCACCTCCTACTTGGCCTCCTTGCCGAGGGGGAAGGCATCGCCGCCCACGTCCTCGGGGATCTCGGGGCCACCCTGGACAAGGTGCGAGCCGAGATCGAGCGCCAACTCCACGATCCCACCCTGAAAGACACCGAGCCGCCTCCCAAGAAGCCCTCCAAGACGCCGCTTCTGGACCAGTTCGGTCGCGACCTCACCGAACTGGCCCGCAAGAACTCGCTTGACCCCGTTATCGGCCGCGAGGCCGAGATCGAGCGCGTGATCCAAATCCTCAGCCGCCGGACTAAAAACAACCCCGCCCCTGGTCGGCGAGGCTGGCGTCGGCAAGACCGCGATCGCGGAGGGCCTGGCCCAGCTGATCACGCTTGGTAACGTCCCTGAGTCGCTGATGAACAAGCGCGTGCTCACGCTCGACACGGGCGCGCTGGTCGCCGGCACCAAGTACCGGGGTGAGTTCGAGGAGCGCCTGAAGAGGATCATCGACGAAATCCGCAGC
>DATLUC010000143.1:0-5689 GCA_035533335.1 Candidatus Baltobacterales bacterium
CGCCGGGTTGTTGTTGTTGTGGCTGCCGATGATCGCGATGGCGGTACCGACCCCGGCCATGAGTAAGACCAGGACCACGACGGCGCTGACGATCAGCATCAACGGCACGCGGTGCACCGGCGCCTGGGCAGCGCCGGCGCCTGGCACGTAGTAAGGGCTCTGATAGCCGGCCGGCGGCGGCGGCGGCGGCGGCGGTGAAGCGTACGCGAGAGGCGAGGCGTACGGCGATCCCGGCGGTGCGGCGGGGTAGGTCGGCGGCAGCGGTCCCGGCGGTGCCGCGGGATAGACTGCCGGCGCTCCGGGAGGTACGCCGGGATAGGCTGGCGGCGGCGGTCCGGGAGGAGGCGCGGGATACGGCGCCGGCGGTCCTGGAGGTGCGCCGGGGTAGGCTGTGGGTGGCGGTCCGGGAGGACCCTGTGGGGCGGCGGGCGGGGCGGCGATGCCCATGCCGGCGGCCGCCAGCGGGGTGCCGCAGGCCTGACAGAATCGGTTCCCGTCCGGGTTCTGGGCGCCGCATCGAGCGCAGGCGAGCGCCATCTAGGCATCCCCTGATGCCGCGGGCGCGTCTTTGCGCGGCCGGCGGCCCCGCTTGATCGAGTTGGGTGCTGCGGTGAGCGCCATCCCACAGTTGGGGCAAAATCCCGACGCCACGATGTGCATGTGGCAGTTGGCGCAGATCGTCTCGGCATAACCCATGTGGGCCGCCTCTTCGAGCAGTGCGTGGTGCAGCACGTAGCGGATGTAGATCAAAAGCGCGCCCACGACGACAGCCTGCCAGGCCAGGACGAACAGCGCGTTGACCGATGTGTCGTTCATCAGCTGCGTTCCCAGCGAGAATGCGACGTGCGCGATCACGGCCATCGCCACGCCCCCGATCTCCCGACCACCCAGCCTTCCCCGCCGGTAACGCCAGAGCGTCGCGACGATCATCCCGGTGGCGCTCCCCTGAAGGAGCGGTTGCAGCACCGCCAGCGTCAGCAGCTCGTAGATCCAGTTCGCCGGCTCGACGTGCGCGGTCAAGCTCGTGAGGGCGCCCGAAAAGACGATCAGCGTCTCCGCCAGGCTGAAGCCGAGACCGGACGCGATCCCGAAGACCAGCCCGTCTACAGTCTCCGGGAAGTCTGCTCGATTGGGGAGAAAGAGCGCGGGCAGCGGCTTGAGCACCTCCTGGATCACGGGCAGCACGAGGCCGAGCAAGAGGAGGGACCCGATGCTGATCCCGGCGTTGACAAGAGGATTGCCCGCGTCCTGGAACGGGTGGTAGAGAACCCGCTCGAGCACCGTGACCACGATGCCGACCACGATTCCACCGCCGATCGTGAAGCCGAGCACGGTCGCAGGCTCGTCGCGGTAGACCTGGGCTTCGTACAGATAGATCAGGTAGAGGACGGGGACGAGAAAAGCCGCGACGAGGATTGCGGCGGTGATCAGCCCCGCCAGGTAGAGGACGAGGATCCCCGCGAGGCCCACGATGAAGGCCCACCGGAACTCGTGGATCTTGTGCTGACCCAGGTGAGGGAACAGCGTCGTGAAGACAGACGGCTGAATGACATGCTCGGCCGGATGTGCCGCATAGCGTTGCTCGCGCGTCTTGGCGTTGCCGATCTCCTCGCTCGTGCCTTGATGCGCGCCGCAACGGGTGCAAAAGACACCGTCAGGGACATCGTGAGCGCAGTGGTCACACCGCACGAGCTACCTCCTCGAAACCGAATGTTCGGGCGGTAAGGATAGGGCTCGAGGCCCCCGGCTAGCTTGGCTTAACGCCCTCCGTCTCCTTCGAGCCCGCCGGCACCCACCCTCGGATGAAGTGGCACCCGTAGTGTCCGGGGTGCTTCTCGAAGTAGCGCTGGTGGTATTCCTCCGCCCGCCAGAACGTCGAGGCCGGGACGATCTCGGTCACGATGGGCCGATCGAAGTACCGCTGGGCCGCTTCTTTGGACCGGCGAGCGGCCGCCTCCTGGGCGGGGTTCTGAAAGAAGATCGCAGAGCGGTACTGGTGGCCGTGGTCCGGACCCTGCCGGTTCAACGTGGTCGGATCGTGCATGTTCCAGAACGCGTTCAAGAGCTCGTCATAGGTGATCTTGGCGGGGTCGTAGCTCACCTCGACCGCCTCGGCGTGGCCGGTGCGCCCGGAGCAGACCTGCTCGTAAGTCGGGTTCTCGCGAGTGCCGCCTTCGTATCCGGAAACGGCTTCGATCACGCCCGGCATCTGGTTGAAAAGGTTCTCGACGCCCCAAAAGCATCCGCCGGCGAAAGTAGCTTTTTCCATCTCACGCCCAAGGATACGCGCAGCCCTTTCGCAGACTTGCGAGCAACTCCATCAGTGATTTGGTCGATCGCGCCAGATAAGGACGAGGCCAGCGTCAAGTGAAGCGATGAGCTCAACCCAGATCGTGGTCGGCCTGTCGGCGGTCACCGCCGTGCTCGCCCTGTGGGCGGCGGTCTTTGCCACCCGCGCCGACACAGCTTCACGTCGGGCGATCAGGCTGGCGGACAGCCGCTGGGAAGCCTCGACCCGGCCTGTCCCCCACCTCGCCTTTCTCGGCCTACCGGCGCCCGGACAGCCCATGGAGGTCGAGATCGAGAACCTGGGTGGCACGCTGGCGGCCGGGGGCATCATCGCGCAGGCCGCTGACGACCTGTACGCAGGCGAGATGTCCATGCCCGAGAAGTCGGGCCCCCGCCGGTTCCAGCTTCAGCCTGCGCTCAAGGCATGGCAGAGGTCGGCCCAGCCGCGATGCCTGATGCTGGTCGCGCGCGATGTGAACGGCCGGTGCTGGGATTGCCTCGACGGCGGCAAACCGATCAAGGACCCGCGCAGATGGCTGACGGCGCAGCTTCGCGACCTCCGGCTCCAGGGCGTGGTGGACTTCCCGGCCCTGGCGGGCACCGTCAAGGCCTGATCGGCGCCTGGATCAGCCGGCGCGGATCCCCGTGTCGCTCTTTAGGCCGCAATTGGCCGGCTAGTGCTCCAGGTGCGCGTTGAGCTTGATATCAACGTTGCCGTGGAGCGCCTTCGAGACCGGGCACCCTTCCTTGGCGGCTTCGGCCTGCTTTTGGAACTCGGCGTTGTCGATGTTGTCGACGATGCCCAGCACGGTCAGCGTGATCGTGGTGATCCCCGTGCCCGGCACGAACGTCACCTCAGCGCTGGTGTTGAGCCGCTCGACCTTGTGACCCGCCTTGCTTAGCCCGTTGGAGAAAGCCATGCTGTAGCACGCCGCATGTGCCGCCGCGATCAGCTCCTCGGGGCTGGTCTTGCCGTGCTGGCTCTCCGCCCTGCTGGCCCAGGACACCGGGAACTCACTGAGAGCCCCGCTCGCCACCTTGACGCGTCCCGACCCCGTCATCAGGTCGCCTTCCCATACTGCGTCCGCCTTGCTGATCGCCGCCATGCGTCCACCTCCAACAGCCGAGTGAATGAGTGCAGGATGCCGAGGGTTCAACTATGTCAGGCGCGGGCCGCACACCGCAGGCGCACTCTTGGAACATCTGCGCCCAACAACAGCAGGAGTGATCGATGAACGCCCATGAGATCGCCGATCTCGACCCGCAGCCGCGCGATGCCGACGGCCACGGTTACGTGGATTTCCTAGCTTCGGACAAGCTCAGCGTCGGCCTCGCGATCTGGCCCCGAGGCGTCACCGACCGGCAGAAGCCGCACCTGGAGGACGAGGTCTATTACGTCATTAGAGGAAGGGCAACGATCCGCGTGGCAGATGAGGACCGGCCCGTCGAGGCCGGCAGCCTGGTCTTCGTGGCCGCCGGTGTCGAGCACCGGTTTCACGACATCGAAGAGGACCTGCGCGTCCTGGTCTTCTGGGCACCCCCGCACGGGGCGCCGCCCGGCGCTCGTTAGAGGACCGGGCGGCGGTTTAGCGTCGGTCGATCAGGTGCGAGCCCTGGCGGTCTTAGGGGCGTAGTACTGCTTCCAGATCAGGCGGTGTATCGGCACCCAACGCGGGATGTCGCGCAGGATCGGAATCAGCGGGACGAGAGCTAGCGCGACGGTCAACAGCGTCATCAGGATGATGATCCCGAGGTCCGCGTTACCGGCGTTCACCCCAAGTATCCCCGAGTCGCTGTTGAACGGAAAGACCTGGTACCACATGGTGTAGAGCCACAGCCACGTCTGTCCGGGATACCACCCGGTCTCGTTCATCATGCCCCACTGGCTCCCGGTCAGGTTCCACTGATGGGCGAGTCCAGACAGGTAGCTGCCGTCGCCCATGAAGAGCAAGGCCTGCGTGTAGTCGGTCTGGTAGAACCTGCCGTTGATCATGAGCAGTCCGTCGAGGCCGCCCGCCTGCGCGACGCCGAGCAGGTTGGTCATCATCACGGGCAGCGGCCCGTAGTCGCCGGTTGCGACCGACACCTGGCCGCCGCTGACGGTCGCGTTGGCGAGAGCCTTGGTGTATGCGTCAACCCAGCTCGCCTGCTCGGTGGCGCCGGCGCCCTGCCACGTGTTCAAGGCCGTTCCGAGGTCCGCGTTGCTGAAGCTGGCGCGCTGCAGCGGGTTGATGACGTAGGTGCTCGCGGAGTCGATCGGGATGCGGGTTCCGAACCACTGCTGAGGCGCGATCGGGCCCCACGACTGGCCGGGCCCGTTGGTGTTGTAAGGGTTGCCGTAGCCGGCGCTCGTGGTCGAGCCGGCCAGCTCGCCAGTGGCGGTGGTCACGAAATCGACCGGGTCGCCCTGCGCCCAGGCCGCGATGGTCACCGGAGCTACGTCCGGCGACGAGAAGACGGCCGCCGCGAGCAGCGCCAGCACGCCAACCCCCGCCATGGCCAGGACCAGCTCCTTGACCAGGTCGTAAGGCACCATGCGGACGCCGCGGTAGTACTCCTCCTGGGTGGCGCCCATGGGCTTGAGCTTCATGACCGCGCACCTCCCTCTGCGTCAATTGGTTTGACGACGCCACGCGCGCGGATCATGACGATGTGCATCACAACGAGGACGGTGACCCCGATGGGCAGCAACATCACGTGGAGGCCGTACATCTGACCGAAGTTGAGCACATTGAAGAAGGCGCCGATGCCGGCGCCGTTCATGGCGTCCTTCGCGTTGACAGCGACGAACTGCGATGCGAAGTTCTGCTGGGAAAGGTAGCCGGTGAATGCCGCCAGGATGCTGGTCCCGAAAACGACGACCCCGATCATCCACGTCGCGGCGCGCCCGTGGCGCCAGCCGGCCATGAAGTACTGGCCCCAAAGGTGCAGGACCATGAACAGGAAGAAGAGCTGCACAGACCAGAAGTGCACGCTGTTGACGAAGTGGCCGAGCCCGGAGTCGTGCCACCACTGCGGGCCCATGAACGCGAGCACGATCCCGCTCGCGATGACCCAGGCAAAGGCGGCGATAGTGACCACCCCGAACACGTAGACCCAGGAACCCACGTAATACGGCTGCCGGTCGGGCAACAGGTGGTCCATGGGCAGGTTGCCCTCGACAAGCTGCCGGACACGCTTGGTCCAGCTGGCGGGCTTGACTGCCCCCGGCACGACGGCCGGGCTAGTGACGTCCATCGTCTGTTTCACCTCCGTGCGGGAAGGGCACCACGACTGCGAGGGCGAACAGAACGATCATCCCGACGATGACCAACAGGTTGGGCATCGAAATGAGGATGAACCCCCAGTGGAAGTAGGTTGCCGGTGAATCCATGCGATCAATCTCCTCCTATGAGCACTG
>DATLUC010000144.1:0-6054 GCA_035533335.1 Candidatus Baltobacterales bacterium
TGGTCGCTAGACCCGAAAAGGCGCCGCCGCTACCTCCAGATCGCCTTCGGTATTGGGGCGCTGCTGACGGCGCTCATCGTGCTTTACCTACTTCGGGATTTTGTCGGTGCCTTCGTCCTCGGGGGTGCGATCGCCTTTCTCATCCAGCCCGGGGTAACCTACCTCGTCGCCGCCGGCCTCCCGAGGCTCTTGGCCATCTCGATCATCTTCGTCGTCATCATCGTGGTCCTGGCGGGCCTGGTCCTCCTGATCGTCCCGCTTGGCATCAATGAGGTTGCCCAGCTCCAGGTCCAGGCGCCAAACCTGGCTGCTGCGGCCCAGGATCGGATCAGCAGCCTCCAGGGATCGCCCATCCGCGTCTTCGGCCTTTCGATCGACCTCAAAAGCACGACCGAGGTGATCAACTCGCATCTCAAGGACTACCTGCTGGGCCAATTCGGCAACGCCCTCACGATCGGGCTAACCGCGCTGACCACCATCCTGCAGGTTGTCCTCATGTTCATCGTGGCGTTCCTGCTCTCCCTCGACGCCCAGGACGCGCGGCGTGATTTGCGCCGGATCGTGCCCAACGACTATCGGACCGACTTCGACCAGATCTGGCGGAAGGTCAGGAAGATGCTTTATGCCTACTTCCGCGGCCAGCTCATCATCGCGGCCTTGATCGGAATCCTGTGCGGCATCGCCTGCGCCGCGCTCGGCCTGGCCGACCCGGTAGCGCTCGGTCTCATCGCGGGGGTCACGGCGCTGATCCCTTACCTCGGACCCTTTATCGGCGCGGTGCCTGCCATCCTGTTCGGTCTCGCGGTCAGTCCCTTCAAGGCGCTGGCGATCGCGATCCTGTACTTCGCGATCTCCAATATCATCCTCAACTTCGTGTATCCGAAAGTCATGGGGGATGCGGTTCGCCTCCCGCCAATCCTCGTCATCGTCGCATTCATCGCGGGCTTCAGCTGGGCCGGCATCCTGGGCATGTTCGTCGCAGTGCCGATCGCTGCCACGCTCCGGATTCTTTTCGACCACATCTATCCGCGTCTATACGAGAGACCCGCTTGAAAATCGCTATCCTGTCGGACATCCACGCCAACTGGCAGGCGCTGGAGGCGGTCTTGCGCGACTGTCCGCCCGTCGACGAAACCTTGTGCCTGGGAGACGTCGTCGGTTACGGAGGCGATCCCAAACGCTGTGTCGACGAGGTGATCAAGCGAGGCTGGCCGACGCTGGTCGGCAATCACGATCGGGCCTGCACCGACCCCGAGATCCTGGAGTGGTTCAACGAAGATGCCGCATCCGTCGTGCGATGGACTATTGACGTCGTGGGCGATGAACGGCTGGACTGGCTGCGCCAACTTCCCGACAGCAGGGTCGAGCTCGACGTGCTTCTCGTGCACGCCAGCCCGCGTGACCACATCTATGAATACGTCCTGGACACGGCAGTCGCCAACGCGAACCTGGAACTCCTCAACGGCGGCCTTTGCTTCCACGGCCACACCCATGTGCCGGGAATTTTTGGAGTGTCGAACGGCACGGTCGTCCATGACTACCGCGTCGACACGTTCAAGCTGGACGGCCCGGCGCTCGTGAATCCAGGAAGCGTCGGCCAGCCGCGCGACGGCCTACCGACCGCAAGCTACGGAATCTGGGACTCGGACCTCGGCACCTTCGAGTTTCGCCGCGTGCGCTACGACATCAAAGGCGCTCAACGGGCAATCAGGAAAGCCAAACTTCCCGAGCGCTTCGCCCTTCGACTCGAAACTGGACGATGAACCCCAGTCGCGCAGCGCGATGGCTGCGCCTTGGCTATGCGGCCGCCACGGGAGCAGCCATCGGTTCCCTCGCCTTCTGGACCGTTTACTGGTTCACCTTCGTGCGCGGAAACCTCAAGGGGCCTGACTTCTTCTCCTTCTATGCCGCGGCCAAGCTCTACGTCCTTCAGGGCGGGTCGGCCGTGTACAGCCTCGCCCTCCAGAAGCAGTTCGAGGTTCAGATCACCGGCCAACCGGCAGCCCAGTTCATCGTGCTGCCTTATTACCACCCGCCCTACTACACGTTGCTGATCGCGCCACTCGCATATCTCGATTACCGCGGTGCGTATTACGCGATGGCGGCTTTCAACGCGATCCTGGTGGTGGCTTTGATCGTGATCCTGGTGCGGACCAGCCTCAGGGTCCACGGTCGGGCCGTGATCGTCGCCGCGGCGATGATCGCCGGCTTCTTTCCCTTGTTCGTCACGTTCCTGCAAGGGCAGTCCGACCTCGTCGTCCTCGTGCCACTTGCAGCGGCGTATGCCGCATGGGCCCGCGGGCGACAGGGCTGGGCGGGGATGTTCAGCGCGCTGGCGCTGGCCAAACCGCAACTCCTGCTGCTGGTGCCGGTGCTGTTCATCGCCAGGAGGGCGTGGCGCGCGCTGGCCTCGTTCGCCGGCGCGGTCCTGGCCCTGGGTCTCCTTTCAGTCGTGACATTCGGGCTCGGTGCGGTGATCGATTACCTGGGACAGGTGGGCACATGGGCGATCGGCGGCCGGCTGCCGACCAACGGACAGCTCGTGTACACCGACACCGCGGTCTATTCGTTGCGCAACATCCTCAACGCGTTGAGCGGCGGCGAGCAAGCGGTGGGTTTCGCGATCCTCTTGCTCCTGCTCGCGCTCGCGGCGCTGTCCCTCAGCTGGCGTCCAGACAAGCCGCGCCTCGACTTCGGCCTCGCCGTCGCGGCTTCGCTAGTGCTGAGCCCGCACCAGAATATCCACGACTTGGCCCTCATGGTGATCCCCGGGTTCGCCGTTGCCGACCTCGCCCTGGCCGGTGAGCTGCGCTGGCCGCATCTTGCGCCCGTCGTGCTTTTCTTCGCCTACGCCGCCATCGATCTCACCCTGGCGATCAACTTCTGGGCGGCGGCGGTGGGAGCACTTGCAGTGGCGGCGTACCTGACGGCCGAGCGCATGGCCGTGCGCCCCGAACCCATACCTCTTGGCGAGCTGAGCTGGAGCGGCCCACGCCCGCGCCGGGTCATCGTGTTGCCCGCATACCGCGCAGCCAAGACGCTGGTTGAGGTGGTTGGCGACATCCCGCAGGGGCATGCAGACCGGATCCTCCTCGTCGACGACGCCAGCGCCGACGCCACCGTGAGTGTCGCCACTGCGCTCCACCTCGACGTCATCAGGCACCAACGGAATCTCGGCTATGGCGGCAACCAGAAGACCTGTTACCGCGCGGCCCTCGAGATGGGCGCGGATGTGGTGGTGATGCTGCACCCCGACGGCCAGTACGACCCCGCGATCATCCCCAACCTGTGCCGGGTGATCGAGGACGGGGAGGCCGACATCGTGCTCGGCTCGCGGTGGCTCGGGCTCGATCCCGCCAAGGCCGGCATGCCGTGGTGGAAGCGGCTGGGCAACCGGTTCCTGACCTCGGCGGAGAACCGCGTGTTGGGCCTGCAGCTGTCCGAGTACCACACGGGCTATCGTGCGTATTCCCGTCGCTTTCTGGAGGCCATCCCGTTCCTGGAGAACAGCAACGACTTCGTTTTCGACACGCAGGTCCTGATCCAGGCTGCGACTTTCGGCTTCAGGATCGGGGAGGTGCCGGCGATCGGCAAATACCACGCAGACGCGAGCTCGATCAGCTTTGGCACATCGACGGTGTACGGATTGAAGACCCTCGGCGCGCTGATTCGCTATGTCGCGCACCGCGCCGGATTCACGAGCGTATGGCTTACGCCGGCCTCACACTCCAACAAACAAGCGCTTGCGAAAGGCCAGGTAGCCCACCACGGCAACGTTCAGTAGAAGCGCGCCGATCTTGACAGGGCTCGGGGGGCGCACCACCTCCTAAGCCTCGTACGGAATCAGGATTCCGGTTGCGATCACGGTGAGGTATTCGGCCCAGCGGCGACGCAGCGCCAGTCCTACACCCTCGGTTCCCTCGAGCAGCGCGTACACGATGGCGCCGATGGCCAGCACGTTGACCTGACTCAAGCTGCCGATGAAGAGGAGCAACCTGAGCAGGATCTGAATGATGAGGTTGTGGCCGACGTTGAGATTGAGCTGATCCTGGGCGTAGGCAGCCCAGACGGTGAGCCGGCCGTCTTCCCCGGCGTCCATCAGTCCGAAGGCGAGGCCGATGAGCACCAGCGACTTGACGATTCGCTCGACGATGATGACTTTGATGAAGGCGTCGTGTTCGCCGCCCATCCGCCCCAGCTCCGTCCAGAGCCGCCGTAAGTAGTGAGGCCGGGGTCTTTTGACGTCGACTTGCCCCATCAATGTGACCTTAACAACCTGGGTTGGCCAGACCGGGCGGGCACGGTAGGGTGGCGATAGGAAGGCTGGGGGAGTGGCCGCCCGGGAGAGGGAGGGCCGGTGGAGGGGCGTGCCTCGTCAGTCCGGGTGCTCTCGGTGCTCCCGGAACAGCATCACGCGGCAGTTGGCGTTCTTCAGCACGTACGGCACGGTCTTGCCCAGGTTGAACTCCCCGAACCGGCGCTTGTACGGCAGCCCCATGACGATCAGGTCGGCGCCCCACTCGACCGCTTCGTCGACCAGCGCAGGGCCCGTATCCCGCGCCTGAACCAGTTCCGTCTCGACCGGCAGCTGGGAGGTGGCCGCCAGCTTCTCCACCTCATCGAGGATCTGCTCGCCCCGCTCCACCACATCGTCGAGCACCGCCCCGAGCGGAAGCGCTCGGTTCACCTCGATGATGTGGACCCCATAGATCCGGCCTCCCTGGGGGTCGGTCATACGACAGGCCAGGCGCACCGTCTCGGCGTCGATCGCCTGGCCGCCGACTGCGACCAGCACCTTCTTGGAGGTCGTCGGGTGGGTGTGAGGGCCGTGCGAGGCCATCAGTGCTGCGGGCCGCGCCGTGCCCGGCGAATCAAGACGTAGGCTCCAAACCCCAAGCAGACGACGCCGGTGGCCCCGGCGACCTCCTGGGACAGAAGATCCATCGCCCGGTGCCCGGCCAGATAGGCGAAAACCCACAATCCGATTCCAAGGGCCATCACGCCCATGAACGTGAAAGGGAAGCGCACGCGAGCCATCCTAACAAGCTCGGGCGAAGGCTCTCCAACGGCGTCCCTATAATCAACCGGCGTTGAAGCTCGTGATCGTGGGGTGCGGGAGGGTCGGTTCGCAGCTCGCGGCCGACATGGACCGGTCCGGCCACGAGGTCGTGATCGTCGACCGTGACCCCAACCAGTTCTCCCGCGCCTCCTCCCGCGGCGTCCTGACAAGAGAGTTCAAGGGCGACCAGGTGGTCGGCAACGGTACGGACGCCGACGTGCTGCGCCGGGCCGGCGTGGAGCACGCCGACGGTTTCGTCGCGGTCACCGAAGGCGACAACCGCAACATCATGGCGGCCCAGATCGCCAAGCATGTTTTCAAAGTTCCCCACGTCGTCGCCCGCATCTACGATCCCGAGCGCGCTGACGCTTACGAGAAGTTGGGACTTCACACGATCTGCCCGACGATCGAGGGCGCCAAGCACATCCAGAAGATGCTGCTGGAAGGCAGGTAGGCGCGTGTACGTGATCGTGGTCGGAGGCGGCACGGTCGGTTACTACATGTCTCGCGACCTGGTCGAGCGAGGACACGAGGTCACGCTCATCGAGAAGGACTCTCGTCGGGCCGACTGGCTCGAGACCCAGCTCGGCAGCATCGTCATGCGAGGTGATGCGTGCGAGGTGAAGTTTCTTTCTCAGACGGGCATCGAGCGCGCCGACGCCATCGTCGCGGTCACTGCCGATGACGAGGACAACCTCATTGCACTGCAGATGGCCAAGCGGCATTTCCGCGTCAAGAAGACGATTGCGCGTGTGAACAATCCGTCCAACGTCGAGATCTTCAAGATGCTCGGCGTCGATGAAGCAGTCTCGGCGACCGACGTACTTCTTGGAGCTCTCGAACCGCCGATCACGACCTGAGAAAAGAAAAAGGACCGCTCCACGCGGAGCGGCCCCTTGGTCGATGCTCCTGTTACGACGCTTTCCCGATCTTGTAAATCTTGGTGCCGCAGTGTGGGCAGGTCCCAACTGTTGCCGGCTTGCCATTCTTCATCG
>DATLUC010000145.1:0-6694 GCA_035533335.1 Candidatus Baltobacterales bacterium
CCACTCGCCGACCATCCAGCCAGGCGCGACGGCGTTGACGCGGATCTTCGGCCCGAGCGCGCCGGCGAGCGTGCGCGTGAGGTTGGCGACGGCCGCCTTGCTGGCCGCGTAGGGAAACGGCTGCGGTCCCGGACGGAGGCCGGCGATGCTGGAGAGGTTGACGATGGCGGCCGAATCGGACTCGTTCAACAACGGCACGCACGCGCGCGCGACCTGGAACATGCCCCGCACGTTGACCGCGAAGATGCGGTCCCACTCGGACATGTCAAGGCCCGCGAGGTCGGAGGGCGGCGTCGGGACCGTGGTACCCGCGTTGTTGACGAGCGCGTCGAGGCGCCCGAGCTCGTCCTTGACCTGTGCCACCATCGCCACCACCTCGGCCTCGTCCGCCACGTCGGCCTTGACGAGCAGCGATCGGGCGCCGAGCTTGTCCACCTCGCCGGAAACCGCTAGGGCCGCTTCTTTGCTCCGGCTGTAGTTGACCACCACGTCGTAACCGTGGCGCGCCAGCTCGAGCGCGGCGCTTCGGCCGATGCCTCGCCCGGCGCCCGTCACGAGCGCCACGCGACCTGCGGTTGTCACCGCGCGGCCCGGTGCGATTCGGTCTTGGGCTTGCCCAGTGGCAGGACCCGCTCAGCGTTGCCGTGGAACACGGCGTCCATGACCTCGGAGCTGTACCCGAGCTCGGTCCACTCGCTCAGCACCCGCTCGTAGGGGAGGCTGGGGTAGTCGCTGCCGAACATCACCTTGTCGCGCAGCCGCCCGCGGATGTCCTTCTTCAGGCTCTCCGGGAAATACTTGGGCGCCCAGCCGGAGAGCTCCCAGAACACGTTGCCCTTGTGCAGCGCGACCGCGGTCATCTCCTCCACCCAGGGCCAGCCGGGGTGCGCTGCGATGATCGTCAGGTTGGGGAACTCGGAGGCGAGCTCGTCGATGGCGAGCGGGTGTGCGTGACGCAGCTTGGAGCCGAGCCCGCCAGGCAGGCCGGCCCCCATCCCGGTCGTTCCGACGTCGATCATGACCGGCACCTTGAGCGAGTCGATGAGCTCGAAGAGCGGCCTGAGCCGGTGGTCGTCGACCGAGTAGCGGCCCATGATCGGGTGGAAGTGGAACCCGATCATCTCCAGGTCCTTGATCGCGTGCCGCGCCTCTGTCAGCGCGGCGTCCATCTTCAGCGGATCGACCGCCGCCCAGGCCTGCAGCACCGTGTCGCCGTGCCGGTCGCGCATCCCGGCGACGTAATCGTTGCTGCAGGGCGGCGCGCCGGTCACCGATTCGATGTCGAACGCCACGAGCACCGCTTCCACACCGGCCGCGCGGAACTCGCCGATGACCTCATCCTCCGACTTCGCCACCCAGTCGTGCTTCCAGTAAGCCCCAAGCGCTTTCGCAAACGGGCCGTAAGAATCGATCCACGGCTGGGTCCCGGGATAACAGTGGAGGTCGACCTTGCGCATCGGGCTCAACCGGCGGAGCTGCGTCAGGACTCCGAGACGGCGGTCTCGGGCGCCCCTTCGCCGGACCAATCCCCGCCCGAGAGGTTGCTGAGCTGTAGCAAGCCAGGCCCGTACAGACCCTCGAGCTCGTTGGGGAGGTCGGCGTACATGCGCTGCACGAACAGGTCGTGCCGGATGTACGACTTGACCAGGCTCGCCACCAGCGGCACCTCGCCGTGCATGACCTCCCAATCGTGGCCGTCGCGCGCCAGCGCCCACAACGCCCACCTCGAGTCGACCACGACCGCCAGGTGATGCGTCTTGCGCGACGCGTAGATGGTGCCCTCGGTGCTGGCGTGTCGCATGACCTTGCCGCGCGGCGCAACGAAGGGGAGCCTGCCGAAGTGGACGATCACGAACTGGACCCCGCGCCCGGATGCCTCGTCGATCGCCTCCGCGAGACCCTTGAGGTCCTCACCCCGCCCGCTGATGTAGACGCGAGTGTGCGCCGTCGCGATCGCGTCTACCGCGCGCCGCGTGGCGGCCGAAAGAGTGTCCAGCCGGGCCAGAGGAAGCCCTGCCCGCGCCGCTGCTCGCAGGGGGAGGCTCTCGAGGCCTGTACGAGCGGCTTCCAGCCTGGCCCCGAACTCCTTCTGGAGCGCGGCGAGCAGGTCGGAGGGGGGCACGGCGGCGTACCGGGCGGGGTGCTCGGCGGTCAGGACCGCGGCGCCCCGATCGACCAGGCGGCGCAGCGTCTCGTACACCTTGGGCTGCGGCACCCCGGTGTCGTTGGCGATTCCATAGCCGGTGGCGCCGTCGGACATCAGCAATCCCACGTATGTCCGCGCCTCGTATTGGGAGAAGCCCAGCTGGGTCAGCCGCTCCGCGATCGAGATGGCGGATTCAGGCACGGTCTTCATGCGTCGCACGCCCCCTGAGTCACTACGGCCGTAGTGCGCAACGTTAACACAGGCCCCGTGGCGAGTTGACCATGAGTTACGGTCGCCCTGGGTCTCAAGCCGGGCGAGTACCTTCTTGAGCAGGACCGCCAGCGTCTCGAGCTCGGCCGGCCCGAGATCGGCCACCAGCTCACGCTCTGCGGCCGTGTTGGCCTGGACTGCGTGCTCCAGGACCGAGCGGCCTTCCTCGGTCAGCTCGACCATCACCCCGCGTCTGTCGTTGGGGTCGCGCAGCCGCCGAACCAGGGCGCGCTTCTCGAGGCGGTCGAGCCGGCTGGTGATGCCGGCGGAGGAGAGCATCAGGCCTTTGAACAGGCGGGTCGGCGACATCCGGTAAGGGCCGTCGACCACGGCCGCCGCCTGGCTCGAGTCGACGCTCGCGGCCCTGCCTGCCCACTACCGCCAGGTGCTGGAGCTGCGCTTCCTGCGCGAATGCTCGCTGCGGGAGGTGGCCGCCGAGATGGGCAAGACCGTGGGGGCCGTCAAGCTGATGCAGCTCCGCGCGTTGCGCGCCGCCGCGGGGGCGGGCCCGACCGGCGCGGCTATCCCTGCGAGCCGTTCCCGCCCAGCACGCCGCCCGCGCGTAGACGCTCCAGGTTTTGCATCCGAGCCTCAGCCCGAGGGCCGAGTCTCCTGAGGACGGCGGCCACGACCGCCTCCACCACCGCCATCGCCCCCACCAGCGAGTCGAACGGCCCGACCGTCTCGACGCTGGTCACCAGCACCTGGCGGGCGAACGCGGAGGCCGGCGAGAGCCAGGGGTCGGTGAACAGGATCACGCTGCACCCTTTCGATGCTGCGACCCGCGCGCACTCAATCGTGTCGGGCTGGTAGCGCCGGTAGTCGAAGATCACGAGCACGTCGGTCTTGCGAAGGTCGATCAGCTGCTGGGCCGGCGCGCTTCGCTCGGCGTCCACGAGAGCGACACCAGGCCGGAGAAGGTGGAGCTGAGCGGCAAGGTATCGGGCCAGCGGGGCGCTCACCCTGCCACCCAGCACGTGAATGTTCCGGCGCACGTCCGCCAGTAGCTCGATCGCCTCGTTCAGGTCCCTCGATGAGAGCACGTTCAGCGTCGCCTTCAGGTTGTGCATCGAGACCTCGAGCGAGTCGGCCAGCAAAGAGCCGGCCGCGTGTTCCTGCGGCTCGTCGCGGTACCGCGCGAGCGGTGAGCTCAGCCGGGCCTGGACCTCGTGGAGCAGCACCTCCTGGAACTCGGGGTAGCCCCGGAAGCCCAGCTTGGTGATGAACCGCGTGACCGTCGGCGGGCTGACCCCCGCCCTCTCGGCGAAGCGGGCCACGCTCTCCAGTCCCGCGATCGGATACGAGGCGAGAAGCACGCGCGCCAGCTTCCGCTCTGCGGGGCTCAGGCTGTCCAGGCGCTGGCGGACGAGCTCGCCGACCCTCGGCTGGGGTCCCGTGACGTTTGTTACATCAGGGTTCAATCGACCGCCCTGAGAATCATCCTTGACAACCCACCAAGGCCCTGTTAGCTTCGCCGCGACGCCGGCACGACAACGGGAGGGGCCCAACATGGCCGTCGAGGCTCATTCGGACGTAGAAACACTCCATCGGATGGGCTATGCCCAAGAGCTACGGCGCAGGATGTCCACGTTCTCCAACTTTGCCGTCTCCTTCACCATCATCTCGATCCTCTCCGGCTGTCTGACCCTCTACGGCTACGGCATGAACACCGGCGGCCCGATCATCATGAACATCGGGTGGCCGCTGGTCGGCATCTTTGTCATCCTGGTCGGTCTCGCGATGGCCGAAGTTTGCTCCAGCTACCCGACCGCGGGAGGTCTTTATTACTGGGCGGCCAAGCTGGGCGGCAAGAACTCCGCAGGCTGGAGCTGGTTCACGGGCTGGTTCAACCTCCTGGGCCAGGTCGGCGTCACGGCCGGGATCGACTTCGGACTTGCCCTGTTTGCCGACGCCCTCTTCAATTCGCTGTTCAACTATCCGACCACGCCGGGCTGGATCGTGCTGATCTACGCGGTCGCGCTCTTCCTCCACGGCCTCCTCAACACGTTCGGCGTGGGTCTGGTCGCGAGGCTGAACGACATCTCGGTGTGGTGGCACCTGATCGGTGTCGCCATCATCTTCGTGGTCCTCTTCTTCGTGCCGGCGCACCACCAGTCGGTGGGCTTCGTCTTCACGAAATTCGTCAACAACACCGGCTTCGGCTTCAGCGGAGCGACCATCTACGTCTTCCTGATTGGACTCCTGCTCGCGCAGTACACGTTCACCGGCTACGACGCGTCGGCGCACATGACCGAGGAGACGCACAACGCCGCGATCGCGGGCCCGAGGGGGATCGTGTGGTCGATCGTGGTCTCGCTGTTCGCCGGGTGGGTGCTCCTGATCGGCGTCACCTCGGCGATCCAGAACTACACCGGCGAAGCCACCGCTGTCACCCCTGCCGCGCAGATCTTCATCGACGCGGTCGGACACAACCTCGGCCTGTTCCTGCTGTTCATCGTCGTCGGCGCGCAGTTCTACTGCGGAATGTCATCGGTCACGGCCAACTCGCGCATGATCTACGCCTTCTCGCGCGACGGCGCGGTGCCGGGCTCGCAGTTCTGGCACCGGATCAACCCGCGCACGCGCACTCCGACCAACTCGATCTGGTTCGCGGCCGTCGGCGCGTTCATCCTCGGCCTGCCCTACCTCTGGAGCCCGGTCGCGTACTTCGCCGTGACCTCGATCGCGGTGATCGGGCTTTACATCGCGTACGGCATCCCCATCTTGTTGCGGCTGATGGCCGGCGATCGGTTCCAGCGCGGTCCCTGGCATCTCGGCCAGTGGAGCCGCCCGGTGGGCATCGTCGCCGTGGCGTGGATCGTGTTCATCGCGATCCTGTTCGTCCTGCCGCAGGCGGCGCCCGGCAACACCTTGACCACCTTCAACTACGCGATCGTGATGGTCGCGGTCGTGTTGATCTACTCGGGTGGGTACTGGTTCTTGTCTGCGAAGAATTGGTTCAAGGGGCCGCGGGTCCAGGGCAGTCCTGAAGAGCTGGCGGCGATCGAGGCAGACCTCGAGTCGGTCGGCCATGCCTCGCCGGCAGGAGCCCACAGCTGACCGGAGGCCCGGTGGCGGACAAGCCGAGGATCGGGATCACCGTGAGCCCCCGCCGGGGCGAGCCGTACTACGTGCCGTACCGGCACGCGGTCGAAGCCGCCGGTGGGGAGGCCGTCGAGCTGCCGCCCGGGACCAGCGCGTTGCCGGAGCTGGACGGCCTCTTGCTCCCGGGCGGCTGGGACGTCGATCCTTCGTTCTACGGCGAGAAGGCCGACGAGAAGGTCGGTCCGATCGACCGCGAGCTCGACGAGACCGAGCTGCGGCTCTTCCGCGAGGCCCGGGCCAAGGAGCTGCCGATCCTGGGCATCTGCCGGGGCCAGCAGGTCATCAACGTCGCGATGGGCGGGTCGCTGGTCCAGCACCTGGACGACCACGATGTGCGCGCCCATGGCCGCAGGCACCTCGCGCACTCCATCGAGGTCGACCCGTCGTCCGAGCTTGGGCGCGCCGCCGGCGAGCACAGGATCCCCGTCAACAGTTTCCACCACCAGGCGATCCGCGAGCTTGCGCCGGGCCTCCAGCAGACGGCCAAGGGTGAGGATGGGATCGTCGAGGGCGTCGAATCGGACGACGGCCTGATCGTGGCCGTCCAGTGCCACCCGGAGGAGCTCACCACGGACCTGCCCTGGGCGCGCAGACTCTTCGAGCGGTTTGTCGCGCGCGCCCGCGACGCCCGCCGCCAGGAGAAATAGGCGCGGGGTAGAAGGATTGCTGACCAAAGAGCACCTGGCGCATTCCGTCGCGGCCGGTGAGATCGACACCGTCGTGGTGGCCTTCACCGACATGCAGGGCCGCCTCATGGGCAAACGCGTCGACGCCGAATATTTCGTCGAGACCTCCTTCGACGGCGAGTCGACCGAGGGCTGCAACTACCTCCTGACGGTCGACATGGAGATGGACCCGGTCGCCGGCTACCAGATGGCGAGCTGGGAGACCGGCTACGGCGACTTCGACCTGGTGCCGGACTTCTCGACCCTTCGCCTGCTCCCCTGGCTCGAGTCGACCGTCCTGGTCCTGTGCGATGTGGCCTGGGGTGACGGGAAGCCGGTGCGTCCCTCGCCCCGGCAGGTGCTTCGCGCCCAGATCGAGCGGGCGCGAAAGCTCGGCTTCGAGCCCATGTTCGGCACCGAGCTCGAGTTCTATCTCCTCAAGGAGACCTTTGCCGAAGCGCACGCCAAGCACTTCATCGACCTCACGCCGTCCGTGCCCTACATCCTC
>DATLUC010000146.1:0-3114 GCA_035533335.1 Candidatus Baltobacterales bacterium
TTTCACCAACGTGGGACACGACCATCTCGACTACCACGCCACGTGGGAGGAATATCTCGAGGCGAAGGCTCGCCTGATCGACCTGGCCGCCGGCTCCATGAACAAGGGCGTCGAGAAGACGGCGGTCCTCAACCGGGACGACGCCAGTTACGACCGACTTGCCGGGAGGCCCATCGCGCGCAGGTGGACGTACGGTCTGACGACCGCCGCGGACCTCCACCCCGTCGAGCTCAACGTCACCGGGTCAGGCTCCCGGTTTCGCATGCGGACACCCCTGGGCGACGCCGAGGTCTCGCTGCACGTTCCGGCGCGCTTCAACATCTACAACGCCCTGTGCGCGGCCGGCGTGTGCCTTGCCCTGGGCGTGCCGATCGAGGCCGTCGGGCAGGGCCTGGCCGGGTTCGAAGGTGTGCGAGGGCGGCTCGAGCCGGTCGACCTCGGCCAGGATTTTCGCGTCTTCATCGACTTCGCCCACTCCGCCGGCGCGCTGGCCAGCGCCCTGGCCGAGCTACGTCCTTTCACCAGGGGCCGCCTCATCCTTGTGTTCGGGTCCACGGCCCGCTCCGACCACGACCGCCCTGGCATGGGCCGGTCGGCGGCGGAGTTCTCCGATTTCTTCATCATCACCACCGACGACCCGCTGGCCGAGGACCCTGTCGAGATCGCTCGCGACGTGCAGTCCGGCGCCGTGGGCAAGGCGCCCGGGCGCGACTACGAGATCGTCATCGACCGCCGTGCCGCGATCCGCCGCGCCATCGACATCGCGAGGCCGGGCGACTGCGTGCTGCTGGCGGGGAAAGGGCACGAACGCTCCATGAGGATGGCGGGCGGGTCAGAACCCTGGGACGAAAGAGGCGAGGCCGAGGCGGCGATCCGGGACCGCCTGACGGTGCATTAGCCGCCGCCGACCATGCGCACGATCTCGACACGGTCGCCGTCTTGCAGCACGACGTTGGCGTAAGCCGCGCGTTCGACGATCTCGCCGTTGTGCTCCACGGCGATCGTGCGCGGGTCGGCGCCGAGCCTCTCGAGGTACTCGGTAAGCACGGTCGGCCGGTCGAGCTCCACCAGCTTGCCGTTGACCTGCAAGGCGATCACCTGAACAGCGATATCGCGGCGTAGCCGGCGGCGCCCGCAGCCCGGCAGTCGGCGATGCGCGCTTCGGTCACGCCTCCGATGGCGATCACCGGGATCCGCATGGCGCGCGCCACCGTGGCGAGGGCTTCCAGGCCGGCCGGCGTCGATCCCGAATGGCTGGCCGTGGGCCAGACCGGCCCGAAGATCACGAAATCGGCGCCCTGGCTCTCGGCCTCCAGCGCGCCGTCCAGGGAGTGCACGGACCGGCCGACCAGGCGGTCGCCGAGCAACGCTCGCGCGGCGGCGACGGGAATGTCCCGCTCCGGGAGGTTCACCCCGGCCGCGCCGACGGCGAGTGCGACGTCGCAGCGCGAGCTCAAGATGACCGGCACCGGAGAGGACGCGATGAGCCCCATCGCCTCCCGCTCGAGCTCGCGTCCGCTGAGCGCTGGAGCGCGCAGCTGAATTACCCCTGCGCGAGATGCGGCGCGCAGGCCTGCATCCGCGCTGTCGACCACCGCCATGGCCACCGGCAGCGCTAAGCCGGCCGCGAGATGCCCTCGACCGGAGAGCTGGGGCTGGCATCCACCCGCCTTGGGATGCGCCCCGCCTGCCATGCCTTGCGGCCTGCCTCGACCCCGCCCCTGATCGCCTCCGCCATCAACGGGGGGTCTTTGGCCAGCGCGATCGCGGAGTTGACGAGCACTGCGTCGGCGCCGAGCTCCATCGCCAGCGCCGCGTCGGAAGGCACGCCGATGCCCGCGTCGACCACGACGGGGACTCGTGCCTCTTCGATGATGATCCGCACCTGCGCCAGCGTCTGCAGGCCCTGCCCCGACCCGATCGGTGAGCCGAGCGGCATCACCGTGACCGTTCCGACCTCTTCCAGCTTTTTGGCCAGGACCGGGTCGGCGTTGATATAGGGCAGCACCTTGAATCCTTCGTCGACCAGGATGCGCGCGGCCTTCAGGGTCTCCTCGGGGTCCGGGAAGAGGTAGCGCGGGTCGGGGATGACCTCCAGCTTGACCCAGTCCGACAGCCCCATCGAGCGTGCGAGCCGTGCGATGCGCACCGCCTCGTCGGCGGTGCGGCAGCCCGCGGTGTTGGGCAGGATGCGGTATCGCTTCCAGTCGATGACGTCGAGGATGGTCTTCTTCTTTGGGTCGTCGAGGTCGAGGCGGCGGAGCGCCACCGTGACCAGCTCGCAGCCGGAGGCCTCGAGAGCCGCCAGCATCGACTCGTCGTTCGGGTATTTGCCGGTGCCGAGGAAGAGTCGCGAGCGCAACTCGACGCCGGCGACCACCAGCGGACCGGCGTGCGTCAGGGTCTGCACGCTCCCAGCTTACCGGCTGGCTGCCGGACCTATCGTGCTACGGCAGGTCCTGCTGCAGCAGCAGGGTCTTGTCGCG
The DNA here is from genome assembly GCA_035533335.1 of Candidatus Baltobacterales bacterium. Lineage (GTDB taxonomy): Bacteria > Chloroflexota > Dormibacteria > Dormibacterales > Dormibacteraceae > DATKSS01. Next base: position 2,487 of record DATLUC010000146.1, read on the forward strand.
TCCGTAGGTGAGCCGCTTGACGGCGTCGCCGATCGAAAGCCACAGGAGCTTGTCGACCTCGATGCCTGGCTTGAACCGTCCGCCCAGGATCTGCATCACCCAGTAGCACGCCACCTTGTCGCGCCCGCGGCGGTCGACGTAGGCGGTGCAGCCGAGAGGCCGGACCAGCTCGCAACGCAGCCCTGTCTCTTCGCGGACCTCGCGGATCGCGCAGTCCTCGGGCGTCTCTTGAGGTTCGACCTTGCCCTTGGGCAGAGTCCAGTCGTCGTAGGCGGGGCGGTGGATGACTGCGATCTCGGTGTCGCCGGACCGGGACTTCCGGCAGACCGCTCCGCCCGCTGCCCTGATCACGCTCACATCCGTCACTTCCAGGATCTTTGTTGCCAACGTTGCTCCTTCGTAAGCTGAAACGTTTGGGCGGCGGGGAACCCCGACGTTTGCTTTGCGACCTAACTGCTGCGAGTTTACCTGTCGCCCTGCTTCGCGGATAGCCCATTTGCAAATCGATTTCCGTCGAGCGACTCGATGAGCCCGCTCACCCGCAGCTCGATGTCGTCGCGGATCGCGCGCACTTCGTCGAGCGATAGGCCCTTGGGGTCGCGCAGGTCCCAGTCGATGTAGCGCTTCC
>DATLUC010000147.1:0-3621 GCA_035533335.1 Candidatus Baltobacterales bacterium
CTTCTCGACGCCGACCTCGTTCTCGATCTCGAACTTGCCCGAGATCTTGAGCTTCTTCTCGACCTCTATCTCCACGGGCAGGCCGTGCGTGTCCCAGCCGGCCTTGCGCTCGACGTAGAAGCCTTTCATCGTCTTGTAGCGGCCGAACAGGTCCTTGAAGGCGCGGGCCAGGATGTGGTGCGTCGCGGGCTTGCCGTTGGCGGTCGGCGGGCCCTCGTAGAAGACAAAGCGCGGCTTGCCCTCGCGAAGCTTGAGCGATTCCTGGAAGGTCCGCTCGCTCTTCCACCGCTCCATGAGCTGGGTCTCCAGCTCGGGAAAGCTGACCTTCTGATCGACCTTGTTGAACACGGTCAGCCGATGTTACGGAGCGCGGCGATCAGGAAGTAGGCGACCAGGGTCACCACCAGGGGGGACAGGTCGATCCCGGACATCGGCGGCAGCCAGCGGCGCACCGGCGCGAGGACGGGTTCGGTGAGCTGGAAGGTGAAGCGCGACACCGAGTTGGTGGGATAGGGGCTGACCCACGAGAAGGCGACCCGCACCAGCATGACGATGATGAAGGCGTAGAGCACGTAGATGAGCAGCGTTGCAATCAGAAGCATGTCGTCACGTCGGGCGCGGGCCGAAGAGCGCCTGACCCAATCGTAGCATCGTGCTTCCGGCGGCCAGCGCCGCCTCGAAGTCGCCGCTCATCCCCATGGAGAGGACCGGCAAAGGCCTCCCGGTCCGTTCCCGGGCCTCGTCCCTGAGCCGGCGTAGCTCCGCGAAGGCGGGCGCGGGATCTCCGTGCTCTGGACCTATCGCCATCAGCCCGCGGACCTCCAGCAGCGCGCTCACCGCGGCGACCAGCTCGACCGCTTCGTCGGGGGCTGCGCCCGACTTCTGAGGCTCGCGCGAGACGTTGACCTCCACCAGCACCGCCTGCCTGGGCTCTCGTATCGCGATCGCCTGGGCGAGGTGCAGGCTGTCGACGGTCTGGATCAGTGCGAACCGCCCGGCCGCCTGCTTCACCTTGTTGGTCTGCAGGTGGCCGATGAGGTGCCACTCGGCTGCTGGAGGAGCGCCCTGCGCGCGCCCGGCCGCAACGAGCTCCATCTTGCCGAGCGCTTCCTGCACGCGGTTCTCCCCCAGGATGCGCAGCCCGGCCTCCATCGCCTCGCGACACGCCTCGACACCGAATCCCTTGGTCACGGCGACGATCGTGACCTCGTCGGGGTCGCGGCCGGCGCGGGCTATCCGCTCGTGGATGGAGGCGAGCCGGTCCGCGACTCCGCTCACCGTAGCGCGACGATCGCGCCGAAGCGGGTGCCGTCCGGGTTGCGCCGGTGCGACGGCAAGTAGTCCGTCTCCTTGGTGCAAACCCCGATGACGTGCACGGATCCCACGCCCGCCGACTCGAGCTGTGCCTGATTGGCGGCTGCCAAATCGAGCAGGGAGCGATCGTCCCGGCCCGGCGCGAGAAACCGTTCGTCGAACTGCGACGCCACATCGCCGCCCACCTCGTAGCAGCGCCCGCAGATCCCGGGGCCGATCCCGGCCACGATCGTCGCCGGTTCAGATCCGTACTCGTCCGTCATCACCCGGACCGCCGCCTCGGCGATGCGCGCGTGCGTGCCACGCCATCCCGCATGCAGGAGCGCCACGACCTTCTTCCCGGGGTCCCACAGCACGATGGGATAGCAGTCGGCGTAGGTCGCAAACAGCAAGACCCCCTGCCTGTCGGTGATGAGGCCGTCGACCCCCTGCACGACATCCTGTGGCGCGTCGACGCGGGCGATCTGGTTCCCATGCACGGCGCCGATCGTGGTCATGTGGTCTGAGTCCAGGCCAAGCGCGCGGGCGAACCCACGACGAGATGCGAGCACCGGTATGGGGTCTGGCGCGTGGGTCAGGCCAACCGAGCCAAGCGCGCTGGTCGAGAAGCCATGCAGAACCCCCGTCTCGGACTTCAGGGCGGAGATCTTCAACACATCGGGCGTGGCGCTCACGCTTCGAAGATTAGGACGGAGTCAGGAGCGGCGGGAGCTGAGGACCTGCTCTATCTCTTTTTTGACCTGCTGGAGGTCCATGAACTCGCGATAGACGGAGGCGAACCGGATGTACGCGACCTCGTCCAGGTCGCGCAGGCGGTCCATGACCATCTCGCCAATCTCCCCGCTCGGGATCTCGACGCGGCCCGATCGCCGCAGCTCCGCCTCGATGTCTTCGACGATGGCGCGCAGCCGCTCGGGCGAGATGTCGCGCTTCTCGGTCGCCTTCTTGAGGCCGGTGAACAGCTTCTGCGGGTCGAAGTCCTCGCGGCGCCCGTCCTTCTTGGTGACATAGAAAGGAACGGCTTCGATCCGCTCATAGGTGGTGAAGCGCTGCCCACACTGCAGGCATTCACGCCTCCGGCGGATCGCCTCGCCGACCTCCGAGTCGCGAGAGTCGACCACCTTCAGGTCGTTGTGACCGCAGTACGGGCAGCGCATGAATGGTCCTTCGGATTACATCCGGTTGCGCAGGAAGGCCGGGATGTTGATGTCGCCGAGCTCTTCTGCGCCGAACTCCGGGCGCTCGATCGTACGACGCATCGTCTCCTGCTTGGCTTCCTGCTGGGTCTTGCCTCCGAAACCGGTCGCGATGACGGTGATCTTGATCTCGCCCTGCATCGTCTCGTCGCGCACGACGCCGAAGATGATATTGGCACCCGGGTCCGCCGCCGAGCGCACTATCTCGGCCGCCTTCTGGACCTCCTGCAGCGTGATGTCCTTGCCTGCGGTGATGTTGAAGAGGATGCCCTTGGCGCCGTCGATCGACGTCTCGAGCAGCGGGCTCGACACCGCCTGCTTGGCGGCATCTTCGGCGCGCGTGTCTCCCGCGCCGTGGCCGATGCCCATCAGCGCCTCACCGGCGTTCTCCATGATCGCTTTCACGTCCGCGAAGTCGAGGTTGATGACGCCCGGCTGGGTGACCAGGTCGGAGATCCCCTGCACGCCCTGGCGCAGGACGTCGTCCGCCATTCGGAACGCCTCTTCGAGAGTGGTCTTGGAGCTCGCGACCTGTGCCAGCCGGTCGTTGGGGATGACGATCAGAGCGTCCACCTGGCTGCGCAGCGCTTTGATCCCCTCTTCGGCGGTCTCGTTGCGGATGCGTCCTTCGAACGCGAACGGCCGCGTCACCACGCCGATGGTGAGGGCTCCGGCCTCCTTGGCGAGCTCGGCCACGGTGGCCGCCGACCCGGTGCCGGTGCCGCCGCCCATGCCGGCGGTGATGAACACCATGTCCGACTCCTGGACCACGGCGGAGAGCTCGGTGCGGCTCTCGTCGGCCGCGTCACGACCGCGGGTCCAGTCGCCGCCCGCGCCCAAACCACGCGTGATCTTGTTGCCGATCTGGACCTTGATGTCCGCCTGGCAACGTTCGAGCGCCTGCTTGTCGGTATTGACGGCGATGAACTGGACCTTGAGCGCTTTCGAGATCATGCGGTTGACGGCGTTGCCGCCACCGCCACCACAGCCGACGACCTTGATTCGCGCTCGCCCTTCGTGCAACTCGCTTTCCTTCATGACGACCTCCTGTTCGGGATGTGCTTTTGCTATGGCGAGCTCCAGCTGGTTTCTTGTCTGCTCTCTAGAAAAA
>DATLUC010000148.1:0-12087 GCA_035533335.1 Candidatus Baltobacterales bacterium
CGGATCATCCGGCTGAGGTCTGCTTCGGAGGGTGTGTTCGACCCTCCCCGTGTGGCGTTATCTTCCACGTAGGGCACCTTCACTACTCGAACGCGTGGTGTCCGATTCCTGGTCGCTCCCCATTGTTTTTCGCATGATCGCGACGGCTTTGGCGATCCTGGAGGCGACTGTACCTGCCGGCACACCCAGCACCACAGCGATCTCCTCCCGTGTCAAACCCTCGTAGTAATGAAGGACGACCGCGGCGCGGAGCTTCGGGCTAAGGGCCTCCATCGCCTTGCCCACCACGTCGCGGGCTTCGGCCCGGTCGTAATCGCGGCGGTCGGGCGCGGTGTAGAGGCGTGCGGGCAGAAACCGGGCGAGCTTCTGGCGACGGAGGTACGAGATCGCCAGGTTGACGCCGATGCGGCGCAGCCACGCGCCGGGGGGCGCCGTCGGCGTGTATCGGTCGCGGGCGCGGTAGGCACGGACGAAGGTCTCCTGGGTCAGGTCCTCGGCCGCCGCAGCGTCGAGCACCACCGCCCGGATGGCCCTGTAGACAGAGCGAAATTCCCTGTCATAGAGCTCCTTGAACTCCGTCGCCGGATCGAGCTCTCTGCCCTCGGTCACGCGCTAAGTGTGATGGCAAGAGTGACCTGGAGAGCAGTCCAGCTCTTACTCATCGGGTACTCGAGCGGGGCGCGGTGATCCGCGCCGACCTCTCAGCTTTCGTGCTCAGCCCTTGCCTCCACACGCCGGGGAGATGATCCCGGTCCCGTTGGTCTCGTTGACCTGCCGGAATCTCCTCACCCAGCGGATTCGGGCTCTCAGCCAAGATGGCGGGGTGCCCAACAAGACGTTGACCATCGAGCAGGTTCTCACCCTGCTCGGGGAAACACCGCGTCGTCTCTTGGCGCTGACCGCTGATCTAGAGCCGGCGCAGCTGCGCGCCATCCCTCACCGCGATAAGTGGTCGGCCCACCACGTGCTTGCCCATCTCCGCGCATGCGCCGACGTTTGGGGTGGCTGCATGGTGGCGATCATCGCCGAGGATGCGCCGACGCTCAGGGCTGTGAATCCCCTCACGTGGCTCGAGAAGACCGATTATCCGGCGCTGGACTTCAAGCCTTCTTTGCGGTCTTTCGCCACCCAGCGCGACGCTCTGCTTGATGTCCTCAGGCCGCTGCCGGCGGATGGCTGGGCACGCACGGCGACGGTTACAGGCGCTGGGAAGGTACTGGAGCGGAACGTGCTGTTCTACGGGCGATGGCTGGCCGGCCATGAACGGTCGCACGTCAAGCAGATCGAAAGTATCGTCGCGACGTTTCACCAACGAGTGCCGTAAGGGCGCGACCCGCCGACAAAGCTTGCGTCGAAAGTGCGCCCCCGGATCTTTGGTGGACCGGGGGTTCCGTAACGCGAACCACCTGATCCTTGTTGGTCGTCGGATCAGTCTGACCTGATCACCGCCGGAGTCGTCGCGCTTGGCGGCGCATCGCGTCGACGCGGGAGACGAACGCCTCGGGCGTCTGGATCGGGATCCCACGCCATGGGGACATGCGCAGGAGGTGATCGTCGGACCTGATGATCAAGAATGCCCCAACCGTCACGGCGAGTTCAAGTACCCGATTGTCTTCCCAGTCCGTGCAGTCAGTCACGTGGACGGTCGGCTCGACCCGGCCGCCGGCTCGGCTGACTACCGACTCCAGGAAAGATCGGTACTGCTCGGCTTCGCCTTCGGTCCAGGAGAAGGCCGCGCTCAGCACTCGCAAGGTTCCGTCAATCAAGTGCCCGCTGAACCACATCTCGAACTCGAGTCCCTCGTTGAGGATCGCGACGGTCATCGCCGAGGCTTCGCCGCGAATCGGAGGTGGCGATTCCCAGCGAGATGGATCCGGCTCTGCGACCACGGCATCAACCAGAACGTTGATGTCGATGACAACGGGGACCCGGCTGATGCCGGCCAACGTCAGCGGTGCTTCAGTGGAGTCTGATTCAGGACGCTGCGGACGGCCTCCCGACGCTGTCTCGCCGTGGTGAGCCCTGCCTCCCGAGCCCGTCGCACACCGATCTCCCTCAGGCTCTCGAACAGGCGCCAGTTCTCGAGGGCTTCCATCCGATCCATCGCCTGGCGGATGAACTCGGTCGGGCTGCCGTTGGCAAGGCGCTCGACCAAATGATCAAAGCGCGGAGCTTCGTCGGGCCGAAGGGAGAAACTGCGACTGACCGCTGTTCTACTCATGGTTGGCAACCGTTGCTAACATACACGCCCGGTTCGCGTTATGTCAAGGAAACCGAATTGGTGTGGGCGACCCGGGACTCGAACCCGGATGGGTTACCCCACACGCCCCTCAAACGTGCGCGTCTACCAGTTCCGCCAGCCGCCCAGCTGAGCCGGTTGATTTTACCGGGCGGTCGAGCCCGCCGCCATGAATGCGACCGCTGAGACCCCTGACAGCTGGGCGCCGGCGCGTGGGGGCCGGCCACGAGAATCGAGGTCAGACCACGGAAGCGAGCGCGACCACCGCCACCGCGAAGGCGAACGCTCTCTGCCGGCGGTCCCAACTGGCCCTCCCGTGGATGACGCTGCTCCTGGCATCGGCGGGCGATGTTTACGCGTCCCTCTCCGGACACGACATCGACCTGTTCATGTCGTCGATGACCGCCACGCTCGCAATCCTGCTGACTGTGAACATGATCCTGGAGCGCAAGGAATTCCTCGAGATGCTGACCGACATCGAGACCGCGCGCACCACGCTGAACCGCGAGTTCAAGACGGCGTTGGTCGGGATCCAGAGTCTGAGTGACCAGGTGAAAGAAGCCGACCACGCATACGACGAAAACGTGCACGTGCTCGCCGCTGACATCCATGGTCAGGCCGAAAAGCTCGATCACCTGCTCGAGGGGATGCTTTAAGCGGCGAAGATCGCCTGGAGTGGTGCCCGCTGAGGGATTCGAACCCCCGACCCTCTGTTCCGAAGACAGATGCTCTGGTCCACTGAGCTAAGCGGGCGCACTCTCATTTTGAGCCGACGTCGCACTCAGGCCGGCTTCACCCCGGCCGGCCCCCCATGCGTTCCCTTCCTGATGACTGGCAAGCGGCGCGGCGTGCAGGAGGGGCTTCCGCAGACGAGGACATGTGTCCTCGCCCGCGCCGTGTCAGCCGACGGCGTAGCGCTGGTGGTTCAAACCCCAGGCCGCGTAGCGGACCAGGCCCACCGCGCGATAGCGGCTCCGCCGTGCGACGGTCGTGCCGTCGGCGATGGCCTTGCGCAACGCTTCCGGAGTCTTGCCCGGAAACTCGGTGAAGGCGCGGCCGACCGCGTCGAGGATGTGGGCGTCCGAGCCTCCGACCTCTGAAGAGCCGGCGCCAATCTGCAGCCGGTGGGCGAACTGGTTGAAGACATAGAAACCGGGTGTCCCGTTCTCGACCTCGACCGCGTCGAAGTCAAGCTCGGCGGCGAGCCAGCCGACGCCGTGCACAGGGCTGGTCTTGGCCCCCCGCTGCGTGCGCCAGAAGGGGTGAGCGGCGACGGCGAGCCCTCCCTGGTCATGAATTGCGTGCACTGTCGCCGCGGCCGACATCCCGGGCCGGACCTGGCGCTCGAGGAAGAGCCCGACGATGTGCCCGTCGCGGCTGGAGACCTCCTCGCCGACGATGACGTGAAGCCTCGAACGCTTAGAAGCGTGCTCGGCAGCCCGCAACGCTCCCTCGATCGAATCGTGGTCAGTGACGGCGATTACGTCGAGACCCCCGAGCCGAGCGTGGTCGACGAGCTCGATGGGAGTTGGCCAGCCGTCGCTGACCGTCGTGTGCATGTGGAGGTCGGCTCGACCCCGAGAAACCATGGGTGTGCATGCTACGCTCGGCGGGCTTACCATCGACCTTTTAGATCCCCCCTTTTTACGAACGAGAGCTGGAGGTTAAGGCCGTGGAAGGCTTGATGCAGGACTACGAGCTCAGTCTTCAGCACGTGCTGTGGAGGCTGGAGCGACTGCACCACAGGAAAGAGGTCGTGACCAAGCGGGACGATGGGCTTCATCGCATCACAAACGGCGAGATGGTCTCCCGCATCAATCGGCTCGCCGGAGCCCTCAAGCGCCTCGGGGTCAAGCCCGGAGACCGGGTCGCCACGCTGGCCTTCAACAATTCCCGGCACCTCGAGCTCTACTACGCCGTGCCCTGCATGGGCGCCGTGCTCCATACGCTTAACCTCCGCCTGTTCCCTCAGCACCTCGAATTCATCATCAATGACGCGGCAGACAAGGTTTTATTTGTCGATCAGGCCCTGGTTTCTCTCCTCAAGCCCCTGGTCGGCAAGATCCCGACCATCGAGCGGATGGTCCTGGTGACGGACACGCCGGCCGCCTCGCACGCGGTTGAGGGGGTCGGCGAGATGCTCGATTACGAATCGCTGCTGGCGGCCGAGAGCAGCAGCTACCCGTGGCCCAAGCTCTCGGAGAGGATGGCCGCAGCCATGTGCTACACGTCCGGAACGACCGGCAATCCGAAGGGCGTGGTGTACTCGCACCGATCCCAATACCTTCACACGATGGGGGTCCTGCAGTCCGAGAGCCTCGCGGTCACCGAACGGGACGTCGTCCTGCCGATCGTCCCGATGTTCCACGCCAACAGCTGGGGCCTTCCCTACGCGTGTGGCATGGTTGGGTCGAAGGTCCTCTTCCCGGACCGGTTCATGGGCGACGCGAAGGCCATCGTCGAGCTCGCAGAGCAGGAGGACGCGACCATCCTTGCCGGCGTCCCGACCATCTGGATCAACACGGCCGCCTACCTCAAGGAATCCGGCAAGCGGCTGCCCAAGGTCCACACCGTGGTCTGCGGCGGCTCAGCGATCCCGCGCGCGCTGATGGAGTCGATGGACGCGTTGGGGCTTCGCATGCTCCATGCCTGGGGGATGACCGAGACCTCGCCGCTCGGAAGCGTGGCTCGACCTCGCTCGGGGACGAAGCCCGAGGACGAGCTCGACCGGCGCCTGAGCCAGGGAGTCATCGCGCCGGGGGTTGAGATCCGAATCTCTGACCCCGCCACCGGCCAGGAGCTCCCGTGGGACGGCGTGGCGTTCGGCGAGATCCAGGTCCGCGGCCCGTGGATCGCCCGCGGTTATCACAACGGCTACGACCCGGGCAAGCTGACCGAAGACGAGTGGTTCCGCACCGGCGATGTGGCCAGGATCACGCCCGAGGGCTACATCCAGATCGTCGACCGCACCAAGGACGTGATCAAGTCCGGGGGCGAATGGATCTCGTCGGTGGAGCTCGAGAACGCGATCATGGCCCACCCCAAGATCATGGAAGCGGCGGTGATCGGGGTCCCGCATCCCAAGTGGGACGAGCGGCCGGTCGCCTACGCGGTGCCCAAACCGGAGTTCAAAGGCAACGTCACGCAGGAGGAGGTGCTCGACTTCTTGAAAGACAAGGTTGCGAAATGGTGGTTGCCCGACGAGGTCAGGTTCATCGACGAGGTGCCCAAGACCTCGGTGGGCAAGTTCGACAAGAAGGTGCTGAGGGCCAGCGCCGTCCCGATCGAGGAAAAGGCCGCCCCGGCGGCGAGGCAGTGATGGCGAAGGCAGGCGTGCGCCAGCACATGATCGCTCGGGACACCCACCATTTCAAGTGGGACAACTCGCTCAAGCCGGCGGTCGAGATCGAGCCCGGCGACATCGTCCACATCGAAGCGGAGGAGGTCACCGCGGGCCAGCTCCACAACGGCGACCCGGTCTCCAAGCTCGCGGCCCTCGACTTCAACCGCCTGTATCCGCTGGGCGGCCCGGTCTTCGTCCGTGGCGCCGAGCCCGGCGACGCGCTCGAGGTGGAGATTCTCGAGCTCAAGCCCGGCGCCTGGGGCTGGGCTGCGCTGCTGCCCGGCCTGGGCCTTTTGGCCTCGGATTTCCCTGACCCTTACGTGCGCTACTTCGAGCTGGGCGACCGAACGTCCGCCGAGCTGCGGCACGACATCCACATCCCGATCGTGCCGTTCTGCGGAACCATGGGTGTCGCCACCGACGAACCGGGACCGCAAGACGTCCTACCCCCGACCAAGGGCGCCGGCAACATCGACACCCGCCACCTCACGGCAGGCACCAAGCTCTATTTACCGGTGTACGTGCCGGGCGCGATGTTCTCCGCCGGTGACTGCCACGCGGCGCAGGGAGACGGCGAAGTGTGCGTTACGGGAATCGAATGCCCGATGACGTTCTCGCTCCGGTTCAACGTCGTCAAGGGTGGGGCCTTGCGACCCTGGAGCTACCACTTCGTCACCCCGGCGGCGCCTTTGCAGCCGCGCAGCGACGCGGGGGGCTACCACGCGGTCTGCGCACTGGGACCGGACCTCATGGAGAACGCGCGGAACGCCGTCAGGGACACGATCGCCTGGCTGAGCGCCGACCACGGGCTGAGCCGGGAAGACGCCTACATCCTGTGCAGCCTGGCCGGCGACCTTCGGATCAGCCAGATCGTCGACCAGCCGAACTTCGGGGTCTCCTTCTACCTGCCCTTGACGGTATTCACCTAGTCGCCTTCCCAATGGTGGGGAGGTCAGGCCCCGCTCGGCCTCCGAGCCCGGCCGGGTGGGGGCGGCCGCTTGCCAGTTAGCGGCGGGTCCGGGCCCGCACCGTGCGGCATACTGACTAGCCCACGGACCAAAAGGTGAGCACGACACAGTTAGGGCGCTATCCGATCGAAGCCGAGCTCGGCCGAGGCGCGATGGGCGTGGTGTATCGCTCGACCCATCCCCGGCTCGAGATCCCCGTAGCGATCAAGGTGCTGGCGGAGCAGTACTCGAGCGACACGAGCTTCCGGCAGCGGTTTCACCGCGAGGCGGCGACCGTGGCCGGCCTCAACCACCCCGGCATCGTGCGCGTGTACGACTTCGACGAGGACGGGCCGGTCCTGTTCATCGTCATGGAGTGGGTCGAAGGGCGTTCCATGCGGTCCTGGCTCGATGAGTACGGACGGTTCAGCGTCGATGTCTCCATCGACCTCATCCAGCAGCTCCTCTCGGCGGTCGGCGTGGCTCACGACTTCCAGATCGTGCACCGCGACCTCAAGCCGGACAACATCCTCATCTCGAACCGCGGAAAGACCAAGATCCTTGACTTCGGCATATCGAAGCTGATCGACGACAAGCACCGGCTCACGGCGACCGGCAGCATGGTCGGCACGCCCGCCTACATGGCGCCCGAGCAGGTGAAGGGTGAGCCCGTCGACGCGACCGCCGACATCTACTCGCTCGGGATGATCCTGTACGAGCTGCTGCACGGAGAGCCCCCATTCACCGGCGCTCTTCCGACCGTCCTGCACTCGCAGGTGTTCGACCGCCCCCGCGCATCGACCGCCATCCCCTCACCGATCATGGAGATCATCTGGAAAGCGACGGCCAAAGACCGCAGCCAGCGCTTCCAGACCTGCGAGGAGTTCTCGGGCGCGTTCCACTACATGCCCAAGCCCGGCGTGGCGCAGCCCCCCGTGGAGGCGATCTCGAACGAGATGGCCGTCGAGGACGAGGTGGAGCAGCCCCGGGCGCTTCCTCCGCGCACCGACGGGCACAAGCCCGCCGGGGTGTGCACGTACAGCGACTGCCAGGAGCGCCGCGGTTGGGCGTGCGCCTACAAGGACCTGACCGGGCGCGAATGCCAGAGCTGGTGGTGCCGGCGCCACATCCAGTTCATCGAGCGCGCCCCGTTCTGCCCGCGCCATGCCAGCGTCATCCGCGCGCTGGCACCCACTGCGAACACGATCTTCGAGATCAAGAATCGCCCCGCTGTCGACGACCGCGCGCTGCCCCTCGCCGCCCTCGTGGCGGAGGACATCGACAAGGACGTCACCGAGCTCGTTCGCCGTCGCTACCAGAACCGCAAGGACATCACCCTCGCGCGCGACCGCACGGTCAGGCAGACCTGGTCCGGCCGCAGCGAGGTGGCCTGGGAGCGCAGCTGGGCGGCGTTGAAGAGCCAGGGCTACCTGATCCGGATCGCGGTCCGAGTTGCCACCGACGAACCCGACACGGTTCAACTGCTGATCGGCAACACCGTCGTGTTCAAGGAGGTCCCCGACTGGATCAGCCGCCGGCGCGAGGGCGAGCCGCCCGACCACGCCGACCGGGCCCGGTTTGGCAAGAAGCTGTTCACCGCGATCCTCGAGCACGTAGACGAGCCGCAACCGCTTCCGTCGGCGGTCCCGACCGCCAGCCACGAGATAGAGCCTCCTCCTCCGCCCGTGATCAACCGGACCCTGATCGAAGGGATGATCCTCAGGCTCGCCGCCGCGACGACGCGGATCACGGGTTTCGAGGTGGCGGAGCAGCTTGCCCTGCCTTTTGGCGCCGTGGAGCCGATCCTCAAGTCGCTGACCGGCGTCAACTTCCTGGATGCGCTTGGACTCGCCGCCGAGCAGGGTCCGTGGCTCGGGCGGCCCCTACCCGAGCGCATGGCGTACTCGCTGACCCGGCAGGGCCGCGCCCGCAGCGACCAGATCGCCGACGCGAGCACCCGGTACGCCGGGCCGGCGCCGGTTTCGATGCAGGAGTACAGGGCGGTGCTGGCCGAGGCCGCCAAACCGGGGACGCTCGACCTGGTGAAGGTCAACCTCGCGCTGGCCGGGATCGAGCTCGCGCCAGGGGTGACGGAGGCGGTGCGGGCCGCGGTCAACTCACGCTCGTCGATCTTCATCTATGGAGCACCAGGCAACGGCAAGACCACCCTGGCGCGGCGCATCCCGGCGCTGCTCGGCGGCCCCATCGTCATCCCGGTCGCCCTCGACATCGGCGGCGGTGAGGTCATGACCGTGTTCGACGGCTCGATCCACCACCTCGAGGCGCGGCAGCCGGTCGACCGGCGGTGGCGCCGTGTGGCGCGGCCCCTCGTACAGGTCGGCGGCGAGTTCCAGCTGGAGATGTTCGACCCGACCTGGGAGGACGGCAGCCGCACCTATGCGGCGCCGCTCCAGGTGAAGGCGAACGGCGGCGTGCTGCTGATCGACGACCTGGGCCGCCAGCGTGTCTCGCCCAAGCAGATCCTCGATCGCCTCCTCGTCCCGCTGGAGCAGGACACCGACTACATGAACCTGTCGTCCACCGGCCGGAAGGTCGAGATCCCGTTCCGCGCCCAGGTCGCGCTGTCGACCAACCTGAAGCCGGCGGAGCTGCTCGACGAGGCCTACCTGCGACGTCTTGCCTACAAGGTGTTCATGCCCGACCCGACCTGGGACATGTGGTGCCACATCTTCGAAAGGGAGCGCGACCGCCTCACGATCCCTCCCGACCCCAATGCCCTCGAGATGATCTCCGGCCTTTACAGCGGCCGGCCGCTGCGTGGGAACCATCCCCGTGATCTGCTCGAGCGCCTCGTCGATGTGTCGTCGGCTCGCGGTGTCCGGCCGCAGCTCACACCGGAGCTGGTCGAGGCTGCCTGGCACACGCTGTTCATCACCAGTTAGGGGGTTCGGCGGGAGGGCCGGCAGTCGCTCGGTATACTTTGTCGTCGCCCCAAAAGCGGCGGTGGCGGAATGGCAGACGCGCTAGTTTCAGGAGCTAGTGTCCGCAAGGACGTGGAGGTTCAACTCCTCTCCGCCGCACCATCGATGTGACCTCCGATCTCAAGCCGAGATCGCAGGCACGGGGTTGGAATCGCGGCGGGACGGCGCTGGAACCGAGCCCGAAACTAGCGGGAAATTGCCGAGTTAATAGGCTTTAGTCCTTCCCTCCAGGCCACCAGCCTCGGAGGATGCGCACATGCAAGTCATCGACGGTGCACCAGCCAGGAGACATGGACCGGCCGCGCCCACGCCACTGATGGAGGCGTACGCGCACTTCCGTCTCGACCGCCAGGCGATCCCCTGCTCGAAAGCGACGATGCTGACCTACGAGTACACGCTCGGCGCGTTCCTGCGCTGGGTCGCGCGCGAGCACCCGGAGGTGCGCCGGTTCGAGGACCTGGACGTGGTGGTAGTCCGCCAGTACCGCGCGGAGATGGCGGAGCGGCAAGGCGTGCATGGAAAGACGCTGACGCCGGAGACGCTGAGCGGCGCGGATCGTTCGATGCGCACGTTCTTCCGCTGGGCGGTCGGCGAAGGCTATCCAGTCGCCCCGCGAATCCTGCAGATGCCAAAGGTCAGGGTGCCATGGAAGGAGCCGACGCGGTTCCACATCAACCAGTTGCGGTCGATTCTCGGGGCGTGCAACCCGCAGCGCCCGCAGGAAGCGCTCGCGGTGCGGATCCTGGTGGGCGCTGGAGTGCGGCGAGCCGAGCTGAGCGGGATCGCCGTCCAGGGACCGGATGGCCTGCCTGACCTGATGCTCGACTCATTCGATCGCGGAGTGGCGAGCTGCGCATCCGCGGAGACGCCGGAGCGAAGGGCCGACGAGCTCGTCGTGTGCCGATCGTCATGAAGCTGGGTGCGGAGATCAAGCGCTATGTCGCGCGCTTCCGACCGGAGGTCGAGTACCTCGAGCTGCTCATCAACGAGAACGGCAGGCCATATCGCAATTGGGGCGTCGACGCGATGATGGACCGGCTGCAGGAGGCGGTTGGATTCCGAATCCATGCCCACGGCTTTCGGCACACGTTCGCGACGGTGGCCACGCAGCTGGGCTGGAACTTCGAGCGCCTGCGATCAGCGATGGGCCACGAGGACTACATGACGCTGCACCGCTACGTGCGCTTGGCGATGGACCGAGACCTGGGCCGCCTCGAGGACTGGACCGAATTCATCGCAGTCCCGCCTCATGTTGGCCTGTCTCGCGCGGTACCAATGGGACGGTGAACGCCTCATTCGGCGAGTTGCCGACGTTCGGAACGGAGATACCGTGCGCCGCACGGAGGCGAGTCGAGTCCGCGTTACGTTATGGAAATTGCGGCCGACGCCGGCGAACAGCTGGTGTCGGCACGGCCTGCAGTAGCCTGGCACGGAACGCGTAACACCGTGCCTTCCAGGGCGGCGACAGAGGGCTCTGGCTTCTGGACCCAGCTACTCGTCGAAGGTGAGTCGTCGCGTACGCCGCGAACCCAACAAATGTCGTGGTGGGTAAGCGGGGCGCGGAGCTCCAGAGGGGCAAAGGCGGTCCGGATCCCCTAACAGAGGACCCCCAAAAACCAGAATCGAGATCAGACGGCGCCATCAGGTTAGGGTCTATCCCGGATGCCTCGACTCCCCAGAATCACCGGCGATGAAGCACTGCGGGCACTCCGCAAGGCCGGCTGGCGCGAGGTTGCGAAGGCGCGGAAGCCATGTGATGCTCCATCACGAGAGCCGACCCGGGCGAGTCGTCATGCCCGTTCACGCCGGCACGATCCTCAAACCGAAGACTCTTCTGTCGATCCTCGATCAAGCCGGAATCGACGCCGAGCAGCTCAGAGGTCTGCTGTAATTAGAAGCCGAATGCGCACCTACTCGATTGTTGTCGACCCTGACTCTGAAGGGGGGTACACGGTAACCGTGCCGGCTCTTCCCGGATGCATCACGCAGGGCGAGACCATCGAGGAGTGCATCGCCCACGCTCAGGAGGCGATCGCACTGTACGTGGAAGACCTGGTGGCCTCTGGCGAGCCGATCCCTGAAGAGAAGGAGCATCCGCAGCTCCTCCAGGTCACTGTAGCCGCCTAGCGACGTGGGGCATTTGGTCGCCGAGACCCTCCTTGTCCTGTGTTCGGGCATGGGTGTGCTGGGTGCGATTTATGCGGACAATCGTTGGAGCCGCGCTTTTGCCCGCGGCTTCTACTGGGACTGGGTGATTCCGCGATGGGAAGTGCGCGCGAGGTGCCTCGCATCTGCTGCGCTTACGGCCGGCGTCGCGTTTGTCTTTCGATGAAACCGCTGTACCAAACTGCGTTGGTTCGATGCCGCCCGAGCGCGTGTTCAGCCTCACTAGCCTTCGTAAATAGGCTTGCACGCCGGGACGAGCTACTCCATGATGCAAAACCAATTCAATAACGGCCTGGTTACGAAGGACGTAGCTTCAGGAGCTAGTTTCCGCAAGGACGTGGAGGTTCAACTCCTCTCCGCCGCACCAGCGATCTGCCTCCGATCTCGGCGCGGCCCGCGATGACTCCCGCGTTCGCCTCGTTACGAAGTTGCGTGTGAGTTCGACCCACT
>DATLUC010000149.1:0-3819 GCA_035533335.1 Candidatus Baltobacterales bacterium
ACCGACGCCGGCCTCGTACGTGTAGGTCTGCTGCGTCGGGTCGTAGCTGTTCGGCTCGGTGCCGTCGTTGGCCGTGATGGTTTGCTGGGCGGTCGGCGCCAGGTTGGCGCTGGGGGTCGAAGACGTGCCTCCGCAGGCCGCGACGACGAACATCCCAGCACTCGCGAGCGCCACCGCTCGGATGCTGTTCCCTAATTGCATACGCGTCTTACCTCTCAGACTGATCCTGCGGCCTTCTTCCCGGGTTGAGCGGGGCGAGAGTGCGCCGGCAGCAGGTCTTACTCCACAGCCTCCTCGGCCAAAACGAATTCTGTTGCTCCGCGCCGCCGAGTGTCAAGTTGCGTACCGCGCTAAGGGCACGAACATCGGTTCGTGGTCGACCACTGCGTCAGTGGGGTGCGATCGAGATCTGGGCCGGCGACAGCGCCCCAGGCCACTCGTCGACGGGCGAGCTGACCACCCCACGCACGTATGACCTTAACAGGTACCAGCTGACTGACTGCGCCATAAAGGCAACCGGGGCGTCCCCCACGAGCATCTGCTGGGCCTGCTGGTATTCCTGGTCGCGGCGGGCAGGCTGCACGTCCGTGCGCGCGACCCTCACGAAGTTGTCGTACTGCTGGTTCTCGTACAGCGAGACGTTGTTCGAGTTGGTCGTCAGGAAGATGTCGAACCAGTCGGCCGGGTCGGGGTAGTCCGCGGTCCAGCCCATCGGGCCGGCGATCTGAAAGGCGCCGGTCTCCAGACGCGAGCTCAGCGTGTTGCCGTCCAGTGGCTGGAGCACGATGTCCGCGCCCAGGTTGGCCTTCAGCTGGTCGTGCACGAACTGTGCTGTCGCCTTGGCGAAGTCGGAGGACTGGTCGTACGAGAAGGTCACTGCGGAGAGCTGCTGGGCGGTCACGCCCGACGCTGCCAGCGAGGCCCGGGCCTGCGCGACGTCGAACTTCTGCGGCGAGGTGTCAGCGCTGTAGCCGCGCATCCCTCTGGGGAGAAAAGTGTCGGCGGCGATGCCCTGGCCCTGGAAGATCCGGCTGACGTACGCGTTGCGGTCGATCGCCTCGGCGATCGCCAGACGCAGCTTCGGGTTGTTGAGCGGGGCCGAGGTGACCCGGAACGCGATCCAGTAGACGGTCAGGTCCGGCGTCTTGACGAGGTCACCTTTGAGGGTCGGGTCCGCGCTCACCGCCGCCGCCTCGGCCGGCTGCACTGAGATTTCGTCCAGCTCGCCGTTCTTGTACTTGTCGAGGGCGGCGGCTCCGTCGTTGACGACGGTGAAGACGATCGACGTCAGCGTCGGTTTGGGACCCCAGTAGTCGGGGTTGGGGACGACCGTGATGTGGTCGTTGCTCACCATCTCCGACACCTTGAATGGCCCGTTGGTGACAAGCGTGGCGGGACTGCTCGCCCACTTGTCGCCGCTCTTGGCGATCACGTCCCGGCGTATCGGTGCGCCGGCCGGCATGGCCGCGATCCACGGAAAAGCCGGGTCGGGCCCCGAAAGCGTCACCTGGAAGGTCAGGTCGTCGAGGGCCTTCAAACCCAGGGTGCCGAGCGCCGCATCGATCGTCGTCGCGTCGCGCTGCGGGTCCATCACCGAGACGCGGTCGCCGTTGAGGATGGCCGAGGCGAAGAACGTCTCGTTGGGCGCCGCCAGGCGCGGGTCGATCAGCCGCTGCCACGCGTACACAAAGTCTTGCGCTTTGACCGAGGTGCCGTCCCAATACCTGGCGGTCGGACGCAAATGGAAGACGTAGACGGTGCCGTCGTTGCTGACGTCATAGCTCTTCGCCGCGGCCGGCACGACTCCGCTGAGATCGGCGGCCGGCTTGAGCAGGGGCTCGGAGATCGCCCTCAGCACGGCCGTCTCGTACGAATACTGGGTCTGCCCGGGGTCGAGTGACGACGGCTGGTCTTCGAGCAAAACTCGCAAGGCCTGGTCCTTGGCCAGCTTCGGTCCCTGGATCACCGCGCCCGAGCTGCACGCAGTCACCGACGCCAGGACCACGAGCGCCAGCGCGAGGGCGCGAAGCATCCTGGAGCTTGGGATCACTTTCCCATCATAAGTTCCGCCACAAAGCGAGAAGGGCCACCCGTGGCGGGCGACCCTTTGTGCACGTACCGAAGAATGTAGCGCAAACCGGGCCGTTTTAGGCCCGGTTTGCAATCGTCTAGACCGAGAGCGTCTCCAGGTCGATCGGCTCCTCTTCGAGGACCCTGGCCGCCTGTTCTCGCTGCTTCTTGTAGTAGTCGAGGCCGGTCCCGGCGGGGATCAGCTTGCCGATGATCACGTTCTCCTTGAGACCACGCAGGCGGTCCACCTTGCCGGAGATCGCGGCTTCGGTCAGCACCCTGGTCGTCTCCTGGAAGGAGGCGGCCGACAGCCATGACGTCGTGTTCAGAGCCGCCTTGATGAGGCCGAGCAGCACCGTCTGCGCCGTGGCGGGCTCTCCGCCCTCCGCCAGCGCCTTCGCGTTGCCTTCCTCGTACTCCCACTGCGAGACGATCTCGCCGGGGAGAAGACCGGTGTCGCCGGCCGAGTCGACGCGGACCTTCCGCATCATCTGCCGGACGATTACCTCGATGTGCTTGTCGTTGATGTCCACGCCCTGGCTGCGGTAGACCTTCTGGACCTCGTCGACCAGGAAGGTCTGCACCGCCTCTTTGCCGAGGATGTGGAGCAGCTCCTGCGGTGAGATCGAGCCTTCGGTGATCTGCTGTCCAGCCCGGATCATCACCTTGTTGCCGTCGCGCCGGTCCAGCTCGGGCCGGATCCGGACCTGGTGCGGAATCGGGTACTCGCGTACTTCCTCGTCCAGGGTACGAACCGTCATCTCTTTGGCGGAGACGGCGACTTTGCCGGCGTGCCGCGTCCGGACCACGTTGTTCTTGGAGTCGCGGGCCAGCTCCTGACCCTCCATGACGTCGTCGTTGTTCTTGACGAGCGCTTCCATCTTGGCGTCGACCGGGTACGAGACCTCGAACTCTTCCTTGGAGGTCACGCGCACCTTGCGTGAGCCCTCCTGGCGGATGATCTCGAGCTCCCCGTCGATCTCGGAGATGATGGCCTTGCCCTTGGGGATGCGAGCTTCGAACAGCTCCTCCACGCGGGGCAGACCCTGGGTGATGTCCACGCCTGCGACACCGCCGGTGTGGAACGTGCGCATCGTCAGCTGGGTGCCCGGCTCGCCGATGGACTGCGCTGCGATGACACCCACCGCCTCGCCGATCTCAACCACCTTGCCGGTCGCCAGGTTGCGCCCGTAGCACGTGCGGCAGACGCCCTCGCGGGCTTCGCACACGAGCACGGAGCGCATCTTCACGGGCGCGCTCGCGGCGATGATCTGCCGCGCCGCGTCGTCGCTGATCGCCGTGCCCGACTTGACCAGGACCTTGCCGTCGACCGACACGTCCTCGGCCGCTACGCGGCCTGCGATCTTCTCGAAGATCGGGTCGTTCTTCGCCCGCTCGGGGCTGATGTCACGAATCCAGATGCCGTTCGTGGTGCCGCAGTCCTCCTCCCGCACGATCACGTCCTGGGCGACGTCGACTAGGCGCCGAGTCAGGTAGCCGGAGTCGGCGGTTCGGAGTGCGGTGTCGGCCAGTCCCTTGCGCGTGCCGTGCGTCGAGATGAAGTACTCGAGCACGGTCAGGCCCTCGGTGAAGTTGGCCTGGATCGGAAGGTCGATGATCCGGCCGGTGGGGTCGGCCATCAGGCCGCGCATCCCCGCCAGCTGGCGGATCTGCTGGATGTTTCCGCGGGCGCCCGAGCCCATCATCATCCAGATCGGGCTGAACTTGTCGAACGCGTGCTCGGTGGCG
>DATLUC010000150.1:0-22212 GCA_035533335.1 Candidatus Baltobacterales bacterium
GGCCTTCTTCTTCTCCGAGTAGATCGCGTAGTTCATCGACCCCATGTTCAGCGCCGCCATCTCGGGACGGAGCTCCGCGATATGTGCCACTCGTTCCTCTGGCGGGACACCGACCGCGCCGGTCGAGAAGTTGATGATGACGTCGGTGCGGGCGCGCACCTCGGAGAAGATCTCGGCGAACGTCTCCACGCTCCAGTCGGGGCCTCCCTCCGGTGTGCGCGCGTGGATGTGGACGATCGCCGCGCCGGCGTCCGCCGCCCTCTTTGCCTCCTCGCCGATCTCCTTCGGCGTATATGGGATGGCCGGGCACTGGGCGCGGTTCGCGATGACGCCGGTTAGCGCCGCGGTGATGATCGCCTTCATACCGGGATGTTCCCGTGCTTGCGCCAGGGTCGCTCGATCTTCTTGTCCCGGGCCTGCTCGATGCCGCTCACGATCACCCGACGTGTCTCAGCGGGGTCGATCACGTCGTCGATCATCGCCCAACCGGCGGCGAGGTACGGGTTGATCTGGGCGCGAATGGCCGCGATCATCTGCGCCCGGGTCTCCTCGGGGTTGTCGGAGGCTTCGATCTGCTTGTTGAAGATGATGTTGACCGCGCCCTCGGGTCCCATGACGGAGATCTCCGCCAGGGGCCACGCGACGATGGTGTCCGGGTGGTAACCCTTGCCGCACATGACGAAGTACCCGGCGCCGTAGGCCTTGCGCATGATCACCGTAACCTTCGGCACCGTCGCCTCGGAGGTCGCGTACAGCATCTTCGCGCCATGCCGGATGATGCCGTGCTTCTCCACCTGCGACCCGACCAGGAAACCAGGCACGTCCATGAGGTAGACGAGCGGGACGTTGAACGCGTCGCACATGCGGATGAAGCGCGCCGCCTTGTCGGCCGCGTCCGAGTCGAGGATGCCGCCCTTCTGCATCGGCTGGTTCGCCACGATCCCGACCGAGTGGCCGGCCGCGCGAGCGAACCCGACCACGATGTTCTTGGCCCACGAGGGCTTGATCTCCAGCCACGAGGAATAATCGAAGACGGCCTTGATCACCTTGCGCACGTCATATGCGGCGCGCGGGTTGGCGGGCACGATCTTGTCGAGGCCCTCGACGAGGCGGTCGGGCGGATCGCCGGTATCGCGGATCGGCGGCGGCTCGGTGTTGCTCGACGGCAGGTAGGAGAGGAAGTGCTTCACCGTCGCGATGCACTCGGCATCGTCCGCGACCTCGTTATCCCCCACCCCGGACTCGTAGCAGTGAACCTGTGAGCCGCCCATGTCGTGGTCGGTGACGTCCTCGCCGGTCGCGGCCTTGACGAGACGGGCTCCTCCCAACGACATGGACGACGTTCCCTTCACCATCGGGACGAAGTCCGCCAGGCCCGGGATATAGGCGGTGCCCGCCGAGCATGGGCCGAGCATCGCGGCGACCTGCGGGATGACGCCGGACATCACGACCTGGTCGTAGAAGAGGAAGCCCGACCCCGCGAAGGTGGAGCCGGCGGCCTCCTGGATGCGCGCGCCGGCCGAATCCAGGAGCCACACGAGAGGTTTGCGATAGCGCAGCGCGAGCTCGCGCACGCGCGCGGCCTTGAACTGCTCGCCGACCGCGCCCATCGAACCGGCCATCACCGTGAAGTCGTAAGCGATGACCCAGACCTCGCGGCCGTCGACCTGGCCGTGGCCGGTGACCACTCCGTCCGCCGGCGTGCCCTCGGGGTCCGACTCCCCTCCCCGAACCGGCTGCTGGTGGGCGAGGAGGCCCAGCTCGACGAACGAGCCCTGGTCGAAGAGCAGGTCGATGCGCTCGCGCACGGTGAGCTTGCCACGCTGGTGCTGCTTGGCAATGCGCTCCTCGCCGCCCATGCCGAGGTTCTTGCGGCGCTTGGCGTGAAGCTCGGCGACCCGCTCCCCGTATTCGTCAGGCATCGGCCGCAATGTTAGGGATGCCGGCGACCAGGAGGTCGTCGCGCTTCCCCCAACGGTCGAGGAACCGATAGAAGTTGCGCTTCGACAGCCGATCGCGTTCCCTGGGCTCGGTCCATTCCCACAATCGGTGCTCGTTTTTGACCACGGGCAGATCGGGCACCACGACGGCTCGTCCCCCGCGGTCGCGCAAACGGAAGCTGAACTCGATGTCGGCGATCCGGTAGAAGCGGAACTTCGGGTCGAATCCCCCGATCGCCAGAGCGTCGGAGCGCCGGAAAGCCATGCAGTAGCCCTCGACGGCGTCGACCTCAGGACCCGCGCTCTCCTCGAACTCCTTGATCGTGCCCTTGCCTCGCAGGCCATAGGGCCCGGCCACCGCCACGGCCGGGTCGGCGAGCGCGTGGATCAGTGGGGTCACCGCATCGCCCGTCAGCTGAACTCCGGGATCGAATAGCACCACGACCTCGCCCGCAGCCGCCTCGATGCCCGCGTTCACCGCGGCCGCAAAGCCGAGGGTGGGGAACAGCGGTATGAATCGGAAGCGATCGGCCGCACGGCCTTCCAACCAGGAGGCGATGCGCACGTCGTCGGAGTTATCGACGATCAACGCCTCGAAGTCGGCTTTGCAGTGCGAGAAGACCGAGAGCAGCCAGCGCTCGGCATCCGGCTTCCAGCCGTGCACGACGGTGAGCAAGGTGACGGCGCGCGGCGCCGCGTCGTGCTCATGGGCCGGCGCCTTGATCGCCTGGAGCTCGCTGCCGTTGGGGCTGTCGACCACCTCCCAGCCACCCCCGCGCAGCTGCTCGCGGATCGCGTCGGCGGCTTCGAATTCCTTGGCGTGCCGGCGCTCAACGCGCTCGGCCAGGAGCCTCTCGGCGTCGGCCCTGTTCAGAGCGCCCTGCGCGCGCCCGGCGCGTCCGTTAGCCCTTCTTGGCTTTGACCGCGGCTGTGAGCGCGGGGACGATCTTGAGCGCATCGCCCACGACACCAAGGTCGGCCATCTTCATGATGGGAGCCTCGGCGTCCTTGTTGATGGCGATGATCACCTTCGACGCTTTCATGCCGACCGTGTGCTGCATTGCGCCGGAGATGCCTACGGCGATGTAGACGCCCGGGCGGACCGACTTGCCGGTCTGACCGACCTGCATCGAGTAAGGCACCCACCCGGCGTCTACCACCGCGCGGCTGGCGCCGACTGCGCCGCCCAGCGCGCCTGCGAGGTCCTCGAGCAGCGGAAAGTTCTGGGGCCCTCCCAGCCCGCGGCCGCCGCTGATCACGACCCTGGCGTCCTCGAGCTTCACCTTCTCGGTGGCCTCGACCACCCGCTCGGTGATGCGAGCGCGCTTGGAGCCGTCCGCGACCGCCACCTCGAGCTGCTTGACCTCGGCCGTGCCCCCGGACTCGGAAGGCTCGAACGACTTCGGCCGCACCAGGACGATTGCCGGCTTGCTGTTGGCTTTCATCGAGGCGACCCGGGCGCCTCCGAAATACGGCACCTTGGCGATGAATCCGCCGTCTTTGGCGACGAGGTCCCCGGCGTTGGAGATGAGACCGGTGCCGAGTCGCGCGGCGAGCCGGCCCGCCACCTCGCGTGAGTCGGTGGTGAAGCCGAACAGGATCAGGTCGGGCGAGCCCTTCTCGTGCAGCGCGGCGAGGGCGTCGGTCGCCGGCTCGGCGACGAAGTCGTCAAACGCGCTGTCCTCGTTGATATGGACCACTTTGGCGCCGTGCTTGCCGAGGGTGGCCGCGGCCTCCTTGGCGCCGGCGCCCAGCGCGATCGCCTCGACGTCGCCCAGCTCTCGGGCCTTGGCCATGAGCTCGAGCGCGGTCGGCGACAGCTTGCCCTGGTTCATCTCGGCGTACACCCAGATCTTCGCCAACTAGACCACCTTGGCCTCGGCGAGCAGCTGCATGATGCGGCCGACGGCGGTGCCGTCGTCTTCGATCACGACGCCCGCTTTGCGGGTCTCGGCCTCGGCGATGCCCTCGATGGTCTCCACCGACTCGCCACGCTCGATGCCGAGATCGCCCATTCCCACCTGCTTGATCTCCTTCGAACGCGCGGCCATGATGCCCTTGAGCGACGCGTAGCGAGGTTCGGCGATGGCTGCGGTTACGGTGATCAGCACCGGAGTCGCTGCCTCCACCACCTGGTAGCCGTCCGCGGTCTGCCGGTGAACCTTCACCGTCGAACCGTCGATCTCGACCTTCTTGGCGACCGTGAGCTGCGGCATGCCCAGAAGCTCCGCGACCATCGGCGGCACCATGCCCGTGCTGCCGTCATATGACTCGGTGCCGCAGATGACGAGGTCGGGCACTTCGCCCTTGATCGCCGCCGCCAGCGCCCGCGCCGTGAGCAACGCGTCCGCACCGGCGAGCTGGGGGTCGCTGATCAGGATGCCGCGGTCCGCGCCCATCGATAGGCCCTTGCGAATCGCGTCCTTGGCCCGCTCCGGCCCCATCGACACGAGCACGACCTCGCCACCGTGGGCCTCTTTCAGCTGCAGGCCTTCTTCAACCCCGCATTCATCGCCGGGGTCGAGGACCACCTCTTTGTCGCGGGAGATGGTGTTGTCGGAGTCCAACGCAAGGTTCGAGTTGGGGTCCGGTACCTGTTTGACGGTCACGACGATTTTCAAAGCGCCATTCCATTATCGCTGCGACGAGAACTCGCCATTGAACCGTGCCAGGTCGCCGGGGGTGTTGAGGCTCTGGAACTGCGCCGCTTCCAGGCCTTCCAACCATGTCACGTCGAGGCTCTCGGCGATGTCGGCGGCCCTGAACCGACCCGCGTTGAGCGCTGCCGCGATCGTGGGAAGCGCAACCCGCCGGTAGGCGCCGCACACCGGCTCCGCCCGCCCGCCGATCCTGGGGATCGCGGCGTCGCAGCTGCGGGCCGCGGCCACCGCAGCCTGCGCGAGATCGACGGTCACGTATGGCATGTCGCACGCGACGGCGAACATCACCTCCTCGCGCGCGGCGGAAAGTCCAGCCTCGATGCCGGCCATCGGTCCGGCGGCAAGCTTACGGTCGAACACGACGCGGTACGGAACCGGCTGCTCGAGCTGCTCGGGCTCGGCGAAAGACACCATGACGTCAGTGAAGGCGAGGGCCAACCGGCTTGCCACGTAGCGCAGCAGGTACGTGTCCCCCACCTCGAGCCAGGCCTTGGGCCGGCCCATTCGGCGGCTGTCGCCGCCGGCCAGCACGAGGAGCGAGGCCTGCATGATCGACAATGATCGCGCCGTGCGAGCGATCGATTTTCACGTCCACCTCCCAACGCCCGAGTGGCTGGACGGATCGATGCAGGGTTACGTGGAGGCGGCCGAGGCCTATTTCCGGTCCAAGGTTGCCCGGCGCACCCTGGAGGAGCTGGCCGGGGAGTACGAGACGATGGACGTGGTTGCGGTGCTCCTCGCATGGGACGCCGAGACCGCGACCTCCCGCCCCAGGGTGCCCAACGAGCTGGTCGCCCAGGCCTGCCTCGACCACCCCAAAGCCTTCGTCGGCTTCGGCAGCGTCGACCCCCTGAAGGGCGAGCGGGCGGTCGAGGAGCTCGAGAGGATCGCGGAACTGGGCCTGAAGGGGGTGAAGCTGCACCCGTCATTGCAGGCGTTTGCGCCCGATGACGAGCGCTTCTGGCCGCTTTACGAGCGGTGCCAGGACCTCGGTTTGATCATCCTGTTCCACACGGGGACGAGCGGAATCGGCGCCGGCCAGCCGGGCGGCCAGGGCATCCGGTTGGACTACGCGCGGCCGATCCGCCTCGACGCCCCGGCGGCCTCGTTTCCGGACTTGCAGATCATCGCGGCGCACTTCGGCTACCCGTGGCACATGGAGCTGCTCGCAATGGCGCTGCACAAGTCCAATCTCCACATCGACATCTCGGGCTGGGCGCCCCGCTACATCCCGGCCGAGGTGATGCGCGACCTGACGGGCCGGCTCCAGAACCAGTTCGTCTTCGGGAGCGATTACCCGTTCATCTCGCCCCAGCGCTGCCTGGAGGAGCTCGTCACCCTCGAAATCCCCGAGCCGGTGCTTCAGAAAGTGCTCGTAGGCAACGGCAAGAAGCTGCTCGGCCTGTCGTAACCGGGCACCAGTTGAGCGGCACTGTGCCCATGCAGCGTGATCGTCCTGGCCATCAGAGGCAGAGGCAGGCTTACACGCTCGCTCACGATGACGGTCACGGTGACGCCGCTAACCAACACCTGGTCCAGGGTGGCCCCGGGTTCATCGGCCTCGAGCTCTCGCAATGCGGTGGCTCGAGCAGCTCCAGGGTCTAGCGCCAGCTCATCGCGAGAACGCAAGGTGGCGACATCCAGCTGCTCTGACGCCGCCTCCGCGGCAAGGGCCGCGGCAGCCTGCAGCCCGGCTGCCCTGGCGCTGACCGTGGCGGAGTCGACGGCGTACGCGGCGACAGGCAGAAGGACGAGAGGCAGCGCCACTGCGAAGAACGCGAGCACCTGGCCTGCCTGCCGCGGCCTCATGGGGCCGGAGCTCGCGTGCGATAGGGTTCGAGATCGGCCGCGGAACTCGCCTCCAGGTGGACCTGGGCTGGAAAAGGCAGAAGGCTCGCCCACGCAAGGTCGATCGACCCGCTCGAGGCAGCGTGGACCACGCCGTTTCGGCCGAACGTGCCGAGGTCGAGACGCAACGTACAGCCGTCCAGCGGATACGCCGCAACGACTGCGTCGAACTGCGCCTGGGCTGCCTCCCGTGCGCTAGACGGATCGGCAGATCGAGCCGCCACCGCCGCGGCTGCCTGGGTCGCCGCGTCCAGGCCTGCCCTCGCGTCTGCGATTTGCGCGATGGCGGCTGCGCCCAGGGCGAGGAGCACCACGACCGGGGCGCAGAGCGCCAACTCGACCATCGACTGCCCGGTGCGCTTCAGCTGAAAACCTCCTTTCTCAAAGCGACGTGTGCGTGCAGCGGGAGCCCCGCCCCGGCAACCAGGGGCACGATCGCGGGCGCCGTGCCGCCGATCGTCACATCGATCGTCTGCCCGGCGTCCCGCGCGCAGACCCACACGGCTGGCGCGGCGCCGGCTTGGCCGGGACACCATGCGGCTGCGGCCGTCCCGACCAGGTTTGGCGCCAGCACTCGCAGCGTCACCTGCGATGCGACGCTCTCGCTGCCGCCGGCGATGGACGCGGCGCGCGCGCCGGCCAGCGCCGCCGAACGGACGGCCAGCGCCTCTGCGCTCCAGACAGAAAACTCGACGCAGCCTAGGGCCAGGAGCAGGGCCGCCGGCCACGCCACGGCAAACTCGACCAGCGCGGTGCCCGCCCTCGCGCGGCTCACCTCAAGCTCTGCTCCAGGACCGACACGGCCGGGAACATGAGGATGCCCAGGAAGGGCAACAGAACGCCGACGGCGGCGGGCAGCAGGACGTGGTTCAATGCCCTCCGGCTGTGGCTTATCAGCTCGCGACGCTGAGCCCTCCGCAGGTCTGTCGCCAGGGCGCGCACGCCTTGGCTGGTGCCGGTGCCGTACTCGCGGCTTGCCGTCAGGATCGTCGCCAGGCTGGCCAGGGCGCCTATCCCGGCGCGCTCTGAATAGTCGAGGAGCCGAGGCTCGAATGGGACCGACCCCGTGACCTGGGATGCAATGAGCATCCGGCGGAGGTCTGCCGCAAGCTCGCCCTCGACCTGCATGGTCACCGAACCCAGCGCCGCGAGAGCGCTGCCTCCGCCGCTCAGCTCGAGCGTGAAGAGCTCGAGGAGCGGCACGAGCTCGCCCGCGAGACGGCGCCGACGGCGTTCGACTGCCGAGTTGAGAGATGCGAAGACCAGCACACAGCCGGCCGCAAAACCCAACGGGGCCACGATTGGCGTGATCAGCCAGCTTGCCGCCGCCATGCTCAAGGCGAGCGCAAGCGCCATGGCGGTAACTCGCTCGGGCGTCTCGCGCCAGCCGGCGCGCTCGATGGCGGCCGAGAGCCAGCGCGCCGGTCGTGCCCCGCGCCACCACCGGCCGACCGCCGTATGGAGCTCAGAGATCGCACCCGCCAGATCGATGGACGGCCGCTGCTGGGTCGCCAACATCACACCGCCGGAGCAGAGCAACCCCGCCCCAATCGAGCCTGCGATCCACGCATCAGGCATCGGTCAGCCTCACGCGCTGTAGGCCGGGCAGCTCGAGCAGCCGCCGCATCCACCTGTAGCCCGCCGTCATCACGGCCAGCATCGCCAGGAGGAAAAGCTCGCCGTCCGGCCGGTGGAACGCGTCCAGGTAGGGCGAGCGCAGAGCCGAAAGGATGAGCAGGAAGACGACCGGCAGGGCAACGATGATGCTCGAAGCGGAGCGGGCCTGGGCCTGCAGCGCCCGGCCTTCGCGCTCGACCTCCTGGGCCGCGGACACCGATGCCTCGAGGTCGGCGAACAACGGAACGAGCTCACCGCCGCCCGGACGCTGGATGAGCACAGCCGCGGCGAGCATGTCGAAGAGCGGTTCGGCGATGCGATCGCGGGCTTGCTTCCAAGCCTGCCGCCGGCCGACCGACCGGGCGGAGATGGAGCGGAACTCGCTCCGCAGCGGCAGCGGCCCTCGCTCGGCCAGCACAGCTATCGCCTGGTTCACACCGGTGGCGCCGGTCTCGAGGAGCTGGCGAAGCATTCGCACGGCGTCTAGGACCGCGTCTTGGCGCGCCGCCTGCCGCGAGCGCACTCGCGCCATGAACGCGCCGCGAACAAGCGAGGCGCCGCCTAGTGCGCCCGGAAGACCGAGCACCGGCAAGCCGGTCAAAGCCTCGGCGAACAGGCCCCCGGCCAGGCCGGCTGCGAGCTGGAGCACCAGGAAGCGCCTGGCATCGATCGAAGGCACGGCCGCGTCATTCGCAATTGATTGCTGCTCCGCCCACCACCTCCGCAGCCGGCCGTCGAGCCAGAGTGGCGTGCTCGAAGGCGGGGGCGGCGCGGCGATAGCGAGGACGGCCGTCAACACCGCTATACCGGCCGCGAGCGCCGCGCCGAGCTCAACCATCGAAGCCGTCAAGGAGCGAGCCCGGATCGCAGACGCGAGAGAGCTTGGCCCAGACCCGCTCCGGCATGGCGGCAGGCGAACCTGCACGGTGCCAGTCGCCATCCGGGCCAATGCCCACGAGCTCCTGGACGAGCGGCTTTCCATCGTCGAGTCCACCGACCCAGCCGACCGACATCAGGCGCCTTTCGCGATGGTCGCCCGCGCGTTTGACGATGCCCGTGTAGAGCACGAGGTCGACCGTATGGAGGACCTCGGCCAGCACCACCTCCGCTCGCGGGGCCTGTGGGTTGCGCGATGCAAGCCGCACGAGGCGCGGCAGGGTTTCGCGCGGGCTCTCAGCGTGGAGAGTGCAGAACGAACCCGGATGCCCGGTGTTCATGGCGTCGAGCAGGTCGAGTGCCTCGCCTCCGCGAACCTCTCCGATGATGATGCGGTCAGGCGACATGCGAAGCGCTTCGTGGACGAGCATCTGGATCGTGATCGCGCCGCGCCCCTCGGTGTTGGGCACGCGGCCTTCGAGCGCGATGCAATCGGGAAGCTCGCGCCACAGGTGGAGCTCCGCCTGGTCTTCGATGGTGACGACCCGCTCGTCCGGCGCGATCAGCCGCGCCAACACCCGTATGAACGTCGTCTTGCCCGCTCCCGCGCCCCCGGAGATAAGCATGTTGAGACGTCCGGCAACGGCGGCTTCGAGCAGTGGGCGTAACGCGGGAGGCACAAAACCGGACGCCTCCAGCGAGGCAAGATCCGCGAAGCGCGCCGGCGGGTGGCGGCGGATCGTCACGCTCATCGGGCGCGCGGGGGGCGAGAGGGCCGCATGGAGCCTGCTGCCCTCGGGCAGCGTCATGGTCACGGTCGGGCTCGCACGGTCCAACCGCGCACTCGCCGTTCCGTCCGTGTACCAGTGCACCAGCTCGACGAGAGCCGCTTCGTCAGCAAAAGGCGGAGCGATCGACTGGCGCCTACCGGATCTGAACACGAAGCAAGCCTCGGCTCCGTTGATGCGTACCTCTTCGACCTCGGGGTCGGCGAGGTGCTCTGCGAGCGGGCCCAGAGGCGTCACCGACGCGAAGATCCTCCGCCAGAGCTGCTCCGACTGTGCCCCATCCAGGTTCTCGGCGCCGACCAGCCGCCCCACCAACTCGTAGATCCAGTGTTGGTCTTCGACCCGAAGCCGCGTACGGTCGCGCCGGGCAAGCTCGAGAGCGAGCTCGCTTTCGACACGGGCGCGGATTGCCCCTTCGATGTCCCCGATCGCGGCTGCGCTCACGGAGCTTCGGCGACCTGGACGGCCTGGTCGGTGGTCGAGACGGGAGACTCGCTGCCACCGGACGCGCCGGGCTCGGCGATCACGGCGGCAAGGTGCATCTCCGCCCCCGCGTACACGAACGCCGCCGCCCTTTCGGCCGCCACCACCAGCACGAGTCCCGCGGGCGAGGACGAGCGCACCTCGACGCCAAGCGCAAACGGTTCCACCGTCAGATGATCCGGGCCGCCGTCGAGCAAGAGCAGGTCGACGCGCGAGCCGGGCGGCGACGGCGGAACGTTCTGGAGCGGAACGAAGACAAGCCGGCGGTCGGCAGGTGAGTCGGATGCGGCCGCGTCGCTGCGCTGGATGAGCTGGCCGGCGACAAGATCGTGTGAGGCGCGAAGTGCCGCCAGTTCAGCTCCGTCGGCACGCGTGAACAGGAGTTGATGAGCGCCGCCGACGTTGACACGCGCGAGAGCGACCGACCCGCCCGCAAGCACCGTGCCGGCGGGTACGTCTTCGGCCGCGACGTACACCTCGACTGCATCGCGCGACGGATTCGAGAACACCAGCAGCGCGGCGCTCACGGCCGCTCCCAGCCCCAGTGCGATGAACGCGACCAGCCACCTTTTCACCATGCCTGCGACGTTAGGACGCGCGGCGCAGCCGGACAATCCAGGTTGTTAAGGCGGGCAGGTTGTAAATCTGGACTTGACATCTTGCCTGCGCGGATTATTGTGCTGGGCATGGCCGCTGCCGCGCTCAGCATCGCCGATGAAGCCGCCGTCGAGTCGCGGCGACGCTCGCTCCTCGCCGAATCGGACACGCTGCTCGACGACGTCGAAAACCTGCGGTTGGACGATCAGGTCGAGGCGCCGCCCCGCCTTCGAGAAGCCATCCGCGCCTTGCAGATGCGGCTTGGCCGCCGCAACCCGCCGCTGCCCCCGGCCACGCTCGATGCCGCTCACGACCTGGTGTTCGCGGTCCAGCAACGACTGATGGCCGCCAACCCGAACCATCCGCGTCCGAACCGTCACGTCGGCCGGCCCAGCGGCCAGCCGGTGGTCACGGTGGTTCGCGAGGACAGGCGGTGGAAGGTCCTCACCCTGCCCGGGCCGCAGAACGCGGCGGACGAGTCCGATTGGATCGCGCTGGTCGACTGCACCGTCGAGCGCGCCTGGGACCGGTGGTGCTACGCGCAGCAGCAGGCGATGCGTGCCGCCCGAGAGCACTTCAAGGCCCACCTTGCCGTCGCGGTCGCCCGCGCCGCATGGGCCAACTACTGGGAGCTGCTGCAGGACGCCGAACGCATCAAGGAGCGCCTGCGCTCGCCGCACGCTGCAGGAAACTCCTCAGCTCGTCGCTCCTGACCGGCGCGCCAGACGCCCGCACCCTACCCGCGAAGAGCTGCAGGAAGACTCGCAGCCCATCGTCGTCGAGCTTCGTCGCCGCCTCGATGATCTCGGCAGCCGCCTCGTGGTGGCCGGGCTCGAGCACGCGGGCGAGCGTTTCGGCGAACTCATCGGGCAGTGCGCTCATCGTGTGGTGACAATAGACGCGTGCAGCCGGTGGTGATCGGGGACGTGATGTGGGAGCCGAGCCCTGAGGTGATCGCCCGGAGCCGGCTCAAGCGGTTCATGGAGCAACACGGCATCGACACGTTTGGCGAGCTTCTGAAGCGCGCTGACGACGACATCGAGTGGTTCTGGGATGCCGCGATCAAGGACATCGACATCGCCTTCTACCGCCATTACGACAAAGTCGTCGACCTGTCGCAGGGCAAGCCCTGGGCGAAATGGTGGATCGGCGGCCGCATGAACATCGTCCAGAGCTGCCTCGACCGGTATCGGGAAGCCGAGCACCGCGACAAGCTCGCGATCGTGTGGGAGGGCGAGCCGGGCGAGGTCCGCAGGCTGACCTACGGCCAGCTCGACCGGGAGGTGTGCCGCCTGACCGGCGCCCTGCGGCGGCTTGGCGTGCGGCCTGGCGACCGCGTGGGGATCTTCATGCCGATGTGCCCCGAAGTCGCCATCTCGGTGCTCGCGACCGCCAAGGTCGGCGCCGTGATCATCCCGCTGTTCTCAGGCTATGGCGCCGAGGCAATCGCCGCGCGTCTGCGCGACGGCGAGGCAAAAGTGCTGATTTGCGCCGACGGCTTCTACCGGCGCGGCCAGGTGGTGCCGATGAAGGAGACGGCGGACAAGGCGCTGGCGAACAGCCCGTCTGTGACCAAGGTCATCGTTCACCGACGCGTGGTACGCGAGATCCCCTGGACCCACGGGCGCGACCAGGTGTGGGAGGTGCTGCTGGAGGACGAGCCCGAACACGCCCCGACCCACGAGATGGACCCCGAAGACCCGCTGATGATCATCTACACGTCGGGCACGACGGGCAAGCCGAAGGGCACCCTGCACGTGCACGGCGGATTTCCCGTCAAAGCCGCGCAGGACATGGCGCACGGCTTCGACGTCGGCCCCGCCGACTCGGTGTTCTGGTACACGGACATCGGCTGGATGATGGGCCCCTGGCTCATCTTCGGGACGCTGATCCTGGGCGCGACCATGGTGCTCTACGAGGGCACGCCGGACCACCCCGCCGCCGACCGCATGTGGCGAATGGTCCAAGACCACAAGGTCAGCGTCCTCGGCGTCTCCCCCACGCTGGTGCGCTCGTTGATGACCCACGGCGACGAGGTTCCGGCCCACCACGACCTAACCAGCCTGCGCATCCTCGGCGGCACGGGCGAGCCGTGGAACCCCGAGCCGTTCCAGTGGTTCTTCAAGCACATCGGCGGCGGTCGCATCCCGGTCATCAACTACACGGGAGGCACGGAGATCTCGGGCGGGATCCTGTGCGGCAACGTCATCACCCACCTTCGTCCGTGCGCTTTCGCGGGCCCGCTCCCCGGCATCGCCGCCGACGTGGTGGACGCCGAGGGCAGGTCGGTGCGCGGCGAGGTCGGCGAGCTGGTCATCCGCAACCCCTGGCCCGGCATGACCCGCGGCTTCTGGGGTGACCGTGAGCGCTACCTCGAGACGTACTGGAACCGCTTCGAAGGCGTTTGGGTTCACGGCGACTGGGCGTACGTCGATCCACAGGACGGACTGTGGTACGTGCTCGGGCGGTCGGACGATACGATCAAGGTCGCGGGCAAGCGACTCGGCCCGGCCGAGGTCGAGTCGGTCCTGGTCGGCCACCCGTGGGTCGCCGAGGCGGCCGCGATCGGGGTCCCCGACGAGTTGAAGGGCGAGGCCCTGGTGTGCTTTGTCATCCTCCGGCCGAACCGCAAGGCGAGCCTGGAGCTTTCGGCCGAGCTGCAAGAGCTCGTAGCCACCGCCCTCGGCAAGCCGCTCAAACCGAAGGCGGTCCACGTCGTCAGCGACCTGCCGCGCACCCGCAACGCGAAGATACTGCGGCGGGTCGTGCGCTCGGTGTACACCGGCAAGGATCCCGGCGACCTGTCATCGCTGGAGAACCCGAGCGCGCTCGCGGCGATCGGCGCGACGCGCAGCTGAGTGATCCGGCCTCCGTTACGGAGACTAAAAGCTGAGGACCCTGTCGGCCTCCATGGCCAGGCGGGCCAAGTCGGGCGGACCGATGTACGTCATGTTCGGGGTCATCATCGACGGTAAGACCCCACGGGCCTCAGCACAGCCTTTTCAAACGTAGAAATGGACGTCCTGGTCGAGACATTTGTCGAGCAGGTCGCGCAGCGGCGGTATGCCGACACCGAGCACGTTCGCGATGACATCGGGCTTGATGAGCTCCGCGGCGTCTCCGGTCAGCGCGACCGCGACCTCGATGCCGGCGACCTTGGCGCCGTTGACCGCGATGTGGAATGGCACGCTGGCGCGCGTGGGTGCATCAGCTCCGGTGGCGGCGACGATAAGCAGGCCCGGCACGCGCACAAGTATGGGCAGTCGATGATCCGGACGTACCCGTGAGGCTGACCCGCACCGAATGGGTTCGCCTTCTGCTCCTGTGGCTGGGCGGCATCGACCTTCGCTTGACGATGCTCGCGGTGCCTCCCCTGATTCCGCTCATCCACCGGGCGCTGCACCTGGACGAGAAGGCCGTCGGCGCGCTGGTGTCGCTGCCCGTGCTGCTGCTGGCGGTCGCCGCCGTGCCCGGTGCGCTCCTCATCGCCAAGCTCGGGGTGCGCGGCGCGCTCGCGACCGGTCTCGGACTGGTCGCCGTCTTCGGCGGTCTCCGCGGGCTGGGTCCGAGCACGACGGTCCTTTTCGGGGCTACGTTCCTGATGGGCGCCGGCGTGGCGGTGAGCCAGCCGGCCTTCCCCTCTCTCGTGCGTGAGTGGTTTCCGCGCCGGATCGCGATCGCCACGGCCGTTTACAGCAACGGGATCCTGATCGGCGAGACGGTGCCGACTGCCCTGACCACGCCCGCCGGCGTGCTGCCCCTCGCCCACGGCGACTGGCGCTGGGCGCTCGCCCTGTGGTCGATCGTGGTCGTGCTGACCGGAATGGCGATCGTGCTCGCAGCCCCCAAGCACCGCCGGCTTTCGGTGCCTTCGCGCTGGTGGCCCAGTTGGGGAGAGAGCCAAACCGTGAGGATCGGCCTGGTGATGGGAATGGCGTCCGCCGTGTATTTCGGCACCAACGCGTACGTCCCCGACTACCTCGACCAGACCGGCCGTCACAACCTCATCGCGCCGACGCTTGCGGTCTTGAACGGCTCGCAGCTGCTCACCGCACCCGTGGTTGCGATCTGGTCCCGGCTGCTCACGGGACGAGGCGGGTTCATCGGCTCGAGCGTGCTCATGGGCGTGGCCCAGCTGGGCATCGTGCTCACGCCCGGCGCGGGAGTCGTGGTGTGGGCGTTTGTTCTCGGCTTTGCGGCGGCCCTCGGTTTTATCGTCGTGCTCACACTGCCGCCGAGGCTCGCTGCGGCGGGCGACGTGCACCGCATGAGCGCCGCCATATTCACGATCCAGTACAGCGCGGCATTCGCGGTGCCGCTGCTCGCGGGCGCGCTCTGGGATGCCAGCGGCGAGGCGGCGCTCGCATTCGTTCCGGGGGTCCTGGCAGCGGCCGCGATGGGATGGCTTGCCCTCCAGCTGCGCATTCGTTCGGCCGAGCGCCCCGCACCACAAGCCCCAAGTTCCCGTGGAGATCCGCCCTAGATCTGGGTCCTAGGTCGTCCGGCGCTGCCTTTAGAGGTGGTCGCCGATGATCTCGTCCGCGGCCCTCTCGCCTTCCTCCGCCCCACCTTCCATGAAGCCCTGGAAGTTGATCGAGCAATGCTCGCCGGCGAAATGGATGTTGCCCTGCCGCGCGCGCTCATATCCGCTGAAGCCGGTGTACTGGCCGGTCGTCCAGCAGGCGTAGCTGCCGAGCAGGTTGGGGTCGCTCCAAGGCGTGCTCACGGTGGCCTCCCCGTTCCAGTGCGCGGTCGCTCCGGGCCAGACCGTCTCCAGGTTCGCGAGGTACTGCTGCACGTAGTGCAGCGCAGTTTGCGATTGCCCCGTGGTCAGATAGGGCTGGGGGAGCTTGACCTGCGCGCCAATGCTGCCGCCGGTGAACAGGACCACGATCCCGGTCGACCCAGCCTGTCCGCGGGTCGCATCCCAGGCGTTCTCGAACGGCAAGTCGGTGTAGATGTTCCCGTCCGAAACTCCCGGCCACGCGCCGGTGCTGTTCCAGAACCGGCTGTTGAACTGCAGGTTCATCTTGGTGTTGGTGCCGTAGCCAAGCTGTGTGATCGCGGTCTTCTTTAGCGGGTCGAACTTCGCGCCCGAGTAGTCGAGACCGCGAAGCACCCCGAACGGCATGGTCAGGATGACCTCGTCGAAGGTCTGCTGCGCCGAGCCGGACGGCGTTGAGAACGAGCACGTGATGCTGCCGTCCTTGTTCACGGCGATGGCGGTCATCCGCCACTGCGTCAGCACGGTGCACTGCGGCGTCGCGCTCTGGATGTAGCTCGCGATCGCCTGCGGCAGCTGCTGGTTGCCGCCCAAGATGTGGTAGCGCTCGTCGGAGACGCCGTACCAGGCAAACCCTCCCGCCGCCTGCTTGGTCGGCTGGTAAGCGAGCAAGTACAGGATGTTCAGCGAGCTCTGCTCGGTCATGTCCAGGCCGTACTCCTGGTTGTAGGCAGAGTCGAGCAGCTCGCCGAAGTCCGATGCGTGACCGCCGGGGACGTACTTCTCGATCCAGTCGTACCCGCTCAGGTTGTCGAGGTACTGGCCGAACGAGGTGAAGCTGTTGTAGAGGGTCGGGAACGGCGCGGCGTGGAGCTGATCCTTGAGCGTCTGCGTGATCGCGCCAAAGTCGTTGACCGCCTGCTCCCACGTGTAGTAATGCCCGTGGACGTAGTAGGTGTCCTCCGAGCCGGCCGGCTGGGCGGCGATCAGGTCCACGAGCGGGAGGTTGAACCTCTGCGCGAGGCTCTTGATCGTCTTATGGTTGCTGTCGATCAGCTCACCGCACCACTCGCTCGTTTGACTGTTGCTCCAGTAGCCCGACATCAGGGAGTGCATGCGGCCGCCGATCCGGTCAGAGGCCTCGAAAACGGTGCTGGCCAGGCCTTTGTCCTGGAGAGTCAGGGCGGCGTTGAGCCCCGCGATGCCCGCGCCCATGATGCCAATTCGGGGCGCAGAGCCGGCACGAGCGAACACCGGGATTCCGCTCGAGACGGCTACCGCGCCCACGGTGGCTCCGGCGGCTTTCAGGAAGTCGCGACGCGTGAACCGCAGCTGGCGGCGCTCTTCCCGGACCGACTCGACGCTGCGGCCAGACCTGTCGGCCTCGTCGAATTCGTTGAACAGATCCTGGAACCGTCTCAGCAGCGGTGTGCGCGCCATGGGCTACTCCTCCTCGGGTTGAAAAAGCAGGGCCCCCAGTTTAGGGGAGCCCTGCTGGTGAATTCTGCAATTTGCGTGGTGAAGAAACGACCTTGGGCCTAAGGGATCCTGACGGTCGCCACCACCTGCTGCTGGAAATGGCCCGGGTTGGTGCCATCGTCGAACGTGCTGACGGAAGTGGTGAAGTCGAGCGATCCGCTCGTGATGTTTCCAAAGTAGTCGCCGATGAACCCGGTGCTGTTGCCGATCCCGTATGGCTTCATCGAGTTGAGCTCCGGGTCCCAGGTGTGCCGGCTGAGCCGGATGTTGTGGCCGATGGGCTGGAGCGCTGCGCTGTACTCCTGCAGGCTCGCGTTGATGCAGTAGTTGGTCGCGCCCGCCGGGTTGTTCGGATCGAGGGCGAGGCCGGCCGCCACCGCCTCGGACCCTGTCGGACATGCCAGGCGCCGGTCGTAGAAGGCGACCAGCACCGTCCCATCAGCGGCCGCCGTCAGGTTGGGCTGGAACTCGTCGACATTCGGGTTGACGTTGTCGTTGACCTGGATGGAAGGCGACCACGTGAGGCCGCCGTCATAGGAGGCGCTCAGGATCAGGTTGCCGAATCCCGCGCTGTGATCCTCCCACGAGACGTACAGGGGGTAGCTGCCGTTGGCGAGACGCCCGGGGCCAACCGCGAACGTGTCCTCGATGCCGTCGCGGAAGGTGGTATTCGGGTAGGTCAAGGGTGGAGTGACCACGTTCGTGATGACGTTGGAGACCGACTTCCACGTCACCCCGCCGTCCGTCGATTTGTCCAGGATGATGTTGGTGCAGCAGTATCCCTGCTTCGGCTCGAAGTTGGTGACCGTGGTGTAGACATTCCCGGCGCCATCGACGTGCGGCAGCAGGTAGGTGTCGCCCTGGGGATTGCTGCCAGCGGTCGGGAGCTGCTGGGGCGCCGACCACGCCGTGTGGGTGCCGTCGGCTCTCGCGTCCGCGTAGGACATCCATGGCACTGCCGAATACGAGTCGAACAGCGTCCACATCGCGTAAACCCTGTCGAAGTGAGGGCTGGCCGGGTTGAGGTCGATGGTGATCCACTGCTTGTCCGGCTCACGTCCCTGCGCCGCGTACGATGCCACGACGTCCGTCGCGCCCTGGCGGTTGGTGGTCCAGTCGTTGGCAGCGGTCGCTCCGTGCTTGCGGATCGCGATGGTGATCGTCTCGGCCGCCACGTTGGGGTTGGGCTCGATGTTCTGGTTGGTCTTGTAGTTGTGCGAGCCGTCGCTGTTGTAGAAGAACTCATACGGCAGGATCAGCGAGTAGTAATTCCCGAACGAGTCGAACGCTCCGATTGGATGGGTGTTGTCGGTCCAACCCTCATATCCGGGTATGTGGCCCTGGACCGGCCATGTCTTCCCGCCGTCCCACGACTCGTAGAAGCCGAGCGTGTCGTGTTCGACCCCCCGCGACAGTTCGCCGCCGCCGTGGCGATTGTCGCGGCGGCAATCCTGCTCACCCCGGCGATCGTCACCTCGCCCGCCACGGACTCGAGCCTGCAGCAGGTCATCGCGGGCGCGCTGCCGCCGGGGCTCAACGGCTCGGCCGGCGCATCGCCCTCGCCCAGCCCGATCGGGACGCTCCCGAGGACGCCCGCAGCGCCACCGGGCCCACGCCCCACGCCGCTCAAATCTGCGGCGCCCACATCGTCGCCGTCATCCTCAACTTCACCGTCACCAAGTCCGACGTCGGTGGCATCGCCGAGTCCGACCGCCTCACCGCTCCCCTCGCCCGCCGCCACTCCGAGTCACCCTGCACCGTCGCCGACCCCGCGCCCCACTCACCCGTGACGGAGATTCAGGGGCCGGGGATCACCCTGCTCGCCGCGGTGGCCGCAGCGCGAGCGGTCCTCGGGGTGATCATCCATTTGCGCTGCTGCATGGCCTCGTTGACCTGCGCCACCACCGCGATCAGGTTCTTGAAGGCGGTGTAGAACACGCTGCTCATCACCAGGTAGTACAGGAACCAGCTTCCGTGGGCGCGGATGTCGCGGTGGGCAAGCCGCCACGCCAGCGCCGTTTGGGCCGGCCCTGTCCCGAGCGTGAAGATGGTCGTCATGACGAAGAGCGGCACGAGCCAGTCGATCCTGTTCAGGCCCCCGAACTTGATCGTCCAGAAGATGATGATCGGGATCATCTGGTTGGCGATCCACGGGTACGCCTCTCGCCAGACCAAGAGGTGCACCAGGCCGAGCTTCTGCTTTAGCGTCACGTTCGGGGACGTGAGACCCCGGATCAGGTATCGATACGAGACCTGGAACCATCCCTGCGCCCAGCGCATCCTCTGGTTCCAGAGCGCGTGGAGGGTGACCGGCGCCAGCTCCCGCGAGACCAGCAAAGGGTCGGACGCGATCCGGCGGCCTTCGAGCAGCGCCCGGATGGACGAGTCGATGTCCTCGGTGAGCATGGATGCGTGCATGCGGATCTCGTGGAGCAGCCGGGTATTCCAGTAGCCGTTCGAACCTCCGAAGATCCCGAACCCATGCAGTCTGGCGCGGCCCGGGTGGCTCACCGCATAGATGGCTTCGAACTCGACGGCCACGAGGCGCGACACCCAGGTCTCGTCCCCGTTACGGACCATGCAGTGGCCCTGGACGACGTCATACCCCGAAGCGAGCCACCGCCATGCTCGTCGGAAGCAGTGAGGGTCGGGGTGGTGGTCGGCGTCGAATATGCCGACGAACTCCCCCGTGGCCTCGGACAGGGCCGCGTTCACGTTCTGTGCCTTGGATTCGCTGCCCTCCACCCTGATCACCTTCAGACGCGGATCGGCGCGGGACATCTCTCTCAGCGTCTCCTCGATGGGCATCGGTCTCGGCGCGTTGTAGGCCAGCACGATCTGGAGCCCGGCCGGGTAGTCCACGCGCTGGAAGGACCGGATCGTTTCGACGATGGTCGCCGCTTCGTTGGGCATGTACGCGGCGATGATCGCCGTGGCCGGCACGTATCGGTCTTCCGGGAGCGGTGGCGGGTGCTTGATGCGCAGGGCGAGCAGGCCCTCGATCCAGATGAGGACGGCGGTCAACACCAGTGCGATGACGACGATGACGTACATGGTCGGGACGATGTTCAAACCGATCGCGTCAAGGCCCAGGTATACGGCCAGCGGGAGGCCGATCGCGAGCAGCTGCGTGATCAGGATCTGGCCGGGGATGGTGACCAGGACGTGCAGCACCCCGGTGCGTATCGGCGTGCGCATCCGCGGGTGGAGAGGGCGCATGGTCGGCAGGTAGAGAACGGGTCGAAGGTCGAGCTGCAGCTCGGCATGCTCCATGGCGATCGAGCAGCGCTCTCCGAGCTCTCGAGCGTCCGAATCGACCCCGAACTCGACAAAACCAGCCACCGGGGTCAGTTGGAAGACCTCGCCCGCCGCGCTGAACTCGCGCGAGGCGATCGCCTCCATCACTCCTGTCAGGCGGCCGCGGGCGTCGGGCTCGGTGGTCTCGGGCATCAGGAGCAAGAAAAGGTCGTGCTCGTCGTGCGCGATGATGTCTAAAGGCGCAGCGCCGGTCGTCATGAGCGCCGCCACCTGCAGCTCGATCTGGTCCTGGACCCGAGAGGAGAACCTCATGCGCAGCCGCGCCAGCTCGTGCAGGCCGATATACGCGATGACGCCTCGGCGGTTGGTCTTCTTGGCGCGCGAGACCTCGCGCTCCAGCTCCTCCGCAAACCGTGCCTCGGACAGCATGCCGGTCGGGCGGTCGAACATGAGGTTCGAGGCGGGCACCGGCGGCCGCTCGATCTTCGCGCGAACCCGGGCCACCAGCTCGCGAAGCACGAATGGTTTCACGAGATAGTCGTCGGCGCCCAGACCCATCCCCGCGACGAGGTCCTCGGTGTCGCCTCGACCCGTCAGCAGGATCACGGGCAGCGCCTTGGTCGAGGGCTGTGA
The DNA here is from genome assembly GCA_035533335.1 of Candidatus Baltobacterales bacterium. Lineage (GTDB taxonomy): Bacteria > Chloroflexota > Dormibacteria > Dormibacterales > Dormibacteraceae > DATKSS01. Next base: position 20,903 of record DATLUC010000150.1, read on the forward strand.
GCGGATGCGCTTGACCAGCTCGAACCCGTCCATCCGCGGCATGCTCACGTCGCTGACCACGAGGTCCGGGAGCGCTTCCCCGAGCCGGCTCAGCGCCTCTTCGCCGTCGGCGGCATATACGATCGTGCAGCCGGCAGCTGTGAGCGCGCGGCCGACCACCTTACGAATTGCCTCTTCATCGTCGACGACCAGGATCGAAGCGTTGAGGGGCGACACGACCGGCGCGGGGACGATCGTGAGCTTGACCTTTGGCCTGGTATGGGTCTTGGAGTGATGATGCCTGGCTGCTTTCATGCGCGCCAGCCTGAGTATGGCCCCCGGAGCGCTAACTACTTACTAATTAGAAGCCGAGGGCAAAGTGGCGGGTGGGCCCCTATGTGCTTGGTTGCCAGCCATCGCGCCAGCTAAGTCGTCGATCGTGAGCGATGTGAACCCGAGAAGACATGAAGATGACGAGAAGCTTCGAGGTGACGATTTTGCGGAGGAGATGGTGCGGGTCACCATGCGACTACTCCATCAGAGGTCACGCCTTTGGGCGGTCTCTGCGGCCATGCTGCTCGCCCTGGTCGCGTCCTGTGGATCGGAGACGGCAGCCCGTCAGCAGCACACAGCGCGGCGCCGACCCGACCGCAAGCGCGGCATCGTCGACCCAGGCGTCGCCGAGCCCCAGCAGCAGCGGCGGTTCCTGCCAGCCGAGCATAGGGGCAGCTTGACCGGGTCCATAGCAGCGCTGAGTCATGGTGGCTACCCGTTCACGTTCAGCTATCCGGCGTCGTGGACGGACAACACCGGATCGGTAACTGTGACAGTCGGGCCGTTGCTCGATGCGCAGACCTTGACGGCAGTCGGCCTGCAGCCGAACAGCACGGTGAGTTTCGTACAGGTCGCCGACCCTTCTTTTATGCCGGCGCTCGATGTCTACCGATTCGCGTTGCAGAACGGGGACCTCACCCTCGACACCTTCTACCAGCGGGAGCAGGCGGTGCTCTCGCGGCAAACGACGACACAGATCGGGCAACAGGGCGCTCTCCGATTGCGTCGTCGGGCAGCCCGTGGAGGGCCTGGAGCTGACAGCGGTCGGGGGCGGAGCGTTCCAGAAGAACTGGTTCGCCGTGCGCAACGGGTCCCTGTACGACATCCAGTTCGTCGCCGCCAGCAGTGCTGACGCCACGACCCTGGCGGGGATACTGGCAACCTGGCAATGGTCCAGCTGAGCAACTCGCGGCCGAGGCTTGGCCGGACGACACCATCCACGTAGCGGCCGTTCGGCGTGAGGTTTAGAGGCCTTTTCGCGGGTTTGGTACTGGAGC
>DATLUC010000151.1:0-7993 GCA_035533335.1 Candidatus Baltobacterales bacterium
AAGCGCCCTGGTTCAGCTGATGCGGGTGACCGATGAGCACGAGGATCTGGCGTGGAAGATCATCCTGGCGCACGAGGACAAGGAGTACTCCTACACGGATGCGACCTCTTTCGCAGTGGCTTCGAGCCTGGGGATCGTCGAGGTGTTGACGCTCGATCGGCACTTCCGCCAGTTCGGAGGATTCACGGTCAGTCCCAGCTGACTGCACCGCCAGCGCATTTATGGGTGATGGACGCTCGGGGTGCGCCACCCGACGGTCTGGATGCCGCGGGCTGAGCTCGGCTAAAGGGCGCTCAGCGTGGCGGCTTTGGTGCCCAGCAGCGAATCGGGCGGTGCCAGGTCCACTCCGTCGGGGTTGCTCAAAAGGCCCAGCCCGCTGCCCGGGTGGCCGCTCGTGCCGTACTGCCAGACCACCCGGTTGGTGCGCGGGTTGACGACGATGATCCGGTCGTTGGCATCGTCGTTGAGCAAGACGTCGCCATTGGGCAATCCGAAAGCGAGCGAGGGATGGTCCAGGGCCGCCGCGCCGGTGGGCCGGTAGCGCCAGATGGTGCGGCCGGATCGGTCAAAGATCACCACCTGGCCGGGATAGGAGTAGTCCACGGTCAGATAGCGGTTGGGGCCGATCTCGTTGGTGTCCGACGGGTACGCCACGCCCGGAGGATGTGTCGACCAGAGCACTGTGCCGCCGGGTGCGATCTCGCTCACCCAGTCACGGTTGATCTCGGTCACCAGCCAGTTGCCGTCCTGCAGCGGGAAGGCGCCGTTGGGGCTGCCGAAGCGCAGCGGCGGGTTGTGATAGCACGAGCCGACCTGCCCGTAGCTCCTGGCCACCGCGTGCTGGCCCGGCGCGACCACGATGATCCGGCAGTTCTTGATGTCAGAGATCACGACGCCGCCGTTGGGCATCACCATGGCGTCGTCGGGGTTCCACAACCGGTTGGGGCCCGAACCGTGCACGCCGGGCAGCCCGTACCGCCACACGATCTTGTGCGTGGCCACGTCGATGAGGGTGACTGCGAAATCCTCTTCCTGGGTGGCGATGATCTGCGTGCCGTCGGGGCTGAAGAAGGCGTCGTCGGGCCGCTCGAAAGTCTGGCCGGGGGCCAAGTCCCCGGCTCGCGGGAACTGCCAGAGCACTTGGCCGGCGGGGCTGAGCTCGACCAGCTGGTTGTTGTTCTCGTCGGCGACCAGGACCGGACCGGGCAGCACGCTGGGATCCGACCCCGGGGCCAGGCGGGCCGCCGCCGATGGCATCTGGATCGATATGGCCGGCGGGTCACCCGACTCTGGAACCGTGATCTCGGCCTTGGTGTCGAGGTATCCAGCGTGCGTGGCGACCACCGTGTAAACCCCGGGCCCGAGCGGCCCCAGGCCGAGGCCCGCGACTCCCGCTGAGGTTGTGGTCGCCAAGACCGAGGACCCTGAGACCGTGACGTCGGCGCCGCTCAACGCGGCCCCGTAGATGTCGGTGACTGTGATCGCGGCGGTGGGCTCGGGCAGGACCACCTCTGACCAGGTCTTTACGTAGGGCGCAGGGGCGAGCGAGCCGGGAATCGTGAAGCGCGACGCGCTCGGCCCCAAAAGGGCGATCTCCCGGCCTTGGCTGCAGTCGCAAAAGCTGGCCTCAAACGAGTAGCTGGCGGCCGCGCGGGGCATGGCGGTGACCGAGATGGTCTTGGTCAGGCCTGCTTGGAGCGGGCCGCACAGCAGGACTCCTTGGGGCCCTGTCTGCCGGCAGTCCGCATTGGTGCTGAGGATGCGGTGCTGCGCGATCCAGCCGTCCCCGCCATCGAGGCGCAGGCCAAGGTCTTTGATATCGGGGCCCATGTTTCGGATCTCGAACGTCCAGGTGTCGGGATGCAGGGCCACGGGCTGAGGCGGAGCGGTGATCTTGACCTCAACTCGCTGTGGCGGAAACAACACGATCGCGCCAGCCGACGCACTGAGCGCCAGCAGCACCACCGCCAGCAGGGATATCAAAGTCCAACGGAGCTTCACGCCACTACCACCAAGATCAATTCAACACGAATGGCCTGGGGAAGCTTTCTCCCAGCGCGCTTTGCCCCGTGCCAGGAACCTCAATCCGTTTGGCTTGGTCCCGGCTCCACTCGGGCCAACCACGAATGCGGCCAGAACCTGCGGTCATGAGCCCGATAGTCGTCCGGGCACGGGGCCCCGGCTTCGGCTCAGGCCGGCTTGGGCGGCAGTCCGTGGAGGATCAGCTCGTTCAATTCGTCCTGACCGATGCCGACCAATTTAATGGCAACGATCTGGCGTTCGGTCAGCCCGCCATCGCGCAGCCGCCTGATCTCCTCAGGGAAGAGCTTGTCAACTTTGTGCGCAGGTGCCGGACGTCTGCGAGGCACGAAATAGTCGCCTGGCTGCGGGGGGCGGCGGTGGTATTGAAAACCCGCCATCTCAAGCCGGCGCTGGATGCCTGCGACCACTTTGCGCGCTCGCCGGCGGTACCTCTCCAGCAGAACCGCCGGCGGGGTCCGCTCCGTCACGTCCTGCATTTTGTCCAGCACCGTGATGAGCTGATGCGAGCTCAGTCGCCGGACCTGGCGGGCCGAGATACCGGTCATATCTGAGATCTCCACCGAGCTCAAGCCAGCGATTCGCAGCCGCTTAACGGTCAGCAGACGGTGGAGGTAAGGGTTGGCTGCGGGGTTGCGCTTGATCTGGGCGATCAGCTCCAGCTCGTAGCGGCTTGCCCCTTTGTCGTAGGTCATCACCTCCAGCACCGCCCAGGTCCAATCAAGCGCTTCCAACGGATACGAGCGCCGGTCTGAGCGCCTCGGCGGACTGAGCCCGGCGACCACCTCCCGGTTCACGAAGTAAGTGCCATGGGGCCCGCGGACGGCGGCGAGCTGGCCTCGCCTGATGCGCAGGCGAAGGGTCTCGACGTGATAACCCAGGAGTTGGGCCGCCTCGGACAGCTTGACCATGCCCTGGTCGACCTCGGGCTTCACCGCCATAACCCCGATTCTCCCACACCAGATTCAAGGTGGGCGGCCATCAACGGTGCAACCGTTTTGTATTGCAGGGAGTTTGCCCCGGCCGGACGCGGCACAGGCGCCGCGAACCGATCAGGCCGTCAAGAAAAGGAGGCCGGATGGGCACAAGAGCACGAGTCGTCGTACGGACGTACAAGCACCGTCTACGCGTCAGCTTCCCCGATGAGCTCTACGGCGGGCTGGCGGAGTACGCGAGCAGGGCGGACCTGCCCGTCACCCTCAGCGTTCGCGAGCTGGTCAGGCGCGGGCTCGAGGCCGACGCTCGCCGGCTGACCGGCCAAGAGGACGGATCGCTCCTGCGGCAGCTCAAGACTTTGGGCCACAGCGCGCTGGCCAGCCTGATCGCGATCGAGCAGAACCAAAAGCTCTTGACCGCGATGCTGCCCGACGGGGTCGAGCGGGCCGAAGAGCTGTGGGAGGACGCCGCCAGCGCCGCCCGCGATCGCCTGATCCGCATCGATGAGGCTTTCGCGGAGGAGACTGCTTGAAGAGCGTTCGCGCTGTCCTGTGGGTGACCCGCATGAATGCCGGGGCCGACGCCGGCCATGCGCTGGGGAAGTTTCTCCACTACCTCCAGTATCGCGACCACGTCCAGCGTGGTGACGAAGGCGGCGGCCTAGGGGGACTGGTGCGCTATGTCGCCCATCGGGACCAGGCCGCCCCGCAAGGCAGGTTGTTCACCCAAGATCGCAGCATCGGCGATTCGGAACGGCACGCGATGGTCGCCTACGTCAGGCGTTCGCTGGTTGGCGTTGCGCCCCACTTGTTGGACGGGAAAAGGCTTCCGGCGGCTTACCGCCTCGTGTTCTCACCCGAAGACGCCCGGGGCCTTGACCTCCGGCGGTTGACCAACGAGATCATGCGCCAGCTGGAGCACGACGCCGGCGATCTGCCCCCGTGGATCGCCGCCGAGCACCGCAACACCGCGCATCCCCACATCCACATCGCCCTGGCCGCACGCCGGGAGGTTGCGCCGGACGAGTTCCGCGCCATGGTGATCAACCGGCCGCGCCTGGCCCGGATGAAAGCCGTCATGAGCCGTGAGATCGCACTCGAGCGGGGCGATCCGCAACCAAGCTTGGCGCGGGATCCGGACCCTGCGGAGCGCAAGGCTCGGACCGCACCGAGGGCGCGAATTCGCGGGCCAGAGCCCCGCCCGCCATCCCACCCGATGCGCTTGGCCTCGCGAGATCCCCTGGGCTGGCGCAGCGGGCGAGCCAGGCACCGACGAACCAGAGGTCTGAGTTGGTATCCGATGCAAAGCGCACTCGCCCGCCTGGCCGCCTACTACCGCAAGGAGATCGAGCGCGACGAGCGAGAGGCCATGCGCCGGTGGCGGCTTTCCGGCCGCGACCGTTACGAAGAACACGAAAGGGAGGATTACGAATGAGAAGCAGTTCGGTCAGTGGCGGAATGGACCTGCTGGTCTGGATCGTGCTCGCCGGCATCATCGCCGCCGCGGTGCTGGGCAGCGTCCTGTATGTGGGATTGCTGGGCACACTCTTGATCGAGCACGGCTCTGCCGGGGTGGCAGGCGCGCCCAGCTTCTTCGACGGCGCCGCCACGCTGGTCCGCGGCGTCCTCAGCGACTGGGCCCACCCCTGGCACCTCTATCGCGGTCATTACTCCGAGGTCAACCCCGCGTTGTTCTGGGCGATCTCGTCCGCCCTGTTCCTGGGCGTGGTGACGGCCGGCATCGGCGCCTATGCCTACCTCACGGCACCGGGCCGGGCGCTTGGTCGCAGCTCTGCATCCACCAGCCACGGTGACAGCCGCTGGGCCAATCGCTGGGACCGCCGGGCGCTGGGCCGGCGGGTCAGAGCGTCGTCTTTGAAACCGGACGGGATCGTGCTGGGCTGGATGGGCAGGCGGGTGCTCCAATCGCCGGCCGAGGACAACGCGCTCGTCTTCGGCGTCCAGCGCTCCGGCAAGACCTCGACTGTCGTGGTTCCCACCCTTTTGGGCTGGCGGGGCGCGGTGGTGGCCACCTCGACCAAAGAAGAGCTGGTCCACTTGACCGGGCGGCATCGAGCCAAGCAGGGCCCGGTCTGGGTCTTTGCCCCGGTCGATCGCGATACCAGCTGGATCACAGAGCGGGGTTTGTCCGTGGCCAATTGGAACCCCGTCGCAGACGCCTACGACCCTGCCCGCGCCCTGGAGATAGCCGACCTCTTCACCTCAGAAGGCAAGCAGGGGCCCTCGGCGCACTGGTATCTGGCCGCCTCCAACCTCATCGCCGGCTTGATCCTGGCCGCTCACGCCAGCCACCAGGACCTGCGCGCGGTGGTGGCGCGCCTCAACAACCTGAGCCTGAGCAACTTCGCCGGCCTGGCCGCCCAGCAGCGCGATCCGGTCGCCAAAGAGCTCCTGACCGCTTTCGTCAACACCCCGGCGCGAGAAGCAGGCTCAGTCGCTTCGACCGCGCGTTCCTGCCTGGCGTTGTGGCTCGACAACCGGATCGCGGGCGCCACAGCTGCCGAGCCGGGCGGCTCGGTACCCCTCGATCTCGATCAGCTGCTGGAGACCGGAGGCACCCTCTACCTGGTCGCGCCCGCAGAAGAGGCGGAGCGGTGCCGGCCCCTTTTCACAGCGCTGCTGCAGTCCCTGCTCGCAGCCGCCACGCGGCGGGCGAGGCGGATGCCCAGGGGCGTGCTGTCGCCCCGCCTCTTGCTCGCCCTCGACGAGGTGGCCAACTTCGCCCGCATTCCTCGCCTGGGCGGATATACCTCCAGCGGTCCTGGCCAGGGGATTCAGATCCTTTTGTGCCTGCACGATTTGGCCCAGCTCGAGGGCACTTACGGGGCAGAGCAGGCGCGCACCATCTGGAACAACTGCAGGGCCCGCCTGCTGCTGCCGAGCCAGGGCGACCTGCGCACCCTGGAGCAGTTCTCCCGCGCGATCGGCGACGAGACCCGCGCCTACGATCTCTCGAGCTGGGCTTCAGACGGGCGCCGCAGCCGGTCCGAGCAAAGAATCGGCCGGCCCCTGGCGACACCCGACAGCTTGCGGCGGATGCAGCAGCCGGTGCTGCTTTTCGCCAGCTCGCCGCCCGCGCGGCTGCGGGCGCGCAGGTGGGACCAGGTCAGGGCCTGGCGACACCTCGTCGACGCTGATAGCGGCCCGGCCCGGCCCGCCATCTGGCCGAGCGTGGTCAGCCTCATCCACTCCTTGGTGCGCCAAGCGGGCCGGCCTTCGGTGAGCTGAGAACACCGCCCAACCGACTAATGGCCCGACCCTGGGACCACAACAGGGTCGGGCCATCGACCGCGGTACTCCGCCAGGCATCGCGTTTACTTGATCTGCTGGGTGAGCTCGCGCACCCGCTCGGGGTCCGGCCAGCGGCCTGCGTAGACGCCCTGGTTGATAGCCTCGGTCAGCTCTTCGAGCAACGGCTCGGTCGGTCCCGCCCGCACTCGCTCCTGGTATTCGAGCGGGGTCTCGGGCGGCGCCCGGCGCCGCCCCAGGCGCTTTTGCACCCGCTCGTACAGGAGCAGCAGCTCCGACTCCCCGGGTGCGGCGTGCGCGCCGCGCTGCCACCTCCGGCGGCGCAGCCAGGCCCAAGCCAGCACCGCCAGCACGCCCACGGCGAGCGCGGGCGGAATCACCGCCAGGAGGCCGAGCGAGCCCAGGGCGGCCATCGGCGCGCCGAGCTCCAGGTGCGGGATGAGCCTGGCGATGCCACCGGCGGCCCAGTGGTTGGGGAACTGCGTGGCGGCCAGCGGCGAGACGCCGGGGGTCGGGTCGACCGGCACCCAACCGAAGCTCGGGAACCACACCTCGACCCAGGCGTGGGCGTCGTGCTCGCGGACCACCGACTGGTCGAGCACCGGGTCGTAGTCTCCGGTCGAGTAACCGGTCGCCAGGCGGGCCGGGATGCCCAGGCTCCTCAGCATCAGGGTCTCGGCCGTCGCGAACTGCTCGCAGTAGCCGGTCTTGACGTCGAACAAGAACCAGTCGACGGGGTCTGTGCCGGCAGGCACCGGGGGGAGCGCGAGCGTGTAGTGGTAGCTCGCCTGCAGGTAGCGGGTCAGCGCCATCACCACGTCGAACTCGTTGGTCGCGTTGGCGGTGACCGCGGCGGCCAGGGTGCGGGCGCGCTGCGACAGGGAGCCGAAGGAGAGATAAGCACCATTCCCGTCGGGCGCGCCGTTTTGGGGCTCGTCCGAGCGCAGCGCGTCGGGCGAGAGGTTGGGCAGGTACGAGACGACCGAGTACGTCTGGCCGGGCTGGAGCTCGGAGGGCGTGTAGAACGTGCCGTAGGTGTCCTCCCGGAGGGACGAAACGGGCACGTACAGGCTCTGGATCGGATACGCGGCGCTGATCACGCCGGGCAGGGGCCGGAGCACGCGAAAGGTCTGGACGAAGGTGCCGAGGTTGTGCGCCGGCTCGGGCGCCAGAAAGCGCGCCGGCACGTACGGGCTGAGCTCGCGGTAGGAGCGGTTGGAGGCGGTCCAGACGCCGTTGCGGTAGGTGTCGAACACCAGCCCGCGCCAGTAAGCCGGCGCGCCCGTGCGCACGTACATCACCGGGGTGTCGCCCAGGCGGCCGCGGAAGTGGAGGTCGATGCTGCTGGTCGCGCCCGACTGGCCGCCGGTGATCTGGACCAGGGGCAGCGCCGGGTTCTCCAGCGTGCCGCGAAACTGGGTGAAGCTCGGCAGCGCGATGACCAGCGGCCCGGTCGGCGTCCCGGATGGCTGGGGCACGGCCACGAAGATGACCAGGCCGATCGCCAGCGAGCTCAGCACCGCCATCGCGACCGCGACCGGAGGCCCTGCGACCGCTGCGCCGATCCGCCGCAGGTGGGATGCCATCCAGAAACCGGCCAGGCAGACCGCCCACAGCGCGACCAGGATCCCGAAGGGGTAGTCCCAGGCGTAGACCGCGGCCAGGTAAAGGATCGCCAGGCTGATCCACAGGCTCGAGTAGCAGTTGCGGCGGGTCTTCAAATCGAAGCTCGTGATCGCGACCAGCAG
>DATLUC010000152.1:0-18494 GCA_035533335.1 Candidatus Baltobacterales bacterium
CCGAGCGCCGCGAACGTCTTGAGGTCGGCCTGGATCCCGGCGCCGCCTCCCGAGTCCGAGCCCGCGATGGTCAGCGCGACCGGGAGCTTCACGCGGCCTCCATGCGCCTGACTCCCCAGTACACGGCGCCGGCGACGCCCACGCTCACGAGCCCGCTCACGTCGGCTCCATGGAGTCCGGAGATCAGGCCCTGGTTGAAGAAGCTGTGCGCCGGGACGAGGTTGCTGAAGAGGTTGGCGTAGTTGACGAACACCAGGCTGACCGCGGTGCCCGAGGCCCAGGCCACCAGCGCAAGGGCCGGTCGTGGCCGTCTCTCGAACACGAAGAAGCTCAAGAGGACGACTGCGGCCCAGGCGGGGGCCCACAGGTAGGTGAGGATGAGGAAGTCCTCGTAGGCGAGGTGAAAATCGCTCACCAGCACGGCATAGGCGGCAAGCACGGTGCCGAGCAGGCCGCAGCCGAGGGCAGTCTGCCACCGCTCGAGCTTGATTCCCATCGCGAGCGTGACCAGGCCCGCCGTGTAGACGTCGAGGTAGTTGGCCCAGATCTCGCCGGCCACGACGAATATGAGAAACGGAACCGCCACCCACCGGGGAGCGTGGGCGCTGATCACGGCGAGCACTCCCTGGCCGGCCGCGAGGCGGGAGTCGATGGTCGGCAGGAGCAGGCCGAACAGCCCGAGCAGGATCATCGGCAGCGCGACGCCTACCACGGGCCAGATCGTCACCGACCGCCTCGAGCTGCCGGCGGGCAGGTAGCGGGAGTAATCGCTCGCGAAGGGGTACCAGGAGGCGACGAGCGCGAAGCAGGTCATGAAGCCCAGCACGAAGGCGCCGGCGTAATCGGCGCCGGACATCGCCGGTCCCTGGCTCCAATGGAACTGTGGCGCGAGGACCACGAAGAGCACGAGCGAGAGGACCGCGAAAGCCACCAGGCCGTATGTCTCGAGGACCTTGATGGTCTGGTGGCCGAGGATCGCCACCACGACGCTGACGGCCGCGATGAGAATTACCAGCGCGAAGGTGATCGCGCGGCTCCCGCCGCCCAACAGCTGCGCGCCGGCCTGCGCTGCGATCACGCAGTCGACGGCGAACCAGCCGATGGCCAGAAAAAGGGTGAGCGCGGCGCCGAGGTACGAGCCGCGCTGGCCGAAGATCCCTCGCGTGTAGACGATCTGCGGGCGCCCCGAGGCGGGTCCGGTGTTGCTGAGCAGGCCGAGGATGATGGCCGCCGCCACCGTCCCCAGGGCCGTGGCGAGCAGGCCGTCCCAGACGCCCAGCCCGTAGTAGGTCGTAAGCAGGCTGGCGGTGAACAGGCTCGCGTAGTTGACGAACGCGCCGCCCCAAAGGAACGCCAGCTCCCACGGCGCGCCGTGTCGCTCGCCCGCCGGGATCGCCTCGATCCCGTGGCTTTCGACCTTGCCGAAGGCGTCGGCCTCCTGCGGCCGACCGGCGATGTCGCTCATGGATGTCTCCCTCCGCTGGCATTACCCAGTTCAGGTTCATGCGGTCGGCGCCCATGGCGCCCTCTCAGCCCGTCTTACCGAGCTCCCGTCAGGTCGATGGTAGTCAGTTGTGGCGCCAGGGTGCGGGGAGGAGATGAGCGAGGATGCGATAGACCTCCGGGTTGAGCGCGAGCCCGAGGTGGCTGCCCTGGACCTCGATCGCGTTCACGTCGGTGCGAAGGCACGCTTTCCAGTTCACGACCCCGTCCGAGCGCGAGTAGATGGAGGTCGTCGGCACGCGCGGCACCGCGGCCAGGTCGCGCATGAAGCGCTGTTCCACCGAGGCGGGGTGGCCGTATCGAAAGACGTTGTACAGGTGTGCGGCCCGCACGCCGGCCATCGTGATCGGGTGGACGTCGAACGGATCTTTGAGCGGCGATCCCAGCGTGATGACCTGCTCGACCAGATCGGGCTTGCGGTGGGAAAGGACCTTGGCCAGGACGCCGCCGCGGCTGTGTCCGACGAGTGCGACTCGTGAGCCCGTCTTACGGTTCAGCTCGAGCAGCGCGTCGATGAGCGGCTTGAGCATCACCTCCGAGAACATCACGTTGAACGTCACGCCGGTCATCATCGGTCGGTATCCGACGCGCCGAAGCCACTCGAACGGCGTGCGCAGCGTCCAGTCCCCGGCCAGGAAGCCGGGGATCAACAGCACGGGCTTGCGCCGTCCTGGCGGCACCTCGACGCCGCGGAAGGCCGGGTCGCGGAGCAGTCGCAGGTACTCCAGATAGATGCGGCCTTCGAGCCACATGGGGGGAATCGGATCCCACCGTCCCAGGTGGCGAAGCTCGGGAAGGATCGCCGCCGCGATCTTCATCCGGCCGGGACGTCTGCCATGTGACGGTTCTGAGACGGTGGCCAATGTGTTGCTGGGCTGTTCTCCGTTACGAGGCTGCGGCGGGCTCGCGGGCGATTCTATACGCGGCCCAGGCATCCACGGTGTCCATGAACAAAGCAGGGGTTTCCATCATCGGCACATGGCCGACTCCATCGAGGACCTCGAGCTGCCAGTCAGGGCGCCGGTCGGCCAGCTCTCGAGCTGCGGCGACCGGGATCAGCCGGTCGAGGCTTCCATGGATGAGCAGGGTCGGCGCCCGCACCTGTGCGACACGCGACCAGAAGCGTGGGTCGGCCATCCGCAGGCCGATCGAGCGCGATGCCTGGAGGAACGCGCGGTCGTTCTGGCGACCGAGGTGCTCGCGCTCGCGGGTCAGCTTCACGTGTGCCTGGACGATCTCGGGGTCGACGCGGGAGGGGTCGGCACACACCAGCTCGAGCGCCTGCCGGACGAGGCCTTCAGGCCCGAGCGCGCGCGCCCGCCGGCCCAGGATGTTCTGCGCCAGGCCGGGGATTGAGAGCGCCGCCATCATGCCGAGCATCGCGGGCTCAGGGCGCCGCACGTGCACGCCGGGAATTGCGGGGTCCACCAGGATCATCGCCTTGACCGATTGCGGATGGGCGGCTGCTTCGAGGATGGAGATGTGGCCGCCCATCGAGTTGCCCATGAGGACGACGGGCTGACCGATGACTCGCTCGACGAAGTCGTGCACGAGCGAGGCGTTCGCGCCGACGGCGGCCGCGCGGTTGAACAGCGGGGTCTGGCCGAAGCCCGCGAGGTCGATCGCCAGCGCTCGATAGCTGCCGGCCACGCGTGGGCCGACACCCAACCAGTTCAGTGCGCTGCCGCCCAGGCCATGGACCATGAGGAGCGGTTCCCCCGAGCCGCCGAAGTCCAGGTAGTGAACCGGGCCGCCGAGGTCGGCGATTTTATGCCGCACCGCGTCATCCTACGCCAGGATCCCGCCGGCCAACCTCATCAACATGTCAGCCACGGCGGCCGAGGTCCGCCGGCCGTCCTGGTGGAGTCGGTCGAAGGTCTCGAAGGACGTTAGGACGCCAATCACGTCCTGCGCCTCCCTGATCGAGCAACCCGGCCTCAGCCGGTCCGCGGCGGCCAGGCTCTCCGCCAGCCTGCGGTCCGCCTCAGGCTCGCCCAACCGGCTGCGATCCGGCAATTGGCGGTACAGGGCCGGATCGAGCGACCACGTGGAGCACGTGGCGGAGAAGCGCCGACGCAGGATGTCCGTAGGGTCGCCGGCTGAGTCGGCGGACCCGGGCGCCGGCGCCGGCACGAGGGCGTCGAGCAGGGCGGCACGCGAGCCGAAGTGGTGGTAGATGGTGAGACGCGCGACGCCGGCCCTCGCCGCGACCGCCCCGACGCTGAAGGTTCCGGCCGGGGTAGCCACCAGCAGGTCGCGCGCCGCCGCGAGGATGGCCTCCCGCGTGCGTTCCACCGACCGTTTGCGGCGGCCCAGGCGGTAAGCTCGGGCGGGCATTCAATTAATATAACATACTGTATGTATAAGCGATTGCGCCAGATCTCAGCCAACTCCCAGGGTTCCCTCAGCGGGCCACCAGGCAATTCCCGGTAACCTCGGGTGCGAGTTGAGCAAGAAGCGCGTCCAGGCCCAGGTCCGGCACAGTCCCGCGCCCAGCGACCGCTGGCTGATCTACGGGATCGTGCCCCTGCGCATGTTCCTCGGGCTCACTTTCCTCTACGCCGGGCTCCAGAAGATTTCCGACCCCGGCTTTCTCCAGCCCGGCTCCTCGACCTACATCGGCACACAGCTGCTGGGCTTCTCGACTCATTCGCCGATCGGTTTCCTGCTCGACGTCTTCGCCCTGCCGGTTCCCCAGCTGACCGGAGTCGGCGTGATCGGGGCCGAGCTCGCGATCGGCGCGCTGGTGCTGCTCGGTCTGGCGACGCGTTGGGCGGCCGCCGCCGGAGCGTTCCTGAGCTTCGTGCTGTTCCTCACCGCCAGCTGGACGATCCAGCCGTACTTCCTGGGGTCGGACAGCATCTACACCGTGGCTTGGATCACGCTCGTGCTGGTCGGTGACCAGGGCGTCCTGACGGTCCGGCCCCTGCTTTTCGGAGTTCCCTCGAGCTCGCCCAGCGGGCGCCCGCCACTGGCCGATGCGCAGAGGCGGCGATTCCTCCTGCAGATGGGAAGTGCGGCCGTGGCCGCGGTGTGGGTCCTGGCGCTGCTGCCGCGCTCGAAGCTGTCGGCGTCCCAGCTCAGCCAGGGCGGCGGAGGCACCCCGGCCCCCAGCCCGACGCCCGTCGCCTCCCCGACCGGCACCAAGATCGGCGCGCTTGCCGACCTCCAGTCACAGGGATTCCTGAACTTCACCGACCCGGCGACCGGCGACCCTGCGGTGGCCGTGTCCCTTTCCGGCGGCGGCGTGGTCGCGTTCGATGCGGTCTGCACCCACGCGGGCTGCCAGGTTGTATATGACACTGGCCAGAAGCTGCTCGCCTGCCCCTGCCACGGGGCCGAGTTCGATCCGTCGCACGGCGCCGCCGTGGTCGCCGGCCCCGCGCCGACTCCCCTGGCGGCAATCGCCGTGCAGGTGGGCACCGACGGTGGGGTTTACGCCACGTAGGTCGAGGTAGCAAGCCCGCCTCGGGCCGATAAGGCCTCAGGGTGCGTGTCTTCCCCCTACCATCGGTCGACGTGAGGTTGTGGGATCCGCTCTCCCTGCGTGAGCTGGGTTCGCTCTTGCGCGATCCGGTGTTCCGGGGCCGTGGCGTGCCCCGCGGCGATGGGCGGCCCGTCCTTCTGATCCCGGGCTTCTTGTCCGGTGACTGGTCGCTGGGCGTGATGTACGGATGGCTGGAGCGCATCGGCTATGAGCCGTTCGACTCCGGCATCGTCTTCAACGTCCGGCACTCCGAGCACATGCTCGCCGGCCTGCGACACCGCCTGATCGAGGTCCACGAGGAGACCGGCAGCCGGGTGAGCTTGATCGGCCACAGCCGGGGAGGCCTGCTCGCCAAGGTCCTGTCCCACCGAAGGCCGGAGGCGGTCGAGCAGGCGATCACGCTGGGAGCCCCGCTGGCCGATTGGACCGACCTCGCGACCATCACCCACCACGCCGTCGGCATGGTCAGGGTCGCCAACGAGATCGCCTACGGCCGCAAGCTCAATCCCGAGGGCCGCTTCGACCACGAGCTCGCCCTCGCGCCGGTCGTGCCGACGACCTCGATCTATACGCGCTCAGACGACGTCGTGAACTTCCGATCCTGCCTCCGGCCTGACATCCCGGCGCTCCCGGTCTGGGGCAGCCACAACGGGCTGGTCGTGAACCCGGAGGTGTACCGGCTCCTGGGACGGCTGCTCGCCCGCCCTCGGCGCCCTTAAGTGGTCGCCGCCGCAGTCGCGCTGGCCCTGGCGGCGGCCGCGATCCACGGCACCTGGAACGTCCTGGTCAAGGTGAGCGGAGACCCGCTGGTCACCTTCGAGCGGGCGAGCTTCGTAGCTGCGTTCGTCGCCACGGCCGCCCTGTTTGCTGCATGGCTGGTCCTCGGGCGGCCGAGCCTGCCCCCGCAGGCCGCTGCATGGTGCCTGCTCTCATCGACGTTCGAGACGGCTTACATGTGGCTGCTGTCGACCGCCTACCGGCGCGGAGAGCTTTCGGTCGTCTATCCCATCGCTCGCGGATCGGCGCCTCTCATCGCGGTGGTCGTCGCTTTGGCGGTCATCGGCGAGAGGCTCCAGCCCGCACAGCTCGCCGGCGTTGGGCTTCTCCTGGTTGGGATCCTGACCGTGACCATCTCGCAGGCCAGGGGACGCGCGACGCTGCCCGCGTTGCTGACGGGGGTGGCGATCGCCCTGTACACATCGGTAGATCGAATCGGCGTGCGGCTCACCACGCCGTGGCTGTACGGATGGTTGCTGTTTGCGCTGATGGCGATCGAGCTGCCACTGTCGATAAGGGTCGCATCGTGGCTGCGCCGCGCGCCGGCCAGGGATTCCGCGCAGGTACCGACCTGGCGACAGTCCGCTGTGATCGGCGCGTTCATGTGGTCGGGCTACGTCCTGGTGCTCTGGGCTTTGAGCCTCGCCCCCCTCGCCGTGGTGGCGCCTGTGCGCGAGACCGCGATCGTGGCGGTAGCGGTCTGGGGGGTATGGCGGCTGCGGGAGCGAAAAGGGGCGATCGCGAAGCTCTTGGGGGCGGCCGCGACGCTGGTCGGGGTCGTTTTGCTGGCGGCCTGAAAGGCTCGTCTTCCAGCCCGTTCCAGGCCGCCTTTTGGGTGGTAATGTAATTTCGTCGCCCGGGTGTCGGGCGATGTTCGCCGCGGTCGGTATCTTCTCGAAAGGACCCGTGCGTTCGTGGCTAGCTTTCGAGAAGAGGAGTTAGGGAGATGCCGACAGGCACCATCAAGAAGCTGGTCTCGGACCGGGGCTTCGGCTTCATCGCCGCCGAGGACGGACGGGAATATTTCTTCCACCGCACCGGCCTTGACTCGAGCGTGAATTTCGACTCACTGGCGGGCGGTGAGCGAGTCAGCTTCGAGATCGAGCCGAGCCAGAAGGGGCCGCGCGCCAACCGCATCAAGCTCGGGTAGCTCAGCTTCTTGCAACAGCCGGTCGCATTCCCTGCGGCCGGGCTTTCTTGTTCTGGCGGCGACGTGAGGAGGTGCGTCTTCGAGCGCTGAGCGCCCTCGACCAGATGGCGTGCGCTTCATGTACGTGCGCTGGACCCTGACATGCCGAGCTGGCCGAGATCGGGGAAGGCTGGCGGCCGTACCGCATGTGGGTCGCGGTGTGCTTGAGGCGGTCGATGGCCGGCGGCAGCATGACGCACTCCCGCGCCGCTCGGTGATGGTCAGCGAGAGGCGGTCCTCACGACCACCAGCGCCGCGGCCCAGGACAAGGAACCCGTCAGCAGCAGGATCCACATCGTCCACGTGATCAGGTCGAGCTCCACCAGCGCGCCGAAGATGCACATCGCGGCTGCGCCCGCGAGCAGGAATGCGCCCGGCAACAGCAGCCACGCCGAGTACCAAGGTGGCTGCACCACGTCACCGCGATCGAACCATCGCCCCGTCATGAACACGAGGATCGCCCCGGCCAAGGCGGGTCCAGCCAGGCCGGCGGCCCACGTCAGCCGGACCGATCCCGCCGCGGCGGCCACCAGGGGCTGCACCCCGGCCAGCGCCAGCGCCGCCGGCACCGCAAAGGCGAGGAGCCTGAGGATCGCGCTCGCCGGCGGCATGTTCACGGCGCCCCGGGCGCGAGCGCGCCTCGGTCGACCTGAGCAGGTACCGCGCACACAGGACCGAGGCGGCCGCGCGGCACATCAGGAGACCGCAAGCAGCACGTGGGTGCGCCCGGTGGTCGTGATCGATCCCGGAAACCTGGCGCGAAGCGTCTGAAGCGCTTCCTGGGTGAATGCTTCGCGTCGCGCGCCGTCGAGACCCTCGAGGCGGGAGGCGCAATCCCACCAGCTCGTGAACATCGAGACGAGCTGATCCGACGACTCCCACATCACGGTCTCCTCGACCAGCTCCACATGCGCGGAGGCGAATCCGGCGTCGAGCGCAGCCTGGCGGAGCGCCGCCGTGTCTGCCACCGTCGCGCGCGTCGCCGCCTGGTCGACAGCCGTCGGCGCGGGCGGCAGCAGCCGGTCGATGACCCCGTCGAGGAGGATCCAAACGGACTCCCGGACGCCGGTCACCGGGATGCTCGCGGCGAACCTGCCTTGAGCTTTCAAGACGCGGCGGGCTTCGCGCAGGGCCAGTCCAAGGTCGGGCGCGAACTGGATCCCGTGCCCGCAAACCGCGACATCGAACCAGGCGTCGGGAAACCCGAGCTGCTCGATGTCCATCACCTCGAACCGGGTGTTGTCCATCGCGGTCGCCCGTGCGAGCTCGATCATGCCGGGCGCAAGGTCGATGCCGACGACCTCACCACCAGGCGCGGCTAGCGCGCCCAAGCGGCGGGTGAGGTTCCCGGGGCCGCAGGCGAGGTCGAGCACCTTCATGCCCGGCTCGACCGCCGCGAGCTCGATCGCACGCTGGCGGCCGAGTGACTCGCCGCGCGCCATGATGCCGTCCAGCCGTCGCTGATAGGCTGCCGCATGCCGGCTGAAGATCGGCGGAAAGAGGTCCTTTGACTTCACTCGGTGCGGCTCGCGCCTTTCCACTCTCTCTCGAGCCATGCTGCCGCGCGCAGCGCGCCCTCGTTGGTGCGCCCCACCACCTGCATCCCCACGGGCAGGCCGGCGACCGGCGCGGGCACGAGCACGACGGGCTGACCTGTCGTGTTGAAGGGGCGCGTGAACCGGGAAAGCGGCTCGCGCACCTCGTTGCCCGCCTCGACCGGCGGAGCCACGATGGCCGTCGCGGGCAGGAGCAGCGCGTCCAGACCTTCCATGGCCTGCCGCGCGTAATCCTGCAGCCGGCTCCGCTCGCGCACCGCCTCGACATAGTCGACGCCGGTGATCGCCAGGCCGCGGCGGATGTGGCTGAGCACGTCGGCGCCGTATTTCTCGGGGCTGTTCGAGGCCCAGGCGCGGTGGTACGTGGCCGCCTCGACGAGCAGGATCGTCAACCCGACCTGGAACAGCGGTTCTCGATCGACGAACCCGACCTCGGGCCACCCCGCCGAGACCGACACCCATGCGGCGGCCGTGTCCTGGTCGAGGTCCGTCACCCAGCCGGCAGGTACCCCGATTCGCGGCCTCTTGAGCCGTGCCAGGTCGATCTGCTCGCCGGACATCATCGTGTAGGCGCGTGCGCCGGCCGCCACGTCGGGCGCGATAGGCCCAAGAGTGTCGAGCGACCAGCTGAGCGGGATCACGCCATCGGTGTCGATGCTGCCGAACGCGGGCTTGAAGCCAGCGACGCCGCACAACGAGGCCGGGATCCGGATCGAGCCGCCGGTATCGCTGCCGACCGCCCAGTCGCACATGCCGGCTGCCACCGCGACGGCCGACCCGCCCGAGGAGCCGCCGGCGACGCGGGCCGGGTCATGCGGATTGCGAACGGTCCCGTAATGAGGGTTGGCGCTGGTCACGCCGAATGCGAACTCGTGCAGGTTGGTCTTGCCTACGATCACGCAGCCCTCGCGCCTGATGCGCCGGATCACTGGCGCGTCTTCGTGCGCAGGGATGTCGGGCAGGATCACGCCTCCTGCCGTCGTGACCATGCCCGCGACGTCGACGAGGTCCTTGACAGCGACCACCACCCCTTCGCCCTGTTCGGGCGAAACGGAGATGAACGCGTTCAGGTCAGAGCGCTCCCGGATCCGTTGGCGGGCCTCATCGAGCTCCACGACCTCCATTGTCGAGCGTGAAAGGCGCCCCGGCGAGTTATCCTCCCGCTGATGTCACCTACGACTGCATCCATCAACCCGGCCGTCGCCTGGAGCAAGGTCGATGTGCTCACCCCCAACCAGAGGATCACGGCTGAGATCCAGATGCGGGGCCGGTTGCGCGAGACGATGAACGACCCCGAGCCGCTTTTTCACATGCGCAACGTAAGCGCGGAGCCTCTGCTGCCCGGCGCGGTGCAGCTCAACGGCGTGCCAGAAGGCGTGTTCAACAAAGCGCTCGTGGGAGGAATCCGCACCATCGACCCAGAGCCTCCGGCGCCCGACCAGGTCATGGAGGTCGTGCGTCGTTACGTGATGTACCAGGCCGGGATGTTCATGGTGACCGGGGCTGCCGAGTTTCCCAAGGCGGTCGAGACGACCATGCACAACGAGATCATGCTCAAGAACCGGTTCTTCCAGATCGTCGATGCCACCGTCACGGTGATCGGCGTGGCGGGCAAAAGCTGGACTCAGCCCGCGATCTGGGTCAACCGCGACCACATGCTGGCGCTCTACCTAGGCTGATTTCCTCGAGAACAGGCTCTTGATCCGAGCCCATAGGACGGAGAACAGCAGGGCCAGGGCGTTGACCGGTTTTGCGGTCGTGGCGGCTTGCGCGACCGCGGGGGCGCCCATAGCGGCCGCGCTCGAAGGCGAGCTAGACGGCTGCGCGGCTTCCAGGTTGGCCTTAATGCAGGCGGCCATGTCGTTGACGATCCGGCGTGAGACATCCTCCATGACGCCCCTGCCGAACTGGGCGACCCGACCGGCCACGCTGTAGTCGGTCACGATCTTGACCAACGAGCCGGCGCCTTCCGGCTCGACGCTCATGTGGGCGGAGGCGCGGGCCGATCCGGGACCGGTCGTCTCCCGTCCATCGGCCTGCAGAGTGGCGGTGCGCCTGGCTTCGTCTCGGTCAGCGATGGTGGCCGTGCCGCTGTAGGCGACCGTGATGGGACCGACCTTGACCTTGACCTTGCCTTTGAAAGTGGTAGGGTCGACCACCTCGGACAGCTCTGCCCCCGGCACGCAGCCGACCACTTTGTTGACGTCGAGCAGGTAGGCGAACACTTGATCGGGGGGTGCCCCCACGCTGAAAGAGTTTTCCAGTTGCATTTCGCCGCTAAAAGTAGCGCAATACACTTGTTCACCAACAAGCTCGTCGGTTGGAACGCGGTCGCGGCGAGCACCGCCGGAGGGATAGGAGAGCTTATGAAGCACAAGGTCGCCACCACCGTCAACGGCCGCGAGCACGAGCACGAGGTCGAGCCACGACTCCTGCTGGTGCACTACCTGCGAGACGTCGTAGGCCTCACGGGGACCCACGTCGGCTGCGACACGAGCCAGTGCGGCGCGTGCACGATCCTCGTCGACGGCAAGGCCGTCAAGAGCTGCACGATGTTCGCCGTCCAGGCCGAAGGCCGCAAGATCACGACCATCGAGGGCATGGCCAAGGATGGAGTGCTCCATCCGCTGCAGCAGGCCTTCTGGGACGAGCACGGCCTCCAGTGCGGCTACTGCACGCCGGGCATGATCATGGCGGCTGCCTACCTGCTCGAGCAGAACCCCAACCCCACGGAAGACGAGATCCGCAAGGGGCTCGAAGGAAACCTGTGCCGATGCACCGGCTACGTGAACATCGTCAAGTCCGTCCAGTCGGCCGCGAAGACGATGGGCGGAACCGCCAAGAAATCGGGCCAGACGGCCTCCGCGAGGAGCTAGGCCATGGCCATCACCACGATGATCGGGGCCAAGATCCACCGCCGCGAGGACCCGCGACTGGTCAGCGGCGAAGGTCGCTACATCGACGATTTCACACGGCCGGGCACCGTATTCATGTCCGTCGTCCGCAGCCCGCACGCGCACGCCCTCATCAAGAGCATCGACCTGTCGGCAGCGTCGAAGGCTCCCGGCGTGGTGGCGATCTACACCTACAAGGAGATCGCCAAGGTGATCGCCGGGACGATGCCGGCGGCGCCGGCGTTCGTCGCCGACAAAAAGCAGGTGCCGCCGAGGTTCCCGATCGCCGAGAAAGAGGTGGCCTACCAGGGCGAACCGGTGGCCGTCGTGATCGCGGAGAGCAAAGGCAAGGCTGCAGACGCGGCCAACCTCATCGACGTCGACTACGAGGTGCTCCCGGCGGTCATGGACCTGGACAAGGCGCTCGACCCCAAGAGCCCGAAGGCCCACACTGGCGCGCCCGACAATCTCGGCTGGGACCTCACCTACATACCCGAAGACCCCTCGGTCATGAAGGGGGCCGACGTCGTGGTCAAGCAGCGCATCCTGCAGCAGCGCCTGGCGCCGACCCCGATGGAGCCTCGCGGCGTGCTCGCGGAGTACTCGCACCCCGACCAGAGCATGACCATCTGGATGTCGAGCCAGAACCCTCACTTCATCCGCCTCTTCCTGGCCGGCGCCCTTGGCATGCCTGAGACTCGCATCCGCGTGATCTCGCCTGACGTAGGCGGCGGCTTCGGCGCCAAGATCAGCCCCTACTCTGAGGACTACCTGGTCCCGGCGGCGGCCAAGCTCAGCGGCCGCCCGGTCAAGTGGATCGAGACCCGCACCGAGTCGATAATGACCACCACGCACGGCCGCGGCCAGATCTTCGACGTGGAGGCCGGCGCGATGAAGGACGGCACACTGGTCGCCCTGAAGGTCACGCAGTACCTCGACATGGGCGCTTATGTGGGCACATTCGGCGCCTTTCAGGCCGTCGCATGCCTGCTTTCGACCGGCGCGTACAACTGGAAGCACGTCTCGGCTCGGACCGTCGGCGTGCTCACCAACCGTGTCCCGACCGATCCATACCGCGGCGCCGGAAGGCCCGAGGCCACCCATCTTTGCGAGCGGATGATCGACCTGCTTGCGGGGGA
The DNA here is from genome assembly GCA_035533335.1 of Candidatus Baltobacterales bacterium. GTDB lineage: Bacteria > Chloroflexota > Dormibacteria > Dormibacterales > Dormibacteraceae > DATKSS01. The sequence goes on from DATLUC010000152.1 coordinate 12,546, forward strand.
GCTGAAGATGGACCCGGTGGCGATCAGGAAGAAGAACTTCATCACCGAGTTCCCGCACACCAGTCACTTCGGGCTGGTCTATGACTCCGGCGCCTACGAGAAGGCGATGGACAAGGCGATGGAGATCGCCGGCTACGAAAAGCTGCGCAAGGAGCAGGAGGAGGCCCGCAAGAAGGGACGCTACCTCGGCATCGGAGTCTCGAGCTGGATCGAGATCTGCGGCTTCGGCCCGAGCGCCGCGACGGCTCCTGCCACAGGCGGCCTGGCCCTGGTGGAGAGCGCGCAGGTGCGCGTGTTCCCGACCGGCTCCGTCACCGTTTACGTCGGCACCCACTCACACGGCCAGGGGCACGACACCACGTTCCCCCAGATCGTCGCCGACACCCTCGGGATCCCTTACGACATGATCGAGCTGCGCCACGGGGACACGGCCGAGGGGCCCGCATTCGGCTACGGGACCTACGGCAGCCGCTCGCTCGCGGTCGGCGGGATGGCCGTGCACAAGGCCTCCAAGAAGATCGTGGACAAAGCCAAGAAGATAGCCGCCCATATCTTCGAAGCAGCCGAGGAAGACGTCGTTTTCGACCAGGGGCACTTCTATGTCAAGGGCAGCCCCGACAAGCGCAAGGCTATGGGCGAGATCGCTTTCGCCGCGTACGGTGCCGGCCTGCCGGAGGAGATGGAGCAGGGACTGGAAGCGGTTGCCTACTACGACCCCACCAACTTCGTGTGGCCCTTCGGCACGCACATCGCGGTGGTCGAGGTCGACCCCGAGACCGGGGCGGTGGACCTCAAGCGGTACATCGCAGTCGACGACTGCGGCAACATCATCAACCCGATGATCGTCGACGGCCAGATCCATGGCGGCATCGCCCAGGGCATCGCGCAGGCCCTGTACGAAGAGGTCGTCTACGACGACGAGTCGGGGCAGCTGAGGACCGGCTCGCTGCTCGACTACCAGATTCCGACGGCCAACGAGTTTCCCAACTTCGAGCTCGGGAGGACGATCACCCCGACGCCGACCAACGAGCTGGGCGTGAAAGGTATCGGCGAAGCCGGCACCATCGCCAGCTCGATCGCGGTCATCAACGCCATATGCGACGCGCTGTCACCGCTCGGCATCAAGCACGTCGACATGCCCGCCAGCCCAGACCGGCTCTGGAAGCAAATCAAGGAGGCTCGCAATTGATTCCGGCAGCATTCGAGTACGCGCGGGCCTCATCGGTGGATGAGGCCACCAAGCTCCTCAACAAGTACGGCGAGGAGGCCAAGGTCCTGGCGGGAGGCCACAGCCTCATCCCGCTGATGCGCCTGCGCCTCGCGCAGCCGAAGGCGCTCGTCGACATCAACGGGATCAAGGAGCTCGACCACATCAAGGAGTCCGGTGGGAAGCTCCACATCGGCGCGCTCACGCGCCACGTCACGATCCAGAACTCGGCGGTGGTGAAGGAGAGGCTCCCGATCCTCGCGGAGGTCGCGGGCGAGGTTGGTGACAACCAGGTTCGCAACATGGGGACCATGGGCGGCGTCATCGCGCACGCAGACGCAGCAGGCGACTATCCGACCATCGCGCTCATGCTCGACGCCGAGATCGTCACCAACCGGCGGACGATCGCGGCCAAGGATTTCTTCAAGGACCTTTTCACCACGCCGCTGGCGGCTGACGAGATCGTCATCGAGGTCGTGTTTCCGGTGGCCGACGGACCGCACAAGTACATCAAGTTCCGGCGGCGGCTGTTCGACTGGGCGATCGTCGGTGCGGCGGCCCAGAAGATGAACGGCGGCTGGCGCATCGGGCTGACCAACGTCGGGCCGACCCCGGTGCGCGCCAAGGCGGTCGAGGACGCCCTGCACAAGGGCGCCAAGGCCGAGGAGGCGGCGCAGCACGCATCGGACGGGCTCAACCCATCGGGCGACCTGCGGGCGAGCCCGGAATACAAGAAGCACCTTTCGCGCGTGCTCGTAAAGCGCGCGATCGAGCAGGCCGGTTAAAGAGACAGACGGTGGCCCGGCTTCGCGCCGGGTCATCCGCCTGCGCGCAAGCGGCGATAAGGAGGGGACCTACTGATCTCTCGTAACCTTTGCGCGTGACGGAACCCTCGCCGGCGACGATCGAGGATGTTGAGCGGCGCCTTCGCGAGCGCAAGTACATCGGCGACCGAGCCCTCGCCACGTCGATCTACCTCGCCCTCAAGTTGCAGAAGCCGCTGTTCATCGAAGGCGAGGCGGGCGTGGGTAAGACCGAGGCGGCCAAGGTCATGGCCGATGTCCTCGGCGCGCGGCTGATCAGGCTCCAGTGTTACGAGGGCATCGACCTGGCGCACGCCGTGTACGAGTGGAACTATCCCCGCCAGCTGCTGCACATCAGGCTCCTCGGCGAGAGCGAGGACCGGCGGAATGCCGAACGCGAGATCTTCAGTCCCGAGTTCCTCCTGCGCCGACCGCTGCTCGACGCCATCGACAACGAGGACGCCACGCCGCCCGTGCTCCTGATCGACGAGATCGACCGCTCGGACGAGGAGTTCGAGGCCTTCCTGCTCGAGCTGCTGAGCGACTTCCAGGTCTCGATCCCGGAGATCGGCACCATCAAGGCCAAGCATCCGCCGTTCGTCGTGATCACCTCCAACCGCACGCGCGAGGTGCACGATGCCTTGAAACGTCGTTGTCTTTACCACTGGATCGACTACCCCGACCTCGAGAAGGAGGTGGAGATCGTGCGCGCACGGGCGCCCGAGGCGGCCGACGGGCTGGCTCGCGAGGTGGCGGCCCTGGTCCAGGAGCTTCGCGGCATGGACCTGTACAAGGTGCCCGGAGTCGCCGAGACCCTGGACTGGGCGCGCTCGCTGGCCGCACTGGGCGCCACGCGGATCGACTCCGCGCTGGTGAACGCGACGCTGGGGTCTGCCTTGAAGTACCAGGAAGACCTGGAGCGCGTGAGAGAGCAGGTCCCGGCGCTGGTCGAGAAGGCCAGAGGTGCCTGACCCGGACTTCGACCTCCTGCCAAGGCTGGCGGCGTTCGCGCGGCTCCTGCACGACGCCGGCGTCGAGGCCGGGCCGCGGCGGTTGACCGACGCGACTCGAGCCCTCGGGTTGATCGACCTCAAGCAGCAGACGGATTTCCGCAATTCCCTGCGCACGGTCTTCGTGAGCCGCAAGGAGGACATCCCCATTTTTGAGGCGGCGTTCGACATCTTCTGGGCGCCCGCCGACCCGCGGGCGTCGGCCGGCTCAGTGCCCGGCCGGAGCCGAACCCTGCCCCTGGCGCCTGAGCGCGCCAAAGCCTGGTCGGCGGCGCTGGGGCTTCACAGCTCGCAGATGAACCGCGAGAAGGAACCGACCGAAGTGCCTGTCAGCTCGAGCGGCTACAGCAAGGACGAGCTGCTGCGCCACAAGGACTTCGACCAGATGACGTGGCAGGAGACCGAGCAGGTGCGCCGTCTCATGGAGCAGACGCCGTGGCGGGTCGCGGAGCGGCGCACCCGGCGCCTGAGACCCGCGCGGTCGGGACAGATCGACCTGCGGCGCACGTCCCGGCATGCCATCCGCTCGTCGGGAGAGCTCATGCGGCTGTTCAGTCGCCGGCCGAGGGTGCGCCGGCGGCCGCTGGTCCTCATCTGCGACGTGAGCGGATCCATGGAGCGGTACTCGCGGCTGCTCATGATCTTTGCCCACGCCATAGCGCGCCGCGAGGACCTGGAGGCCTTCGTCTTCTCGACCCGTCTCACGCGCATCACGCGCCTGCTCCGGTATCGAGACCTCGACCGGGCGCTCGAGTCGGTGAGCAAGAAGGTGCACGATTTCAGCGGCGGCACGAGGATCGGCGATGCGCTGGGGGACTTCAACCGTCACTGGGCCCGTCGCGTGCTGGGCCACGGCGCGGTGGTCATCATCGTGAGCGACGGGTGGGACCGCGGCGACCCCGGACAGCTTGCGGCTGAGCTCGTCCACCTGCGACGCTCGGCCTACCGCCTGATCTGGCTGAACCCGCTGCTGGGCTCCGAAGGCTACGAGCCGTTGACTCGCGGTATGGCGGCCGCGGTCCCCCTGTGCGACGACTTTCTCGCCGCGCACAACCTCCAGGCGCTGGAAGACCTCGGGCGCCTGCTCGCCGGCCTCGACGGCCGCAAGAGGAACCGCTGATGCGCGAAGTCCTGGCCGAGCTGAACGAGTGGACCGCATCGGGCGAGGAGATCGCCCTGTGCACCGTGGTCGAAACGTGGGGCTCCAGCCCGCGCCCGCTGGGTTCGAAGATGCTGGCCACGCGGTCGGGCAAGATGGCCGGCTCGGTTTCCAACGGGTGCATCGAAGGAGCCGTATTCGACGAGGCGCAGAAGGTCCTCAAGAGCGGCCGCCCGAAGATCGCCGCGTTTGGCGTGGCAGATGAAGTGGCGTTCGAGGTCGGCCTCGCCTGCGGCGGCCACATCGAGGTCTTCATCCAGCCGCTCGCCGAAGCGCATCGCGAGCTGATCGGGATGCTGAACCGCGACGAGCCGGCGACGCTACGCACCGACCTGGTCAGCGGTGAGGCGGAGCTGATGCGCGGGACTGCCTCGGGCGTCGAGGGGGCCCGCCGTGAGGGCGACTCTTTCGTCGAGCCGTTCCGCAGGCCGCCGCACCTGGTGATCATCGGGGCCATCCACATCGCGATCCCGCTGCACCGGCTCGCCAAGGTGATGGGATACCGGGTCACGGTCATCGACGCTCGCGCAAAATTCGCCACCAGGGAGCGCTTCCCCGAAGCGGACGAGCTCGTCGTGGCGTGGCCGGATGAGGCGATGGCCAAGCTGACGGTCGACAACTCGACCTACGTGGTGATCCTCACCCACGATCCGAAGTTCGACCTGCCCGCGCTGCGCTCGGTGCTCGGCAAGGATGCCGGCTACATCGGCGCCATCGGCAGCCGGAAGACCAACCAGAACCGTTTCGACGCGCTGCGCGCCGAGGGTTTCAGCGACGAGCAGCTGGCCAGGGTGCACGGACCGATCGGGCTCGACCTAGGCAGCCGCGGCGCGGAGGAGACGGCGCTAGGCATCCTCGCCGAGCTCACGGCCGTCCGCTACGGCGGTACCGGCGCTTCGAAGCGCGGCGCCCGGAGCGCGAACGTCGCCTGACGGCAGGGTCGTGGCTAGGACCTCGCGAACGATTGGAAGCCCCACGTAGAACACGATCGAAGAGCCCGCGGGATTCCGCCGGTGGCGCCGATGCCACGCGCCGAAGCCTAGGCAGTGCGACCCCTGGTCGCCGCTGCGCCCGAACCCTGGGTCTTGACCCGGCTCCTGAATCGCTTCGCCTTCTGGCGGTTCCCGCATGACGCCATGTCGCACCACCGGCTGGAGTGATTTCGCGAGAGGTCGTAGAAAGCCCACCGGCACGTGGGGTCGCCGCACAGCTTGAGTCGCGGCCACTGCTCGTCGCGGGTGGCGGCGTAAAGAGCGGCCACCAGTCGGCCGAGGGCGCCCACCACGCCTCCGGTCTCGGGCTCGAGCCGTGGTTTGCCGTCAGGGCCGAAGCGCATGCGCAGGCGGCTGGCAGAGGCGGCTTCGTTCAGCGTGGCGGCATCGACGGGGTAGACCGCAAGACCCGTGTTGCCTCCGATCACCCCGCGCATCGCTTCGCGCACTGCCACGGCATGACCCGCGTCGGACTCCCCGACCGGCTGGGTCTCGTCCATCAGCTTTCTTGCCACCAACCACGACTTCAGCGTGTTGGGGTCCTTGAGCTCGTCGGGGCCGTGGTCGAAGTCGACGGTGTTGACGAAGGCCTGGACCAGGCCCACGTCGCCGGAAGCTTCCCGTTCAGGCATCGCTTCCCAGCATATCCATAACCACTAAAATCGTAGCGCCAGTTATAATAACCAGTGTTAGTACTACGCTAGTTAAGGAGGGCCGGATGTACCAGTACAAGCAGGAAGAGGTCGCCTGGGAGCGCGTGAAGGACCTGCAGCGGGAG
>DATLUC010000153.1:0-8157 GCA_035533335.1 Candidatus Baltobacterales bacterium
AGCGCTCAGCCAGTTCCAGCAAGTTCTGTTCTCCCGATCGTGCGCTGTCGGTCATCTCTAGCCTTCAGGGTAGCTCTCGACTCGGAGAAGGACCAGTACCAAAACAGTACTTTTGACCTCCTGACGGAGGTGGCAAGATAACGCGTATGACGCGCGGCGTCACCGCGGGGGATTGAAACTGTCGGCGGTGACGGGGCAGAGCCCGAGATCCGACCTGGTGCAGAGGAGCTCGAAAGTCTAACGTGAGCCGGCGGCTGGTAGGCACCAAAATGTTGTCGCACTGCCATCGTGGCAGAAGGACGTAGGGGAGTGTCTTTGACTCAGCAGTCGCCATCCCGCCACCGCCATCACTCTGCGGGAGGTGGTTGCCATGCGGACCGTGCACGAGCGATGTTGCGGGCTCGATGTGCACAAGAAGACGGTGGTGGCGTGCGTGCTGACGTCAACGAGCAAAGAGACACGCACGTTCGGGACGATGACGCACGAACTGTTGGAGTTCGTGGAGTGGCTGGAGCAGGAAAGGGTGACCCACGTCGCGATGGAGAGCACTGGCGTCCACTGGAAGCCCGTCTTCAATCTGCTTGAAGGGCACGACTTCGAGCTTCTAGTCGTCAACGCCCGGCACACGAAGGCAGTCCCTGGACGCAAGACCGACGTCAAAGGATGCCGAGTGGTTGGCCGACTTGCTCCGCCACGGCCTCCTGCGGGCGAGCTTCGTTCCAGACCGCGGCCAGCGTGAGTTGCGCGAGCTGGTGCGTTACCGGCGCACTTTGATACATGAGAAGACGCGGCTCATCACGCGAGTCCAGAAGGTGCTCGAGGGAGCCAACATCAAGCTCGGCGACGTTGCGTCCAACGTGATGGGCCTGTCGGGTCGCGCGATGCTGAAGGAGCTGGCGGCGGGAAACACAGATGCCGCCGCGATGGCGGAGCTGGCGATGTCGAATCTCCGCCCCAAGCGCCAACGGCTGGCCCAGGCACTCGAAGGAACGGTCGCTGCCCACCAGCGCTTTCTGCTTCGCAGCCAGATTGAGCTGATCGAGGTGATGGAGAAGCAAATCGCGGCCATCAACGTGGAGGTCGAAGAGCGGATGCGCCCTTTCCAGCCGGCGCTCGACCTAATCAACCAGATTCCTGGGATCGCCCAACACGGCGCTGAGCAGATCATCGCCGAGATCGGGGTCGACATGAGCCGGTTTCCAACGCCTGCTCATTTCGCCTCGTGGGCAAGGGTCTGTCCTGGAACAAATGAGAGCGCCGGTAAACGTCGTCAGTCGGGGACGGGGGACGGGAACCGTGGCTCCGCTCGGCGCTGATCGAGGCGGCGCTCGGCGCAGTGCGAGCAGGTCGTGCCCATCCGAACTTCTTCGCCGCTCGCTATCGCCGACTCGCCGGCCGTCGGGGACCGAAGCGGGCGCAAATGGCGATTGCGCACTCGATCTTGATCGCGATCTATCACATGCTCCGCGATGGCGCCCACTTCGTCGATCTCGGACCGGAGCACTGGGACCAGCGCCACAAGGAGAGCGTTGCCCGGCGGAGCATCCGCCGCCTTGAGCAGCTCGGCTACAAAGTCACGATTGAGGCAGTCGCATGACAGGCACCTAGCAGTAGGGTTTCAGGGGAAGCGCGCTCTGCGCGCACGTCGGTGCACGGTCACCTCAAGACATCGCTTTCTACCCCAGGTTCGAGTCCGGCGCCCGGCGGCTCGCGAATCGCCCGTATTAGGTCGAAACGGGGTGGACGGCCGCGCCACCATCTCGACGCGATGAACCCCGGGCACGCTGGACGCCATTGGCACAGCTTCCGGAAATGAAGGTCGCTGCGGAGCCGAAACAATGAGTCGAGCTCCGCGGCGGGCCGGGGAATTAGTCGCTTGCTGGCGTGGCAGTCGGTAGCTCGAAGACGAACAACTGGCCAGCGCGCCGAAAGCGTGGCTTACGGAGGCGACGCAACGGCCAATGCCGGAAGCGTTTGGTCCCGAAGTTGTAGAAGCCTCCGCCCACGTAGGTAATGCGGGCCTCAGGGACGCCGGGCCGTGCACGGGCGACATGCAGACCCAGCGGCTCACCGTGACGGTGGCTGCGGGTCCGGCTGTGAAGGTTGCCCATCACCGCTAGCGTTGGCACTCCCGGCTGGAGTGCAGCCAGCAGCCGGGCAGCCATAGCTGCGTCTCGGCCGCCCCAAGTGCCGTCTCCAGGGTCGTCGAAGAGGATGAGTTGTTCCAGGCTCTCTTCCGCTTGCAGCGTGCGAAGAAGGGTGAAGTACTCCCGCGTGACCCGGCCGTCTTCGCTTCGGTGCGTTGCCTTCAGATCGACATCCGCCGGCCACTCAAGCGCCAGCGCACGGAAGCCGAAGCGTACGAAGAGTGCATAGATGACCGCCGCATTCTCGGCCACACCATGAACTTCCCCCAGCAGCAGAAGGCCGGTGCGCTCGAGCGCCTGCTGGAGGTCCCGCTCGGCGCGCGAGTCAAATTCCGCGTGCAGCTCCTCGAGCACGACGCCAAATGTAGCTGCTGCTTTGCACTAGGAGAGTTCCTGCCCGATCCTCAAGCTTTCGATGGTCAGGCAAGCGTCTCCTGGCGGCCGAGCGATCCATGCGGAGGCGGCTCGATCAGCACTCGGAGTGGGTTCAAGTCAATGCGCTTAAGCAAACACGGGCACGCCTTCGCCGTCTACCAGCTGGAAGCCGAAGCATGCAACCGCTATTGGACCGGCGGGGGTTTCTCGTTAGGGGCGTGCATCTGTCGCATGCCAGCAGCGTACTGATCCAAAGGCTGCAGCCCAATCGCGCGCCGGCGCTCGTCCACGTGGACCGTGTCTTCGATTGGATACGGGACGAGCTCGCCGCTTACGCGCTGGAACTGCGTTCCGAACACCTGCGGCCTCCCGTCTGCGACCCGCAGCCTGTCGTCCAGATAGGCCAGGTGGGCGGGTGAGGCCTGGCCAGCCTCGACTGCCTCATGGAGGAGTGCGAGACATTGGCGCTGAAAGGCGCGGTCATGGTCAGCGTGTTGAACGAGCAGCCAGGCCGCATCTGAACCGGGGATGCCTACGAGATCGCGACCAGGCCACCCGTGCTGGTCCACCACGCTCTGAATCCATTTCGTGTTGGCAACATCGACCTCGTGAACACGTCGAGCCAGCTCGGGATCTGCGGTGTGCGCGAGCCACTTGGTCCGTGCCTTCTGATCGCGCCGGCTTCGCCTAAGGAGCTGGATCTCCAACCACAGTCGCTTAGGCATCCGGCGTTGTATCGTGCCTCAACCGACGCCACCGAGCCATCGCCTGAGTCCGTACACCTTAAAGAAATACGGGGCAACCGGACGCCATGGCCGTGCAGGTCGGCCTCCCGGGGTTAGCGCGACTCAGCTATGGCTTGTCCCAGCGAAAGAGCAGTACAGCAATTCGTACAGCAGATACGAGACTAGGTATGAGAGTCAGGGGGCTGCTCTGTGCTGTTGTCGGGGTAGCGACCCCCAAGGCGACGCGCCTTGGGGGTCGCTCGATGGCGTCGAGACGGCGGAAGCCTATTCGCTGCCCTCAAACTGGTGGTCGACGTTGGCACCGGCGGCATCGGCATGACCGACATCGGCCGCGCCAGGCGCCTCGGGGGCGTCCACTGATTCCGCGGTTCCAACTGCCTCCGCCGGCTCCACTCCGGTCTGGCTTCGTGGCGCGGGGGTGGGGCTCGGCGTCATTGGAGAGGCTTGAACGGCCAGCGCCCCGCCCCCCAAGGCGAGCACCGCGGGTACCGCTACGAGTGCGAACTTACGTTTCAAATTCATGATCTGAGACACCTCTTTATGGAATTACGGCCGTCTGACCGCTGACCAAGAGCCTGATCCCCGTTCCTCAACCAACCCTAAATCGGGCGCACGACATCGTTTAGTAATCGTTTAGATGCTCGGCGCACCATTCCAGCATGCGAGTCCTGGTTGTCGAGGACGACCGGCGGCTTGCCGACAGCCTGCGGCGTTCTCTGATCGAGTCGAGGATGGCCGTCGACGTCGCCCACGACGGCGAAGAGGGTCTGGCGGCGGCATCCTCGACGCCCTACGACGTGATCGTGCTGGACATCATGCTGCCGCGGCTGGATGGCCTGGAGGTGACGCGGCGCCTGCGCGAGCACAGAGTCGAGACGCCGATCCTGATGCTGACCGCGCGGGATGCCGTCGACGATCGAGTAGGCGGCCTGGAGGCGGGCGCGGACGACTACCTGGTCAAGCCGTTTGCGCTGCGCGAGGTGGTCGCTCGCCTGCGCGCACTCACACGGCGGCACGTGCCCAATCGCAACGCCCAGTTGAAGGCCGGGAAACTGCTGCTCGACACTGCCGCCCACACCCTGACCGTTGATGGCCACGAGGTTGACCTGACTACCAAGGAATTCGCCATCCTCGAATACTTCCTTTTGAACCGCGGCAGGCTGCTGACTCGCGGCCAGATCCTGGAGCACGCCTGGGACTACGACTTCGAGGGCGGACGCAACCTGATCGAGGTCTACATCGGGCGGCTGCGGAAGAAGCTGATCGAGGCCGGGGCCGGGGATCCGTTCATCACGGTCAGGGGTTCTGGCTATCGGTATGCCGCAGACGGCGCGTGATGCGCCGCCTGACCGGCACCCGCGGCCGGCTCGGTCTCTTGGCCGTCGCCGCCTTTGCGGTGGCACTCGTCATCGCCGACGGCGCCGTGCTGGCCTCGGTCGCGGTGACCCAGTCCCAGGAGTCGGACGCTGTCCTGGTCGCGCAGGCGCATGTGATCGCTTCGAATCTGCAAGACACCAATGGGCAGCTCACGCTCGGTGGGGCCGACCTACCTGGCGAGACAGAAAGCGGAATCGCGGTCGATGCCGCCGTGATCTCGGCCAACACGGTCGTGGCCAAGACCCCCAACCAGCCGCTGGCCAATAGCACTCTCCTGAGCCTGGCGGCTCAGGCATTACGAACTGGAGGTCCGGTCTGGGCAGACGTCGTCGATTCGCGCAATGTGCCAAGGCGCGTGTACGCGGTTCCGCTATCGACCGGTTCTGGCCCGACGGACGCGATCGTGGTCAGCCGTTCGGTGGGCGAGATGCTGGCAGCCCAGCGCCGCACATTCTTGATCTTGTTCGTCGTCTCGGCGGCGCTGCTCTTGATAGGGGGGGCGCTCTCTTACTGGCTGGCGGGACGCGCCCTGCGACCGGTCCGCACGATTGCCGGACTCGCCCGCTCCATCAGCGAGCACGACCTGCATCGTCGGGTCGAGGTGAAAGTACCTCCGGACGAGTTGGGCGAGCTGGTGGACACCTTCAACGCCATGCTGGCCCGGCTCGAAGCCGGTTTCATCAGCATGGGCAGGTTCACGGCAGATGCTTCCCACGAGCTGCGGGCTCCGCTGGCGCTGATGCGCATCCAGCTGGAAGGCGCGCTCAGTCGGAGCCGGAGCCGCGACGACTACAAGCAAACCCTCGAGTCACTGCTGGTAGAGGTCGAGCACCTGAGCCGGCTCGCCGACCAGCTGCTCATCCTCGCCCGGGCCGACGCGGGTGCGCTCCTGCCGGCCAAGGAACCCGTCGACGTGGCGGACTTTCTACACGAGACCGGCGCCCGCTGGGAGGGCATCGCACTCGAGAGCGGGACCCGGCTTGAGGTCAGCGCGCCGAGCTCGGGCCGCGTGGGCGCCGATCCCGCCCTGCTGCGCAGGGTGCTGGACAACCTGCTGGAAAACGCCTTCAGGCACACCGCCAAGGGGACGGCCGTGGTGCTGCGCGGTTACGCCGCCGACGGAGGCTGGAATCTTGAAGTGGCCGATCAGGGGCCTGGCGTGGCTCCAGAAGGTCGCGCGCGCCTGTTCACTCGATTTGCCCGGACCGACAGCGCGCGATCCCCTGAGCACGGCGGTGCTGGGCTTGGACTGGCGCTGAGCGCCGCGATCGCCCGGGCGCACGGCGGAACGCTCGAGCTCGTGGCGAGTGCGGCACCCGGCGCAAATTTCAGGCTCCACATACCCGACAGTACGTCCGCGCAGCACTGAAGCCGAGGGGCCCGCTGAACACCGGTCAGGCCGTGGGCCTACGCCTAGACTTAGAAGGAGACCGCTTCTCCGATCGAGTTCTGACTCTGGTAGAGGTTGCCGCCAGCGCCGATGATTTGAGCCAGCGCCGGGGTGGCGGCGGTGAATTTGATAAAGACCACCACTTGGATGCCGTACCCGCCGCCTGGCTCGGGCCGGTGCGCACGGCGACGCAGGCAATCTGCGTGCCGGAGAACTTAGTCGGCGCGCGTCCGCTGGGATCGCCGCAGGCACTGCCAGAGCTGGTGCACACGCCGTACACTTGGCCCGGACCCTCCTGGCCCCATGCCGCGACTGTGTTTGGTGTGCCGGTGTTGGGCTCATCGCGATCAGCTGATCCGATATCGCTTGTATCCGAGATGATGGCCATGCGTGCGCCGGCTGTTGAGATCCCCGCAAGTTCCCGCCCGAACGCTCGTTCTCATGTTCAGGGAGTCCGACTTGAGGCGCCTCGGGCCTCGTCGGCGTATCTCCAGGCCAGGTTGGCGTCCACTCACGTGAAGAGGAGATCAAGATGAGCGTCCGTAAAGTTGCGATTCGCAGGAGAGCCGGAGCCGACTCGGACCAAGAATCGCCCAAGCGGAAGCGCGCCTGGCTCTTCTGGTTACTCACGTTCGGTGCAGGAATAATCTCAGCGCTCGTCGTTCTGGTCGGCCCCGGCCTGTGGGCTGATCTGGAGACGTCCATCGCCACTCAAAGCAGTTCCGCCGCCCAGTCCATCAAAGCTCGTGCCCTGTTTCCGGCGATCGGGGTCGTGCACAAGGTGGTCACTGTCTACGATCCTCCGCCCACCGCGCGGCCAAGCCCGCCACCCGATGACTGACGGTCAGCTGGTCGAACCGTGGTCGCCCAGTCCAGATGAGCCGGCTGGACTGACGACCTACGGATCCGACCCGGCCACCCGCGACCGGGCGCTCTGGATCGTCCGTCTGGGCACTCTGGGGGGCGTGGTGAGCGCCCTCGGCTTGAGCTGGCTCTTCTCCGGTCTTGCCCAGGCGTACTTCTCTGGCAAGCTGCCCGCTCCACCGTCGTCCGTCACGGCGACGGTGCCGGTCGCTGCAGCTCCGGTTCAAACCACACCGACAGTGGTGCAGACGGTGGTCCACGTCCCGTATGGCGCTCCCGCTCCTTCAGGCTCGACGCCGGGCCCCCCGTCGCAGGGTCCCGCAGCGGCCCCTCAGCCGGCTCCTCCACCGGTTTGCTACTCCACGCCCTCCAAGCCGTGCTGAGCTCGGACTCGTTCACCGGCATGGGCACGACCAATACTGTCGCCGTCGACGACGGAGCCGCGCTGCCTGCTGCGATGGCCATCGTCCAGGCGAAGATCCAGGAGATCGATGAAGCCTGCAGCCGGTTCCGCCCGAACTCTGAGCTGTCCCGCCTCAACGCCCGCAGCGGCTGCGGCGACGTTCTGCTTTCTCCTTTGCTGGAGGAGGCCATCGTGGCCGCGCTATGCTCGGCAGAGATGACCGGAGGGCTGGTCGACCTCACCGTCGGTAGGTGCGTGGAGGACGCCGGGTATACGGTCACCTTCCGCGACCTGCCCGCAGAAGGACCTCCTCTTGAGCTTCGCACGCGCCGGGTGATCGGGTGGCGAGCGCTGACCTACCAACCCGCGGCCCACACGATGCGGCTGCCCGCCGGCGTCGGGCTCGACCTTGGGGCCAGCGGCAAAGCGTGGGCGGCAGACCGGGCCGCTGACGCCGTGGCGAGCAAGCTTGGAGTTTCGGTCCTGGTCAGCTGCGGAGGCGACGTCGCGGTCTGCGGGCCGGCGCCGCAGGGCGGTTGGCCGATCCGGGTGGCCGTAGACGTCGACGCTGTCGAAGGCCAAGATGTCGTCGTCTTCGACGGCGGGCTCGCCACCTCAGGCACCACCTCACGCCGCTGGCGGCGCGGTGGGATCGAGTTCCACCACATCATCGATCCTTCCACAGGCCTGCCGGCGCAGACGCCCTGGGCGATGGTGTCAGTGGCCGCGGCGACCTGCGTGGAGGCCAACGCGGCTGCCACCGCGGCCTTGATCATGGGCCACAGCGCACCTGCCTGGCTCGACGACCTCAAGCTTCCAGCGCGTCTCGTCGATGCCTCGGGTGAGGTCCGGTTC
>DATLUC010000154.1:0-14921 GCA_035533335.1 Candidatus Baltobacterales bacterium
TCAAACAGCTCAACCGGCAGATTGCAGCTACCTCAGTCTGCCTGGACTCGGTCTTGTCCTCGGCGCCCGGGCTATGGCCGAGTTCGGTGATGACCGAACCCGATTCCTGCATCCTAAGGCTCGCAAGAGCTATGCGGGCACCGCGCCCATCACCAAGGCCTCCGGTACTCGCAAGGTCGTTCTCGCCCAGGTGGCGCGCAACCGCCGGCTCGCCGATGCCGGCTACCAATGGGCGTTCTCTGCCCTCACTCGCTCCGAAGGCGCCCGGCATCGATACGACGTCCTGCGCGCCCGCGGCCAGACTCATCATCAAGCTCTGCGAGCTCTGGCCAACCGTCTGGTCGCCATCCTGCATGGCTGCCTGACCAACCGCCAGGCCTACATCGAACATGTTGCTTGGCCGACTCAAGTTGAAGTTGCCGCTTGACTTTTCCAGCCGTGGGATGTCTAGATCTCCCGGGTCCTGAAGCTCCAGATCGCCAGGGCGAGCATCAACCCAAACCAGACGACGACCCACGCCAGGTAGGCGACGGACGGCGGGTCGACCGCGGAAAACGGATTCGCGCGGCCTACTGTACCGGCCTGTCGCAGCGCGGCGAGCAGGGTGTCCGGCTCCATCGCGTAGATGGCGCCGCGCCACAGCCCGTCGCTCGGTAGAACAAGGTGGCTGATCACGCCGACATTCTCGACGGCCTGGTTCTGCAGGCCGGTCCCGATGTTGCCGACCACCCCGCCGATCCAGCCCATCAGCCACGCGACCAAGGCGATCACACCGCCCGTGATGCCGGACAGGCGCGTCGACAGCACAAGGCCGAGCGAGAGCAGGACGAGTCCCTCCGACCCGACGTAGAGCACCAGCTGGACGGGGTGTGGGGGAAGGTAGCCGGTAGCCCAGTCGACCGCGACGAGCTCCAGGAAGGCAGATCCGGCGGCGTAAACGCCCACCAGGGCGGCCAGGCCGAGCCACTTGCCGATCACGACCTCACTGCGCCGCACCGGCCGAGCGAGCATCGAGAGAAGGAGCCCGCTTTCGACCTCGCTCGAGATGAGCGGTCCAGCCACGACCGCGGCACTGAGCGCGAGCACACCGCTGTACATGAAGGTCACGACGATCAGGAGCTGCGATGTGAGGAGCGCCACCTCCACCGGAGGGAGCGGACTTCCGTCGCTGCGGGTCACGGTCGTGATCTTGTGGAAGCCCCACGCGGAAAAGCCGACCACGATGAGCGTAAGGACGACAAGGGCCAGCAAGAGGCGCCGGCGCGCCGCTTCCTGGATGGTCAGCCGCGCGATCACCAAAACGGGCGGCATTACTTGTCCTCTTCCTCGTCGAGCAGCTGGAGAAAACGGTCTTCCAGCGTCTGGTGGCGAGGCACCACCTCGTAGACGCGGCCGCCCATGGCGACGATCTGCGACACAAGGTCCGGCACGCGGTCGGCGCTCAGGTTGGTGAACGTCAACTGATCGGCCTCGTCGTCGACCTTGCCGAAACCGGCGAGCTTGTTCTTGTCCGCCTGGGCGAGGCCGGTGACGCGGACCCGCACGGCGGTCCCCCTCAAGAGCTCGTCCATGGTCCCCGATGCGATGACTCGGCCGTGGTCCACCACGGCCACGCGATCGCAGACCTGCTCGACCTCGCTGAGCAGGTGCGAGTTGAGGAAAACTGCGGTGCCGCGCGATGCGAGACCGCGGATGATCTGGCGCACGTCGTGGCGGCCGACGGGGTCGAGCGCAGAGGTCGGCTCGTCCAAGAAGACGAGCTCCGGCTCGCCGAGCAGCGCCGCGCCCAGGCCGAGGCGCTGCTGCATGCCCTTGGAGAAGGTGCCCACCCGGTCGCCGGCGCGGTCGGTCAGGCCGACGGTTTCGAGCGCGGTGGAGATCTCGTCGTTCCAGCTCGAACGTGGTAGCGGGGCCAGCTCGCAGTGCAGGGCGAGCACCTCTCTCGCAGAAAGCCAGGCCTGGTAGCGGAAGAGCTCTGGCAGATAGCCGATCCGGCGGCGCGTCTGCAGATCGCCGATGGGGCGGCCGAGCAGCCAGGCCTGGCCGGAAGTCGGCTTGAGCAGGCCGAGCAGCAGCTTGACCGAGGTGGTCTTACCCGCCCCGTTGGGGCCAAGGAAACCGAAGACCTCGCCGCGAGGCACCGTCATGGTGAGACCCGCCACCGCCGCCGTATGGCCGAAGCTCTTCGAAAGATCGACCGTCTTGATCGCAGGTGAGCCGGCGGCCGCCCCGCCGCCAGGGGCAGCCGCCCGCGTCACTTCCGCTACGTCAGCCACTGATTCAGGCTAACGGTCGGCGTCTAATTCAGGTTATTGGCGATTTTGATCGCGTCAGACTGCTTGATCGTCCCGGCCACGGCGTACACGACGCCGTTCTTGACCCAGATGACGCCCGAGCCGACGCCCGTGTTATCTCCGAGCGCGATGCCCTGGACCTTCTGGACCTCGACCTTGGACGAGGTCGCGTACTGGATCGGGATCGGGATCGGAAGGGTCGTGCTGGGGTCGCCGATCGCCTTGATCGCAGCGGCGAGCTGAAGCGAGATGCCGGGCAGCGTGAGCAGGTAGCTCTCGAGCTGCTTGACGGTGACCTGCGATGAGCTGGAGGTGGCGGTCGGAGCGGAAGACTTGCCCACGATGAGCTCGGGCAGGTTCGCCTGGCTCACATCAGAGCCTGTCGGCGCGGTGAGGTTGCCATAGACGTCACCGACCGCCGGGCCGACGGTGACGGTGAGCTTGACGCCGTCCATGCCCGCGGGCATCTTGGGCAGCGCCTTGCCGGTGCTCGCGGCGGCGGCTTTGGCTGCGCTGAAGGTGAACTCCACCACCCCCTGCGACATCGCCACGTAGGTGAGATTGGACGACACGCCCTGCGGCAGGCTCCCGACCTTGGGAAACTGGAGACCCGACACCTTGGCGGTATCCACGGCCGGGCTGCCGACCTGGAGCTGCGGCTTCTCCGTCCACGTGACCGTTCCATAGCTGCTCAACTGGGACAGCGCCTGCATGTCGGCCAAGGTCACCGGCACCGGCGTCACCGAGCTGGGGGCGAACACGACGCCGCCCTGCGCCACGGCCACGACGAGCAGCGCGACCGCCGCCACCGCGGCGGCGAAGGCGATGACGATCGGCCTAGAGCCGGGCCTTGCGATCGGAAGGCGGAAGCCGAAGCGCGGCTGCGCCTGGGGCGCGGACCGCACGAGCTGAAGCGCCCGCGCGACGTTGACGCTGGCGTCGGGCACCGCGAGCAGGCTCGAGATGGCGAGCGCGTCTTTCGACACGGTCTCCAATCGAGACGTGCACTCGGCGCAGGTCTCCAGGTGGCGGGCGTCCGCACCAGTGCTGCCGTCCGGATCATCGATCATCCGGCGCAGTGTTCCGTCATCCAAATGTGCCACGACTGACCTCCTTGCGCAGGCTTGTTTCCGCGCGTCTCAACAATGTTCCGACCTGTCCGATACCGACACCGAGCGCCTGCGCCACCTCGGCATAGCTGAGCCCGCTGGCCCTGAGCACGAGCACCGCGGCAGGCTTGGGCGCCAATCGCGCCAGCCCCTGCCGCACACGGCGGCGGTCCTCATCGACCTCGAGCTGTTTTTGCGGATCCAGCGTGTGGTCGCTCTCCTGGACCGCCTGCGCGATCTCGCGCCGCTGGCGCCGTTTGGCCCCGCGCAAGCGGTTCAGCGCCGAGTGGGCGGCTGCGCGGTGAAGCCACGCCGGCGCGTACTGGGCGCTGGCGGAGTGCAGCCGGTGGAAGTCGACGAACACTTCCTGGGCCACGTCTTCGGCTTCGTGAGGATCGGCTAGGACCCGGTTGGCGATGCGCACCACGCGCGCGTATTCGGCCGTGAACAGAGCGTCAAACGACTCGTCGTCAGTCCTGACGCCCGACATCCGCCTCACCTCGAGATTCATGCCCACTACAGACCAAGCACCGCTGAGGGCGGATTTGTGACAACTTCACGCCGCCCTTGTCCGGCGCCAGAGGTGGGCGGCCACGGCGCCGAGGAAAGGGCCGCCCCAGATCCCGACCGAAAGCAGAGCGGCGAAGATGACTACCGCGTCGATGCTCTCGCGACCCGCGGCCTGCCAGTAGACGTCCCGCAGGTTGAGCCACAGGGCGAACTCGTCGAGGGTCAGGGCGGCGCCGACTCCGTACGCGATCGCCGTCAAGCTCGCGGACCAGCTCGAGCCGACCCCCTCCTCGATGAGCCACAGGTAGCCCGCCACGAGCAGGATCAGGATGCCCCAGACCAGGTGGTGGATGTGCAGGCTTCCGGAGCTGACGTTGTGGAACGGCCCCACTCCGGCGCGAATCAGGTACGTGATGGCGCGCACGATGCCGAAGGTCACAAGAAATCCGAGCGAGGCCAGGAACAGGCGCTCCCTCCGCTCGCTCTGGAAGTGAAAGGTATAGAGCCTTTTGAGCGTGGCCACGCCGGCGCGGCTAGCTAGCCCGCCAGTGGCTTGCGCCGCCTGGCGCTGCGAGCGATCTCGTCCTCGACGATGACGAAGTCGTTTTTGGGCAGCGAGTGGATGTGCCCCTGGAAGGCGAGCGTCCAGTGCTCGGGTGGCCACTTGCGCACGTAGTCGAGGCGGTACGCGAGGTCCTTGGCCGGCACCCAGTCGGACTCCTCGAGGATGAAGTCGGGCCTGATGTGGACGCGCCACGGGTAGTCCTCGTCGCGGCGCGCCGATCGCCAGATCGGCGTGTGGTCCTCGTACATGGGCGAACCCACCGTGACGGTCGCGGCAAACGCCATCCGGCCGGTGATGTAGTAGAGCACGCGGTCCCCGACCCGCATCGTCTCGACCCGCCGGCGGTGGCGGCTCTTGAGTCCCTGGATGCTGTACCCGTGCTCCCGGGTCTTGCGGAAGTTGTCCGGCGAGCTGACGACCATCCAGTACTGGGCGGAGCGGCCTCCGCCTCCGCCTCCGCCTCCGGACTTGCGCTTGCGCTTGGATCGTCCGGCCCTGGCGGGCCGGTCCGACGGCTGCGCCGGCTCCTCCGGCGGCTGGCTCTCCTCGATGTTGTCGGCCACGGTCGAATTGTCGTCCTACCGGACGATCGGGCGGGCGGGGCCGAGGTCCTCCGGCTCGGGAACGAGTGCCGCGAGGTTGCGAAGCTGCCCGATGTGGCTCATCTCGTGCCGTGCGACGAGGCGGCATACCTCGAGCAGGCTGAGGTCCCCGCCGCGAGGGTCGGTGATGGTCCGCTCCCATTCGACCCTGCCCCAGCCGTGGAGCAGGTCGACCGTCCTCCGGCGCACGCGGGCGAAGTCTTCGAGCGCTTCCTGCAGCGGGCGATCGAGCACCTGGTCCTGCACCGGGTCGATGGTCGCGCGAACATCGGCCGTCGTCTTGCCTTCGAGGTGCGTTCGACGCAAGAGGCCGTCGACCTTGGTGCCGGAATCGAGCATGTGGGCGATCAGCGAGCCGAGCGTCGGGAACGCAGGCCCGTGGCGGTACCGAAGCCGCGCTTCGTCCAGCCCGTAGGCGAGGTCGCTGATGTGCTCCGGCACGGAGCTCATCAACAGCACGGCGTCCGCGGCGGACATCTCCTCCTGGAGTTCCATCACCTCAACAGTACATACTCAAAGGCGGTGGCCCAGGTAATGGCTGCGTGCGAAAAGTGCGGCGCGGACCTCGAACCGGATGCTTCTTACTGCGAGCGGTGCGGGACTCGCACCAAACGGGCCCGCAGGATGGTGGGACTCGCGATCAGGGTCGAGCTTCTCGTCTTCGCGCTCGTCGCCATCCTGGTGATCGGCTTCACCTGGATCTACTCGTCGCAGAGCTGAAGCTCCCCGGCGGAGGCGAAAGCTAGCGCCGGTAGATCGCCTTCCCGTCGACCTCGTCCTTGTTGAGGCGCTTGTTCAGGTGCAGACCCTCGAGCAGGAACTCGATGACCGAGGCGCGAACCTCGGGGCGGTCGGGCAGGCCGAGCTTCTTCAACGCCGTGGCCAGCTCCGGGATGTCGCCGATCGCGCGCGTGTAGGTGCGCGCCGCGATGCCCTCGCCGACCTCGAGCAGGCTGCCTTCTTCGAAACGCGACACGATGCCTTCGAACTGCGCGGCCGAGAAGTGCCGGCTGAACACAGCGCTGACCGCGCCGCGCTCGAGGCGTGCCAGCACCTGCTCCTCCTTGCCTTCGTCGAGCGCTTCGATCTCGACGCGACCCGCGGTCGATGATGCTAGGAATGCGAGGTCGGTGATGCGAGGCACGGCGACCGACTCGCCCAGTCGCGCCGCGCGGCGCACAGCATTGCTCGCGAGGTTCTCGAAGTTCGCGATGGACATGCGCACCGAGACTCCCGACGACTGTGAGATATGAGGGCTGCGCCGCGCGAGGTGAGTGAGCTCGGCGACGATCTCTTTCATGAACGACGGGAAGATGAGCTCGAAGTCCTCGGGGACGGGATGCCTCTCCGACTCCATGATCTGCATCTCTTCGCCGATGGTCAGCGGATAGTGCGTGCGCACCTGCGACCCGAAGCGGTCCTTGAGCGGAGTGATGATGCGGCCACGCGACGTGTAGTCCTCGGGGTTGGCGCTCGCGATCACGAACAGGTCGAGAGGCAGGCGCACGCGATAGCCGCGGATCTGCACGTCTTTCTCTTCCATGATGTTGAGGAGGCCGACCTGGATGCGCTCAGCGAGGTCGGGCAGCTCGTTGATGCCGAAGATGCCGCGGTTGGTGCGCGGCAGCAGGCCGTAGTGGATGGTCAGCTCGTCAGACAGGTAACGGCCCTCCGCCACCTTGATCGGATCGACCTCGCCGATGAGGTCCGCGATCGAGATGTCTGGGGTGGCCAGCTTCTCGCCGTAGCGCCGGTCGCGCTCGATCCAGGCGATCTCGACAGCGTCTCCATTCTTCTCGACTAGGTCGAGGCACCGGCGGCAGATCGGCGCGTAGGGGTGGTCGTTGACCTCGCAGCCCGCGATCGCGGGCACGTGCTCGTCGAGCAGTGAGACGAGGGAGCGCATGATCCGGCTCTTGGCCTGCCCGCGCTCGCCGAGAAGGATGACGTCGTGGCCCGAGATGATTGCATTGGCGAGCTGCGGTAATACCGTGTCGTCGTAACCGACGATGCCCGCGAGCAGCGGCTCGCCTGAGCGCAACCGCGCGAGGAGGTTTCGCCGCATCTCTTGCTTGACGGTCTCGTGTTTGTGCCCGCTGGCGCGAAGCTCCGCGATGGTCCGGGGCTGGGCTGAAGCCACCCTTGCACTATAGACAAGAGAGGAAGGGTTCTTTGTTAGCGATCAGCGAACAAACGCCGACTATCGAAAGCATTTACTCAACGACCGCGGACTGAATTCAGAGCCGCTGTTGTCGCCGGATTGACGACCGCGCGCGGTTAGACTGCTCGGCGATTTGACTCAATCCATCCGCGCCCGATACGAGGCCGCGCATGACGACGGCCGCCCTTTGCTCGGCGGACACCGCGGCAACCCGGCGGCAAATCCTGAGAACACGATGCGCTCGTTCCGCTCAGCCATCGACGCCGGCTGCGACCTCATCGAGTGCGATGTGCACCTGTCGTCCGACGGGCGACTGGTGGTCATCCACGACCACACTCTCGAACGCACCACCAACGGCACTGGCCTGGTCCGCGACCGCACGGCATCAGAGCTGCGCAAGCTCGACGCTGGCCGCGGCGAGCGGATCCCATTGCTGCAGGAGGTCGTCGAGCTGGCGATCGGCAGGGTCGGTCTCGTGATCGAGATCAAGCAGATACCGATCCAGTACACCGGCCTCGAAGAGAAGCTCCTCGCCATGCTCCGGCAGCTGGGTGCGGTCCAGGAATGCGCCGTCATCTCCTTCCATCACCCCTCGATCCGCATGCTCCGCGAGATAGAGCCGAAGCTGCAGCTGGGCATCCTGGAGGGCGCGCGGCCGCTGCGACCGGCGGCGATGATGCGAGAGGCGGGCGCCGACGTCTACTCCCCGCATTGGGGCGCCACCGACCCCGAGCTGGTCAAAGAGGTCCACGCGGCGGGCGGAGCGGTGGCCGTGTGGCCGGTCGACGACGAGGCTGCCATCGCATGGTGCAAGTTCTGCAAGCCCGACTCGATCTTCACCAACCGACCGGTGGAGGTCGGCGCAGCCCTCAGGTCCTGATCCGTTACAGGCGCGCCTCGGCCGGCGTTGCCTCAAATGTGGAACACCCACCTACCATGAACCGGCCGTGCTTGCCGACCGGCCTCCCTTCGAAGATCTGTACCGGGACTATCTCGGTCGCATCTACGCGTACATCCGGTCCCAGGTCGCGACGGCGGCCGACGCCGAGGACATCACGGCGCAGGTCTTCATGAACGCCTACCAGGCTTACGCGCGCTTCGAGGCGCGTAACACGACCCCGGCGGCATGGCTGTTCCGCATCGCCCGCAATGCCACCCTCGACCACTTTCGGGCGCACGGCCGCCGCGAGCGCCTTCGCCGGACGATCGAGCATCAGCCGCAGGCCGAGGAGGACCCGGCGGGCGAGGCGGAGGAGCGCATCCAGTACCGCGCGCTGCTCGGGCACGTGGCGCGCCTTCCCGAACGCCAGCGCGACGCGATCTCGCTGCGCCATTCAGGCCTCAGCTTCGAAGAGGTCGGCACGCTCATGAGCTGCAGCGAGGATGCGGCGAAGATGCTCTACCACAGGGCGCTCAAGGCGTTGAAGGATTCGGTCCAGAAGGAGGGGGTGTAAGCATCCGATGAGTGAGCCGGAGGATGAGCTCGACCTGCAGGCGCTTCAGCGCCAGCTCGACGACGCCTTCGAGACCACGAGGCCGCGCACTGGGTTCGAAGACGACCTGTGGCTGCGTATGCAATCGCGCCGGCCCTTCACCAGCCGCCTGAGCGACGCGCTCGCAGGCCTGGTCCAGGGCATCCGGGCGGTGCCGGCGGTACCGCTGGCGTCTGTCGCAGCGGTCCTGGTCGTGCTGATCGGAGTCGGCATCCTCAACCTGAGCGGCCTGGGGCGAGGTGGGGCCGCCAACTCGTCCGCCCCTCTGGCCCTCAGCGGCGGAGCCACCAGGTCGGCGGCCGGGCCCGTCGGCTCCTTCGGCCAGCTCCCCTCGCCCGTGTTCTCACCGACCGGCGTGGGCCAGGGGCCCGCGTCCAGCCAAACCGCACCCGCGCCCTCGGCCGCCTCGTACGAGGGCCCGGTCGCCCTGACGTGGACGGGCCGGCTCGATGTCTCGATCGGCACAGCGCCCGTGTTCCGCTACTCGGAGCCCTCGACGGATTCGGCCGACCAGTTCGCCGCCTCGCTGGGCGCCGCGCTCGAGCGCCGCCCGGCAGGGCTGCTCGGGCTGTACACGGCCTCGGACTACACGCTGACCGTTCGTGGCACGATCCAGGTGCCGGCGCAGGAACCGGCATATTTCATCCTGACCGCCTCTTCCCTGCCGGGTGTTTCCGCCGCCGGGGCGCAGCCCGCCGACATCGCGGAGATTTTCCTCGCCGAGCACAGCCTCGCGCCGCAGTGGCCGTACACGACCACCGTCGACGGCCCTGCCGACCAGCTCAAGGTGCATTTCCAGCGCGAGTTCGACGCGCCCGGCTACGGCCCGGCCTACCTGGTCGACGGCGGCGGAAACCGCTACGGCATGGAGGTCGACCTCAATGGCAGCCGACCGGTCCTGGCGTCGGGTCCGCTGCCACTCAGCCTCGACTCGGCTTCCTATCCGATCATCACGGCCGACCAGGCGGTGCGAGCCGCTCTCGCGTCGGCTCCGTCGCCGGCGGCGGACGCGGTCGCGCCGGTCAAGGTCGAGCTGACCAGCGCGGAGCTTGTCTACACGCTGGTCGCGGCGGGCGACCACAGCTTTTACGAGCCGGCGTTCCTGTTCTCGGGCTCGTTCCAGGTCGACGGCGTGCAGTACGTGAAGCGGGTGCTGGTGCCCGCACTCGATCCCTCCCAGCGAAGCTAGTAGCCCGTACCAGCCAGATCTGGAGGATCCGGCGTCCCAGGTGGCCGGGCGCCCTGCGGGCGCCGATGCCGGCGTTGCGGGTCGCAGCGATCGTTGTCAGGCACCTATCGGTGCCATCCTCCTCTCGCCACCGCGCCTTGGCACCGGCCGCCTGGAACGCCTGGCGTTCGAACCTGCGGCCTGCTCCGGCTCTGGCCGTGACAGTCCACTAGTTGCCCGGGATTCTGACCGTCGGGCACTCGACCCGATCGCTGGACGAGCTGGTCGCTAACGGCCGCATCACTTACCCGCCGCCGGATACACTCCCGATCTGAGGAAAGGGGATGGGTAAGAAGCAGGTCAGGCAGGTTCGCCAGCAGATGCGGAAGGTTCAGCCGAAGGCGGCCGCGTCCAACGCCGCCGGAGCGACCCGCAAGCAGCGCGAGCGATTCGTCCAGTCAGGGGGGATGCTCCAGGGGTACGCGCCCGAGTTCGTCCTGCGCATCGGCTACTTCTCGGTGGCGGTGGCGGTGATCTGCGTGCTGGTCATCGCGGTCCTGATCGCGTTCGTGCCGCCTGTCTACGGCTGGCCCGATGCGATCGCGGCCTGTATCGCATGGGTACTGCCCATCGCGCTGCTCGCCAGCTTCGTCGCGCCGGGCTTCCGGCTCGCCTTGAAGGATCGGAAGGCCGAGGGCCGCCTCGTCCAGGGCCAGCTGGTCGGCGCCAGCTCGGTCAGCACCTCGATGGGGCTCGGCATGATGATGGTCCAGACGCGCGGCGGCGTGGAGCAGTACCTGGTCCCGCCGGCGCGCCTCAAGCAGGTACCGGGCAACCAGGTGAACGTGGTCCTCACGGTCACGCCGAACCTTCGCCACGTCAAGTCGGTCGGCGTGATGGGGCAGCGCATGGTTGGGCGCGTCGAGCCGCCGGTGCCGCCGGTCATGAAGCGATTGCAGATGCTTCCCCTGCTGACGCCGCTGGGGCTCGCGCTGGGCGCGGTCCTTGGTGACGACGGAGTGGCCCTGTTGCCTATCGAACCGTCCTTGCTCCACGCGACGCTGGCGGTCCTGGCCGGAGCTGTTCTCGCCGGGGCGGTGTACGGCGCCTCGTTCCTGTTGCAGCGCCGGATGATGACCGAGGTCCAGGCCCTCATCCCCAAGACGTAGGGGCCGACCCTGCCAACTCGGGTCTCGGCCGTCCTCGCGTTGCTCTTGCTCGGCGGCTATCACGTGGTGCGCCTGGCCGCAGGCCGGTGCGCCGGCCCCCAGTGCGACGCTTACATCCCCCTCTCGCTGCTGGTTCCGATCCTGGTCGTGGTGATGGTCGCGGTCACCGGTGCGCTGGCCATCCGCGATGCGCGGGCGCACGACCGGCGGTGGTCGGTCCCGCTGATCGCGTCCACGGTGCTGGGAACCGCCGGTCCAGTAGTAGCCGCCGCGGTGTTTCGCGACCAGCCCGACATGGTGGTCGTGGTCGCCACCGTGCTCTTCCTGCAGGCCCCGTTGCTCGCGCTGGCCTATACGCTCAGGTCGAGGTCTTCTCGGGTTCTTTGACCGGCTCGGCGCCGGCTGCCCTGGTGTGGCTCGGCGTCACCAACGCCGGCGTGGG
The DNA here is from genome assembly GCA_035533335.1 of Candidatus Baltobacterales bacterium. Classification (GTDB taxonomy): domain Bacteria; phylum Chloroflexota; class Dormibacteria; order Dormibacterales; family Dormibacteraceae; genus DATKSS01. The sequence goes on from DATLUC010000154.1 coordinate 11,514, forward strand.
GGTGGCTCCGGGCTTGCCGTAGCTGCCCCTTGCGGGCGGTACGAGCTGCCTGCGCTGCGGGTAGGTCGCGATCAGCAAGAGGCTGAACGCCAGCCCGAAGATGACGGGTCCGAGGTGGAAAGTGGCTCCCCACAGGAAGTAGGAGCCGGCTTCGAACGCCAGGACCACGAAGCCGTACAGGATCCCGGCGCGGACCCAGCCGATGTTGGCCGCCGGGTTGATGGCGGCCGCCATGAGCCCGATCCCCAGGACCGCGCCCGCGGCCGACGCGTGGGTGCCGACCTCCTGGTCGAGCGGCAGCAGCGAGGTCCCGACCAGCGACACGGCGGCCCCGCCGACCATGCCCATCCCCATCAGAAGCATCCCGACCGTGAGCAGCAGCCTTCGCATGCCGCGACTCTATACGGCCGAGCCGGTCGGCGTCACGGTGATTAGACTCCAATTGATGACCAACGACGTTCACATCACACCCGAAGGGCTGGAGGCGGTGCGCAAGGAGCTCGACGAGCTGACCAGTGTGCGCCGGCCGAACATCGTGTCGAAGATCAAGGCGGCTCGAGAGCTGGGCGATCTGTCCGAGAACTTCGAGTACCACGCGGCCAAGAACGAGCAGGGCATGATGGAGGCCCGCATCAAGGAGCTCGAGGCCATCATCAAAAACCACGTGATCATCGAGACCAGGGCAGCCAACGGGGTCGTCTCGATGGGCAGCACGGTGCGGTTCAGCGAGGACGGCCAGGACGAGGAAACCTACCGGATCGTCGGGCCCGCCGAGGCGGACCCGAAAGCAGGCCGGGTGAGCTACGAGTCCGCATTGGGCAAGGCGCTGATCGGTCACCGAGTCGGCGACCAGGTCGAGATCAGGACTCCCAATGGGGCGTACAGCGTCCGCATCGCAGGCATTGAGTAGCTCGACGGCGGCGACAACCCGGCTCGACGATCTACGTCGGTGGATGGCCGGTCGGCCCGTCGGCGCCGCGTACATCACCCACCCGGTCTCGATCGCCTACCTGACTGGTTTTTACGCGGAGCCGTTCGAACGGCTGATGGCCCTCGCCGTGCGGCCGGACAGCGCAACTTTGATCGTCCCGGCCATCGAGCACCAGAAGGCGTCGGCGCATTCGGGCCAGGCCGACGTCGTGTCCTGGCGCGACGGTGAGGACGCCTACGCGCTCGTGCGCGAAGCCCTCGCGGGATGCGCCGAGGTGGCAGTCGAAAAGGAGCACCTCAGCGTCCACTCCGCCGAGTTGCTGGCCTCGCGCGCCGGCGTTCGCGAGATGGTGGACGCCGGTCCCGAGGTTCGACGTTTGCGCCGCACCAAGAGCGATGGCGAGATCGAGCGCCTGCAGCGCGCGGCCGCGATCACCGATTCCGCCGGGGACGAGGTGTTTGCAAGGCTGCGTGCCGGCCAGACCGAGCTGGAGGTCGCGCTCATGCTGGGCGCCCTCATCGGCGAGCTGGGCGGCTCGCTCAGCTTTGAGAGCCTGGTCCAGTCCGGCCCCAACTCGGCGCTTCCGCACATCCGGCCCACGAGCCGCCGGCTCGCCGCCGGGGACTTCGTCCTCATAGACTTCGGCGCTGCCTTCGACGGCTACAAAGCCGACAGCACGCGCATGGGCGTGGTCGGGGAACCGAGCGCCAAGCACAGCGAGATCCATCAGCTCGTCCTGGACGCGCACGACGCAGCGATCGCCTCGGTGCGCGCGGGAATCCCGGCCGGTGACGTTGACGCCGCCGCGCGCCGCGTGATCGACACTGCCGGCTATGGCGACCGGTTCTTCCACCGCGTCGGTCACGGAATCGGCCTGGAGGAGCACGAGGACCCGAGCGCCGACCCGGGCTCGACCATGACGCTCGAGGCGGGCATGGTGTTCACCATCGAGCCCGGCATCTACATCCCGGGCTGGGGAGGCGTGAGGATCGAGGACGACGTGGTGGTCGAGGAAGGCGGCTGCCGGGTGCTGACCAAGTCGGACCGGTCGCTGCGCCTGATCCGCGAGAGCTGATGCTCGCGCCTGGTATGCGGCGGACCGCTCAGAGGACGATGGTCTACAACGCCATCGTGAGGCTTGGCGGCCATTGCACCGCAGAAGAGATCGCGACCGAGCTGCACAAGACCAAGCCAGGCTTTCCGCGCAGCACGGTCTACAGGGCGCTCGAAGCTCTGACGGCGTCCGGGTCGGTCTATGCGGCGCACCTGGGCGAAGGCCCGACCCACTACGAGCTGGCGTCTGGCGACCACCACCACGCCGTCTGCCAGGTGTGCGGGGGCGTCCTGCACATCCAGGACGAGCTGGTCAGCGAGCTCGAGGCCCACCTGGAGCAGGGGCACCGATTCAGACCAGTGCGAACCGAGGTTCTGGTCGTCGGGGTGTGTGACGACTGTTCGCGGTCCCGAGGGATCCCCGCGAAGTCCGGACCTCGTGGGGATGAGAATCCTGCCAGGCCGGTGGTGCGGCGGCGCACCATCGACGCGCATCACCACTTCAACTAGGCGCCCGTCGGACGCCTGATACAGTGGCCGCGACAGCGACCGCTTTTTTGCCGAGAGGGAGAATATGGAATCCAAGATCGTCGGCACCGTCATGCCGGTCCTCGAGCTGAACATGCAGCCGAACGACAAGGTCTTCGCCGAGTCCGGAGAGCTCGGCTGGATGTCGATGGCGGTGCAGATGCAGACCTCGACCTCCGCCGGCGGGCAGCAGGGCGGCTTCCTGGGCGCTTTGGGCCGAGCCGTGGCGGGCGGTACCTTCTTCATGACCGAGTACACGGCGGTCGGAGGGCCCGGCCTCCTCGCGTTCTCGGCCAAGCTGCCCGGCCAGATCCTTCCGATGGAGATCGCTCCCGGCCAGGGCTACATGGTCCACCGCCACGGCTTCATGTGCGCCACGATCGGCGTGCAGTTCTCGATCGGGTTCCAGCAGCGCCTGGGCGCCGGCGTGTTCGGCGGCAACGGGTTTCGCATGCAGCGGCTTCAGGGCCAGGGCCAGGCCTGGGTCGAGCTCCACGGCGAGGTCGTTGTCTACGACCTCCAGGCCGGGAACACCCTTCGCGTGCACCCGGGCCTCGTCGGGATGTTCCAGGAATCGGTCCAGTTCAACATCACGACCGTTCCAGGAATCCAGAACGCGCTGTTCGGTGGCTCGGGACTCTTCCTGGCCACGCTGACCGGGCCAGGGCGGGTCTGGCTGCAGTCGATGTCGATGCAGCACCTGGCGCACGCGATCCAGGAGTATCTGCCGAAAGCCGGCTAGCTTTTCATGTGCTGTCGTCCGCCTAGTTCTGAAGGAGGCTTGCCATGGCCAAGTATCTGATCGAGGCCGGTTACTCCCACGAAGGTCTTAAGGGCCTCGTCAAGGAGGGCGGAAGCGGCCGGCGTAACGCTGTTGAAGCGGCCGTCAAGTCGCT
>DATLUC010000155.1:0-6840 GCA_035533335.1 Candidatus Baltobacterales bacterium
GCACCCGACGCCTTGGCGTAACCCATGTACACCTGCGGGTTGGAAACCGAGTTGAGGTAGATCTCGTTGGGCGTCCAGCCGATCTTGGTCACGATCGCAAGCGCCCCGATCGTGAACGCGGGCGTGGCGAACAGGAACAGCGTGTCGGCCCCGCTGGCCTTCAGCTTGCTCAACTGCGCGGCCAAAGTCGGCACCGCCGCGGTGACGTCGTAGCTCTCCTTGTCGACGATCATCGAGGTGTTGGACCCCAGGCCGTCCGTCAGCCCCTTCAGGTAGTCCTGCCCGTAATCGTCGTTCTGGTACAGCACACCGATCTTGGCGCTGGGGTGGTTGGTCATCACGTCCTTGGCGTAGATGCGCGCTTCGCCCTGGTAGGGAGGCTGCCAGCCGATGGTGTAGGGATTGGAGCTGAAGTCGGCCATGAAGGTGGTGGCGCCGGTGGCGACGAAGAGCTGGGGCACCTTCTTGGAGTTGAGGTAGGCACGCACCGAGGTCTGGGTCTGGGTGCCCAGGCCGCTGAACATCGCGAAGACCTGGTCCTGCTCGACCAGCTGCTTGGTCAGGGGCACCGTCTGGGCGGGGTTGTAGCCGTCGTCGAGGATCTTGAAGTCGATCTTGCGGCCGTTGACCCCGCCCTTGGTGTTGTTGATGTAGGTGAAGTAGGCGAGCTCGGAGTTGGCGATGGTGCCGTAGGCGGCCGCCGGGCCCGAGAGGGCGTTGGTGGTGCCGAGCAGGATCGAGTTGCTCGTCACGCCGACGTCGGTCTGCGCGGTGGTCCCGCTGGAGCCGCCACAAGCGGCAAGGGTCACGAGGAATACCGCGACCGCGGCCAGACGCGATGGGAACGGTGTCATTGAACTTCCTCCCGCTTCATTCGTTGGCGCCTTCTCGCAGTGCGATCCGCTCAGCTGCGCGGCCGTGCTGGGTGTATTTAAACAGTCTGGGGGCCGGGTGGCATTTGTCCAGTCTCGCGATCACCGGCACCGCGCAGGCGGCGGCGTAGCCCCGAATACCCCGCGTTGACCAGCCCGACGATGCCGTTGGGGGCAAAGATCATGATCAGGATCAGGATCGCCCCATAGGTCACAGCCGGCCCGGCCTTGACCACCGTGTTCGCGACCGGGGTCGGGATCCAGGTCTGGCTCGGCACCCACTGGTTCGACTCGATGGGCAGGAAGTAGACGAAGATCGCGCCCAGCAGCGGCCCCGGTATGGAGGCGAGCCCGCCGACCACGCCTCCGACCAGGAGCTGGATCGACAGCCCGACCGGGAACGTGTCAGGGCTGATGAAGCCGGTCGACAGGGCGAAGAGGGAACCGGCCACGCCAGCGTAGAAAGCCGAGACGCCAAACGCCAGCGTCTTGTAGCCCGCGACGTTCACACCGGACGCGGCCGCCGCCACCTCGCCGTCGCGGACCGCCCGCATGGCGCGCCCTGGCCGGTGCCGGACCAGGTTCCACGCGAACCAAAAGAGCAGCAGCGTGCAGGCGAGGATGACGTAGTAGATCCACTGGTCGCTGGTCATGGGCGTGCCGGTGATGGCGGCGAACCCGTCCTTCATGAATTGGGGAGGGTCGGGCTGGATGAGAAGGATTCCCTGCACCCCTCCGGTGAGGGTCGCCGGCCGCTTGATGAGACTCGGCGTCACGACCGCGAGCGCGAAGGTGGCCAGCGCGAGGTAGAGGGCCGAAAGGCGCAGGGCCGGGATGCCGAACAAAAAGCCGACCACGCCCGTCACCACGCCGGCGATCGGGATCGTCGCCAAAAAGTCGAGCTTGTACGCGTGGACCAGGATCGCCGAGGTGTAGGCGCCTAGCGCCATGAAAGCTCCGTGGCCGAGTGAGATCTGGCCGCTGTAACCGACCAGGATGTTGAGGCCCATGATCGCGATCGCAAGGACGAGCGCGCCTCCAAATTCGCTGGCCTGGAAGCTTGTGACCACGGTCGGCAGCCCGGCCAGGAACAAGACGGCCACCAGCACCAGCCAGTAGCGCGGCGGGGCGGAGCGCAGGCGCTGCACTAGACGCGCCTCACCGCGGGTCGTCCGAAGAGCCCGTTTGGCTTGATGACCAGGACGGCGACGATGATGGCCAGGGCGACGGCCAGCTGAAGGTCGCCTCCGACGAACGGAAGATAGGCGCCGGCCAGGTTGACCGTCACGCCGACGATGAGCCCCCCGACGACTGCGCCCAGAGGGCTCTCGATGCCGCCCAGGACTGCGGCTGCGAAGGCGTAGATGATCACCGTCTGCATCATGTCGGGCTGCAACAGCAGCGCCGGGGCGGCCATGATCCCCGACACCGCGCCGACCGCGGACGCCAGGCCCCAGCCCAAAGCGAGCATCCAGCTCACGCGCACGCCGAGCAGGCGGCTGGCCTCGGGGTGGTGCGCCGCCGCGCGCATCGTCAGCCCGACGGTGGTGCGCTGGAGCAGCAGGTAGATGAGGAGCAGGACCACCCCGCTGACGGCGATGACGCCGAGGTCCTGGTAGCTGGCATAGGCCCCGAAGATGTTCAGGGTGGTCAGCGAGAACGGGGATGGAAAGCTGCGCGGCACGTAGCCGAACAGGAATCCCGCCGCGCCGTTGAATAGCGTGGCGAGCCCGAGCGTGACGATGACCAGGGTCAGGACGGGAGCGCGCTCGACGGGTCTGATCACGATCCGCTGCACTGCGATTCCACCGGCGAAGGCGAGCACCAGCGTGAGGGGGAACGCGATCCAGTAGCTGGCGCCGCGCTCGATCAGGGCGAACGCGATAAAGGTCGCGAACATCGCCATCTCGCCCTGGGCGAAGTTGACCAGGCCCATCGCGTTGTAGATGAGCACCAGGGCGAGGGCCAGGCTGGCGAAGATGCCACCGCTCGCGAGCCCGCTGACCAGCTGTTGGAGGAACTCTTGCACCTTCGTCAGTACCCCAGGTAGGAGCGCCGCACCGACTCGTTGCCCTTCAGCTCCGCGCTGTCCCCGTGCACCGCCACGCGCCCGACCTCGAGCACGAAAGCCGCACTCGAAAGCTCCAGCGCAAGGCCGGCGTTCTGCTCGACTAAAAGGACTGCCACCCGGCGCGTCTGGTTGATGGTCCGGATGATCTCGAAGATCGAGCGCACGATCATCGGCGCGAGTCCTAAAGAGGGCTCGTCCAGGAGCATCAGGCGAGGCCGCATGAGCAGGGCTCGGGCGATGGCCAGCATCTGCTGCTCGCCTCCCGAGAGCGTGCTCGCAGACAGGCGGCGTCTCTCTTTCAGGACCGGGAAGTACTCGAAGACCAAGTCGTAGTCCTTGCGCACGTCGGGGTCGCGCCTCAGGTGCGACCCCAGCCTCAGGTTCTCGTCGACCGTGAGCTCGGTGAGGATGCCGCGGCCCTCGGGAACGTGCGCGATGCCGCAGCGAACCACGTCCTCGGTCGACAGCCGCCGCAGCGAGCGGCCGTCGAACCTGATGTCGCCGGTCCACCGCACGCCGGCCGTGATGGCTCTGAGCGTGGTCGTCTTGCCGGCTCCGTTGGCGCCCAGAAGCGAGACGATGCCTGCTTCGGGCACCTCCAGCGACACGCCGTGGAGCACCGACGTCGGCCCGTACCCGGCCCTCACCTCTTCGAGCTCGAGCAGGGCGGCCAACTCTACGCGGCGCCCAGGTAGGCTTCGATCACCGCCGGGTTGCGCTGCACCTCGCTCGGGCTCCCGTCCGCGATCTTCTCTCCGAAGTCGAGCACGATGACGCGGTCCGACATGCCCATGACGAAGGCCATGTGGTGCTCGACCAGGAGCATGGTCACGCCGAGCTCGTCGTGAATGCGGCGCAGCAGGCGCGCCATCGCATCGACCTCCTCGTGGCTGATGCCGCCCGCCGGCTCGTCCAGCAGGAGGAGCCGAGGCCTGGCCACCAGGGCCCGGGCGAGCTCGACTCTTTTCTGCGTGCCAAAGGGCAGCGCCGCGGCCGGCCGGTCGGCGACGGGCGCCAGGCCGACGAAGTCGATCATCTCCAGGGCGCGCTTTCGCGAGGCGTCCTCCGCGCGCAGCGCCTGGGGCAGCGGCACCGAGGCCTGGAGCCATCCGCTCCTGGTGCGCGTGTGGTCGCCGACCAGAACGTTGTCGAGCACGGTCATGGTCCGGAACAGGGCCACGTTCTGGAAGGTGCGCGCCAGGCCGAGGCCGATCATCTGGTGGGCCGGAACGTGGTGCACCGGCCGGCCGTCGACCAGGACGGAGCCGCCGTTGGGCCGGTAGACGCGGGTGATGACGTTGAAGAGGGTCGTCTTGCCCGCACCGTTGGGTCCGATCAGGGCGACGACCTGGCCCGAGTCGACGCTGAAGGAGACCGAGTCGAGCGCGACGACTCCACCGAATCGGACGCTTAGGTCGCGTACCTCGAGGAGCGACATGTCGGGCGACAGTCTATTAGCGATTGCGCCCGGCGGCTAATCCTCCGCTGGTTGGGGTAGGTCGGGGGGCTCGTCCGGGCTGCCCGGTACATCGCTCACCCCAGGCTCCGGCTCGACGGGCGGCGCCGGCGGGGGCGCCGCCGCCAGGGGATAGGCGGTGGGCAGCACGTCATCCCAGGCCGAAGGTGGAGGCGGCGCAGGCGCGGGAGCCGGAGGAGGGGTTCCGAACCCCGCCGTGTAGTCGGGCCTGGTGGCGCGGTGGACCACGGCCGCGGTCGGCAGCGCCGCCGGCGCCGGCGGTCGCCGGAACATGCTGAACACCCAGTACGCGAGGGAGACCAGGATCGCGAGCGCGCCGATGATGGGAATGAACACGAACGGCGGCCGCGTGATGAGATCCATGCCGCTCAAAGTGGCGGCATCAGGGGTGGGGCTGGGCAGGTCGGTCCGTGCGGCGCTGGCTGATGGCGAAGACGAGGGTGACGCATCCGGTGAGGGCGACGCATCCGGCGATGTCGATGGCGAGGGGGATGGGCTCGGCGTGGCGGCCGCCAGGGTGAAGTCGGCGCAGGGGAACGGCGCGACGCTGGCGCAGAGGTGGTGGAGTCCCGGCGCGTCGGTGGCGAACGGCTTGACGTGGGTCGTGAAGTTGCCGCTTGGGTCGGCGTTCGCCCCGCCGGCGACCTTGGTGCTGGGAGGGTCCCAGTAAAGGGTCATCTGCTCGTTGGCGAGGAACGATCCGCCGCTCACCGTGATGTCCGTGCTGATCGGGCCCGTCGCTACATCCAGGGTCAGGAAAGCGTTGGCGGGGATGGGTGAGGGGCTGGGCGACGACGCCGGCGACGGTGATGGGGATGCGCTCGGCGTGGGTGAAGCCGTAGGGGTTGGCGAAGTGCTTGACACGGCTACCACAAGAAACCAGAGCGGGAGAGTCGCCACGACCCGGGGGAACCTCATCCGAAGCTCGGTAGGTTAGCAGGCTTCAGATCGGGGGCCAGGGCACCGACCACCCCGAGGTCGGCTCCGGGAATCGCCAGCGAGGGTCGAGCACTGCCCGGAGGCGGCGCTTCAAGACCCTTACCTCCGCCGGGCTGATGAGTTCCTCCATCGTCTTCGAGAGCGGGCCTCTGTCGGTCTCGGCGAGGGCCCGCTCGATGTCGCCGCAGAGCTCCGGGGGCAGCGGCTCGCCGGCGAAGTCCCAGATCACGGTGCGCAGCTTGTGCTCGACATGAAACGTGAGCCCGTGGTCGATCACCCAGACCTCGTCGTTGGCGTCGAACAGGCAGTGGCCGGACTTGCGGTCCGCATTGTTGGCGATGATGTCGAACAAAGCGACGCGGAGCCAGGTGTCCCGGTGCACCGAATGGTCCCCCAGGAAATGGCGCCCGTCCGCCTCGATGAACTGCTGCACCGCGCCGGGGCCGTGGGGGCCGTGACGTCTGGCCACGGTGGGCGGGATTCGTGGCCACCCGAGCACCTTGCTCAGCTCGTAGGCCGCGACCTCGCGTTGGAACAGCGTGCCGGCCTGGAAGTCCCACAGCGGCGACTCGCCCCGTGCCGGCTTGTAGACCGCTCGCAAGCCCGCCGGAGGATGGGGGTCGAGGCGGGCGAGGAACGTGTAGTTGGATGCCCCATGGAGGAGCCCGAGGACTTTCATGTCTGGGAGCCCGGCGAGCAGTCGCTCGGTCTGGGCCGCGCTGCGCTCTGAAGCGCCGCCGGCAGGCTCAGAAGATCGGCCGCGCGCCATTCATGACCGGGCAGGGATGGCCGGCGGGATCCATGGGCAGGCCGCAGCGCGGGCACAGCGGCCGCCCCGAGGTCAGCACCTTCTCGGCCTGGCTCGAGAAGGCGACCACCTGCTGGTGGCTGAGCCAGAACCGCACCGAGGGCGAGTCGTCGTCGGCGCCCTCCTGGGGGGTTACCGCCGCCTCGCTGGCGACGAGCACGAACATCTGGCGGGCCTCGTGGTAGCCGAGGCCAATCTCGCCGATCTGCCACTCCGGCTCGCCCGGCTCAAGCCGGGTCGGTTCCGGCACGCGCTCGGGCCGGTCGATGCCCTGCGTCTCCATCATCTGCTGCAGGCGGACGAGCAGCGCCTGGATCTGCGATTTCTCGCAGGCGAGGGTCAGCGTCCGGCCGGAGCCGCTCGCCAGGAGGAAGAACTGCCGGTGGCCCGGCTCGCCTACCGCGGCGACCGAGATCCGCTCCACGGGGTCCAGCTCGAAGATCGGCATTGGATTAAGACTAGGGCTTGATTGTTTTGAGGCGCGACCGGCGGGGAAAGAGATCGTCATAGACATTCAATACGCGCCAAGAACGCGGAGGAAGAGCTGACATATGCCAAAAACCGTAGGAATCGACCTGGGTACGACCAACTCCGTCATCGCCGTCATGGAAGGCGGCGAACCCGTGGTCATCCCCAACTCCGAAGGGTCCCGGACCACGCCCTCGGTGGTCGC
>DATLUC010000156.1:0-25344 GCA_035533335.1 Candidatus Baltobacterales bacterium
AGGTTGTCATTCATGTCTCGCCCTCCCCACGGGTATTCTCGCGAATGACGCAACCGCCCCGCTAGCTCAGTGGATAGAGCATCTGTCTTCTAAACAGAGGGTCTGAGGTTCGAATCCTCAGCGGGGCACCTTGAACTTGAATGGAAGGCAAGGCGTTGGTAAGACCGGCAGCCTCGGGCGATCCTCTGCGTGCCGAGCGGCGGCGTTGGACCCGCGAACAGCTTGTCTCGAACGGAGCCGCGGCGGGCTCCAAGCCCGTCACCTGCTCTGAGCCGGCACGAGCCGGATGGTGCCAGCATGCAGAATTCAAATCACGATGAGACGGGCTATCGGTAAAAGGGGCGGAGTTGCGCGGGCGTGTGCCGCTTCCGTTCTGCTGATTGCCCTCGCCGCTTGCGCAGGAGACTCCGTGGGCGCGGGTGCGCCCACGACTTCCAGCCCGACTCAGGGGGTCTCCAGGGCCTCGGCGCAGCCGGGCACGCCCGTCCCGACGGCCGTCATCCCCAACCTGACCCAGGATGTGGCGCTTCAGCTCTACCTCGATCAGGGCTTCGATTGCGTGGTGGTGAAGGCCAGCCACCCCACGTGGACCCGCCGCCGCTGCTCCAAGACCGCGAGCAATGCGCTGGCTTCGGTGGACCTCGAAGGGCCGGGGATGGGAGTCGCCAACCTCAAGGCTGCAACTCTTGGCATGCCTCCTACCGTGGTCGACGGGTTCCTGGGCGATTCGGCCAGCTTGCCGTTTGATGGGTCCGCTTCCGACCAGGCGCTGCAATGGGTCAGCGATTCTCTGCCCAACGGAGGGGGCGCCACCGTCATCGGCGGAGTGCAGTTGCAGTTGGTCAACAGCCCGCCAGTCGCCTGGGTGACCCTGAAGCCGGCCAGCTGACATTCAGCCGGCAGCGATGGTCGGCAATACGACCTAACCGGCCCGGTTCGCCTGGCGTCCCTATGGGAGATTTACGTCTACAGGCCGGTACCCGCTAACGGAGGATCTGAGGTTCGAATCCTCAGCGGGGCACTACGAATGCAAATGGAGTGCTAGCCAACGGCGGACGGGAGCTGCAGCAAGACGGACAGCAAGGAGAAAAAGCCCAGAGCGCCTCCAGCGAGCCACTTCCCCCGCCAGAACTTGTAGAGCATCGTCACGACCGCGGTCAAGGGAAAGTAGAACGGGAGTGTGCCGGGAGGGGTGGCCAGGATGAACACATCGCTGAAGATCAGGCTGAGCAGCATCAGTGTCCCGAAGATCGCAAGCTCGCTGAGTACGGGACGAAAGAGACCCAGCATGGTTAGACCCATGAGGCGCATGCCGCATCCCAACATGACCAGCGCGCCGATGATGATCAGCGCGATCCCGATCGTCGCTCCCGCTGCCGCCTCGTCGGTGGGGAGCAAGCGCGCCGAACGCAGCTGGATGACGTCGATTCCCCCGAACATGACGATGAGCAAGCCCAGCACTATTCCGGCCCAGAGCACGACGTCGCCGACGATGTTGCGGCGATTCCGCTGCCGTGCTGGCTCCAGCTCCCAGTTCGGGGTTACGGCAGCGGCCGGGACACCGTAGACGGAGCTCGCCATTTCGTAGTTCGCGGGGGGCCCGTATGCGGCCGGCGCGGCATTGGCGATATCCGGAGGAGCGTAGCCGGCAGGCGGACCCACGAACGGTGTGCTCGACGGGCCGTACGCCCCTGTCTCCTCGACGGCCGAAAGGCCCGGTCCCTCGAACCCGAGCTCGGGCGGGGGCGCCGCGGCCTCCTCCACGAGCGGGACCGGCTGCCAGCTCTGTCCGTCCCACCAGTGGCGGCCGTCGGGGGAGAGCGTCGGCATCGCCTGCCAGGCGCGGCCGTCCCACCAGAAACGCCCATCCGGTGAGACCGGCGGCGGTTGGGGCGGCTCGACATTCACGGCAGCAGCCTAGACCACAAAGGTTCCGATTGGCATGCACTGTCACGACCTGTGTCGTCACGTTGCCCCTCCTCGCTGGGCAAGCCCTGCCCGGATCTAGACTGACGCGACATGGCGAAGATCGAGCTCGTGCCCATGACCTCCGAGCAATTCGGCGCATGGCTGCCTGGGACCATCGCCGGCTACGCAGCAGAGCACGTGCGCACCGGCCGGTGGTCCGAGGAAGAGGCGCTCGAGCGCAGCCGCGAGGAGCACCACCGCCTGCTGCCCGACGGTCTCGCCACGCCTGACCACCACCTGTGGAACGTCGTCCCCGCCGGTGGCGGCGAAGCGGTCGGAATGGTGTGGTTCCAGGCGCTGCACAAGCCGGCACCGTCTGCGTTCATCTACAACATCGAGATCTATCCGCAGTTCCGGCGTCGCGGGTACGCGGAGCAGGCGATGCTCGAGCTCGAGAAAGAGGCGAGACGCCTGGGCCTCGAAAGCATCCGCCTGCACGTGTTCGGACACAACACGGCCGCCCGGCCGCTGTACGAGAAGCTCGGCTACGTGCCGACCAACATCGACATGCTGAAGCGGCTGACCTGAATCTCCGCTTCCCATGAGAGTGGGGAAGGTGGTCTTCTGGGCCGAATGGGGAGGTGCCTATTCCGGGGCTGAGAGAACGTGGCGCACCTCGCGAGCGACCTCCACGTCCTCGCGAGCCTTGATCACCAGAGTCACCACCCTGGCGCCCGGCGCGCTGATGTCCGCGTCGTTGAGCAGGCTCGCGTTGAGCGTCGGCCCGATCTCCAGCCCGAGAAAGCGGAGTCCGGACACCGCCGCGGCGCGTACCGGCGGCGAGTTCTCTCCGACACCTCCTGTAAAGACGAGAACGTCCAGCCCGCCCATCGCGGCCGCCATCGCTGCGATCAGGGCGCGGAGCCGGTGGATGTAGACGTCGAAGGCGAGCGCGGCCGCATCGTCGCCGGCGGACATGCGCTTCAGCACCTCGCGCATGTCTGGGGTGCCCGCGAGTCCAAGCAACCCGGAGCGATGGTCCAGCTCCTCCGACATCTCCGCCTCGCCGGTCCCGGCGTGGCGCTGCATCCAGAGCATCATGCCGGGGTCCACGGTGCCAGACCGCGTCGCCATGACCAATCCCTCGAGCGGAGTGAATCCCATGGTGGTGTCCACCGAGCGGCCGCCCGCCACTGCCGCGAGCGACGCGCCGGAGCCGAGGTGACAGGTCACGACCCTCAGCTCCGAGGCGGGGCGCCGAAGTATCTCAGCCGCCCTGCGCGAGGCATACGAATGAGAAAAGCCGTGAAAGCCGTACCGCCTGATTCCATGGCGCTCGCGCCATTCTTTCGGGATCGCATAGGTGGAGGCCGCCGCCGGCATGCCCGAGTGGAACGCAGTGTCGATGCAGGCCACCGCCGGGACCCTCGGCAGCAATGCGCGCACCGAGCTGATTCCTGCCAGCGCCGAGGGCAGGTGCAGTGGGGCCAGGTCGCTGATGCTCACGAGATAGGCGATGAGCTCGTGGTCGATACGCGTCGAAGCCGTGTATCGCGGGCCCCCGTGCACGACCCGGTGTCCAACCGCCTCCACGCCCTCCATCGCGCGCACCGCGGTCGCTAGCCCGGCCTCGTCGAGGCGGCCCTCCGAAACCTCGAACTCGTCCTCGACCAGGACCTTGTCGCCGGGATCCACCAGGCTGACCTTGAGCGAGCTGGAGCCGGCGTTGACGACCAGTACGCGCAAGCCTAGTACGGCCAGGTCCAGTCGCGGATCTCGGGGGCATCCTCGCCGTGGTCGCGCGTGTACTGGCGGTGGTGCAGGCGCAGGTCGGTCATCTTCTGCCGAACATGGGCAGCCTTAGAGCCGAGCGCCGGCACGCGGTCGATGACGTCGGTCACGAGGTGGAAGCGGTCCAGGTCGTTGAGCATGACCATGTCGAACGGCGTCGTGGTCGTCCCTTCCTCTTTGTAACCGCGCACGTGGAAGTTGTCGTGGTTCGTGCGCCGGTAGGTCAGCCGGTGGACCAGCCACGGGTAGCCGTGGTAGGCGAATATGACCGGTCTGTCGCGCGTGAAGATGTCGTCGAACTCGGCGTCGCGCAGGCCGTGGGGGTGCTCGCTCGGCGGCTGCAGCCTCATCAGGTCGACGACGTTGACCACCCGCACGCTCACGTCAGGGAGGTGCTGCCGGACGAGGTCGGCGGCGGCCAGCGTTTCGAGCGTCGGCACGTCGCCGGCGCATGCGAGCACGACGTCCGGGTCGCGACCGGCGTCGGTGCTGGCCCAATCCCAGATCCCAAGCCCTCGCGTGCAGTGCGCGACAGCGTCTTCCATCGAAAGGTAGCTGAGGGCGGGTTGCTTGCCGGCGACGATGACGTTCACGTAGTTGCGGCTTCGCAAACAGTGGTCGGCGACCGAGAGCAGGCAGTTGGTGTCGGGGGCGAGATACACGCGGATGACCTCTGCCTTCTTGTTGACGATGTGGTCGATGAATCCGGGGTCCTGGTGGGAGAAGCCGTTGTGGTCCTGGCGCCAGACGTGAGACGAGAGCAGGTAGTTAAGGGACGCGATCGGACGGCGCCATGGGATCTCGCGCGTCACCTTCAACCATTTGGCGTGCTGGTTGAACATCGAGTCGATGATGTGGATGAACGCCTCGTAGCAGTCGAAAAGACCATGGCGGCCGGTCAGCAGATAGCCCTCCAGCCAGCCCTCGCACAGGTGCTCGCTCAGGATCTCCATCACGCGCCCGTCGGGTCCGAGGTGGTCGTCGCCGGGGACCGTCTCCGCATCCCACGCCCGGTCGGTCGCCTCGAGTACCGCCCCGAGGCGGTTCGAAACGGTCTCGTCGGGACCCATCAACCGGAAGTTGTCAGAGTTGGCCTTGATTACGTCGCGGAGATAGGCGCCGAGGACGCGCGTCGCCTCGCTGGTCGTCGTACCGGGTTTCTCGACATCGACGCCGTAATCGCGGAAATCGGGCAGCCGCAGGTCCTTGAGAAGCTCTCCGCCGTTGGCGTGCGGGTTGTCACTCATGCGCCGGCGGCCTCGCGGCGCGAGCTCCGCGAGCTCCTCCACCAGTCGGCCGGATCGGTCGAACAGCTCCTCAGCGTGGTAGCTCCGCATCCAGTCCTCGAGGATCTTGATGTGGTCTGGGCTGGTCGCGAAATCGGTTACCGGTACCTGGTGCGCCCGGAACGTACCCTCGATCTGGAGGCCGTCCACGGTCTTGGGGCCCGTCCAGCCTTTCGGCGTGCGCAGCACGATCATCGGCCACCGCGGGCGTGCCTTCTCGCCGCCCGAGCGCGCCGCCAGCTGGATCCGCGCCACCTCGTCCAGCGCCCAGTCGAAAGCGGCCGCCATCTGCTGGTGGACGAGCGCGGGATCGTCACCGGTCACGTACACCGGGCTCTGCCCGTAGCCCTCGAGCAGATCGGTGAGCTCGGCCTCGGGGATGCGGGCGAGGACGGTCGGGTTGGCGATCTTGTATCCGTTGAGGTGGAGGATCGGGATCACCCCGCCGTCCCGTGCGGGGTTCAGGAACTTGTTGGAGTGCCAGCTCGCCGCCAGGGGACCCGTCTCGGCTTCTCCGTCGCCGATGATGGCGAAGACGGTAAGGCCGGGATTGTCGAACGCGGCGCCGTACGCGTGGACCAGCGCATAACCGAGCTCGCCGCCCTCGTGAATCGAGCCGGGCGTCTCAGGGGCGTTGTGACTTGGGATGCCGCCCGGGAACGAGAACTGCCGGAACAGCTTGCGCATCCCGACCGCATCCATGGTGATGTCCGAGTAGAACTCGGTGTAGGTGCCCTCGAGATACGCGTTTGCGACTCCGGCGGGGCCGCCATGCCCTGGGCCCATGATGTAGATGGCGTCGAGATCGCGCTTCTTGATGACGCGGTTGGCGTGCGAATAGATGAGGTTCAGACCGGGCGTGGTGCCCCAGTGCCCCAGCAGACGGGGTTTGATGTCCTCGAGGCGGATCGGTCGTTCCAACAGCGGGTTGTCAAGCAGGTAGATCTGGCCGGCGGACAGGTAATTGGCAGCGCGCCAGTACGCGTGGATGAGACGGAGCTCTTCCGCGTCGAGCGGCTTCGCACGTGTCACGTCCGGAACAGCGGAGGTAGTCCGGTCACCTGCAGCTTTGGCCATGTCGGGAACGCTCTCATCATGCGCCGAGGATGATCCGGTGGTTGGCGCGAGCTTCCTTGACCCGCGCTCAGGAAGCTGAGCGGGGAGCGTGTCCTTCGGCTGCGGAGCGAGGTTTGGCCTTTGCGCCCGACGCTTTGCGGCTTCGTGTCACGTGCCTGGCCGGGGTCTCCGCATCGCCGGCGAAACCGGCCATGCGCGCCTTGCCGAGGTTACTCTTCATGACCCAGGCGATGTCCTTATCGGTCGATTGGAGCCATTTCTCGATGTAAGGTCGGGCGTTCGAGGGCGAGGCGGCTGCTGCGACGCTCCAGCAGTAGCCGAGCGCTTTGCGAAGAGCCTGAAACCCTTCATCCTTCCTGTTCGTCGCTGCGCCAAGCGATTTCGTGATGCGGTCGAGGATCATCAACACCTCGACCGTATCCTCGGGGTGGCGGAGCAGGTCGGGCTCGCACAACGCGGCGGCCGCCGCTCTCTGGACGAACGGCGCCTCGTTCGCCCACGACCTCATCTCCGCCAGCAGCCGTCCCATGTTCTCGCGACCGAATCTCTGGAGCGCGAGGGCGACGCCTTCGCGCACACGCCAGCGCGGGTCCGAGGCCAGCTCATGAAGCCAGGTCATGACCGTTTCCGGTTCCATCAACGCGATTCGCCCGAGACCCGCGGTGCCGCAAAGGGCAAGGAACTCGTCACCGGATGCGGACAGCCGCCACAGACGGTCCGCGTCGGCCTCTTCGGCCACCGCCGCCACGAGTTCGAGGTTGGCCCGCGGACCGGCTAGACCCGAGTGCTTGTGGAGGTATGGCTCCCAGCTCTCCAGCTGGCGAAGCTCTTCACGGTAACGCTCGACACCGTCGCTCACTGTGGCGATCGTAACTGCAGCGCACCGGGCGGCACCGCCCCGACGCTGCGCACAGGGCCGCACCCGGCTCGGTGCCTGCAGCGCGAGGCCATAATTGACCGAGTCAACGAGGTTGGGCAAAGAGGTAGATCGATGAATGACAGAGGCCGAGACGCGACGACCGAGCATCCCAGGATCAGCCGGGACAAACGCCGGATCATGGTCACCCAGCTGCTGCACAGCCCGGTCTTGACGCCGGACGGCGGCCAGGTCGGCCGCGTGGAGGATTTCATCGTCAAGCTGGCCGAGGGCCAGTACCCGCCGGTCAAAGGATTGATGGTGCGCATCGGCGCACAGGACGTTTTCGTGGCGCGCGAGCTCATCGACAAGCTCGATCCGAAGGGGGTGCGTCTCAAGGCGCCGGCGCTGGAGACTGCGGCCTTCCAGCGCCGAGCCGGCGAGGTGCTGCTCGCGGCGGATGTGCTGGGTCGCCACCTGGTCGACGTCGCGCGCGGCCGGATCGTGCAGGCGCACGACCTTGTGCTTGCCCCCAGCGATGACGGCTGGGTCCTGCATGGGATCGACCGCAGCCCACAGGCCATGCTGCGGCGCCTGGTTCCGAGGCGCGGCCGGCCGGACCTGCGGCGCCATGTGCTGCTCGACTGGAAAGACGTCCAGCCTTTTGTCGGTCACGTGCCCACCGCCAAGCTGCTGATGCCCTTGCAGCGCCTGCGCAGGCTGCATCCAGCGCAGATCGCGGACATCGTCGAGGGCGCCTCGCACGAAGAGGGCGAGGAGATCATCCACGCAGTCGAGGGCGATGCCGAGCTTACCGCCGACGTGTTCGAAGAGCTGGACGCCGAGCACCAGGTCGAATTCTTGAAGTTGCGATCCAACGAGGAGGCGGCGCGCGTGCTCGACCGCATGGCGCCGGATGATGCGGCGGATCTCCTGGGGGAGCTGGACCAGGAGCGCCGTTTGCCGGTTCTGAACCACATGTCGGCGGCGCAGCAGCACAAGCTGCGCAAGCTGCTGCAGTACCACCCGACCACGGCGGGCGGCATGATGAGCCCGGACTACGTCTGGGTGGTCCGCGGCTCGTCGGTCGCGATGGCGCTGGAAGCGGTACGGGTCGACGACAAATCGCCCCATCAGCTGCTCAACACGGTCTTCGTCACCGATGAGGCGGGGGGTTACCTCGGCAGCGTCGCCGTGGTGGACCTGGTGAGAGCCGCCCCGGCGCGCGCGGTGGAGGATCTCGGCCTCGTCAACTGCGCCGTGCGCACCGGCGCCGATTTCGCGGACGTCACTCTGATGATGGCCGACTACAACCTCACCGCGCTCGGCGTCACGGACGGCACCGGCAGCCTCATCGGTGCGATCTCGGTGGACGACCTGATGGAGGCACTGGTACCCGAGGACTGGCGCAACCGGGCCGAAGCGAGCAGCGGAGTCTGATCGACTGATGTCAGGGCGCGAGCCGATCGACAAGGACTCGCGCTTGAAGCCAACCTCAGCCGTCCTCGATGAGGCCCACCTTGGGGACATCCACGGGGCGTTCGGCACCATCAGGCTCAGCGACGTCGCGCCCCGCCGCACGTGGCGCCGGCGGCTCCTCACGCTGGCCGCGATCGTCGGCCCGGGGATCATCGTCATGGTTGGAGACAACGACGCAGGCGGTGTCTCGACCT
Organism: Candidatus Baltobacterales bacterium; assembly: GCA_035533335.1. Classification (GTDB taxonomy): domain Bacteria; phylum Chloroflexota; class Dormibacteria; order Dormibacterales; family Dormibacteraceae; genus DATKSS01. Next base: position 8,592 of record DATLUC010000156.1, read on the forward strand.
ACGCACAGGCGGGCCAGGATTTCGGCTACTCGCTGCTCTGGACCCTGCTGCTGCTCATCCCCGTGTTGATCGTCAACCAGGAGATGGTCGTCCGCCTGGGGGCCGTGACCGGCGTCGGCCACGCCAGGCTGATCAAGGAACGGTTCGGCCGATTCTGGGGATGGTTCTCGGTCGGCGATCTCTTCCTGCTGAACTTCCTAACGATCAGCACGGAGTTCATCGGCATTGGGTACGCCGGCGAATATTTCGGCTTCAGCGCGTATCTCGTCGTGCCTCTGGCGGCGCTGCTCCTGATCGGCATCACGGTCAGCGGCAACTTCCGGCGCTGGGAGCGCGCGATGTTCGTCTTCCTGTTTGCCAGCCTGCTGGTCCTACCGCTCCTGGTGCTCAGCCATCCGAGCGGAGGGGCAGTGCTCAGGGGCTTTGTCCGGCCCAGCGTTCAGGGTGGGTTCACATCGAACGCGGCGCTTCTGATCATCGCGATCGTGGGGACCACGGTGGCGCCATGGCAACTGTTCTTCCAGCAGTCGAACGTGATCGACAAGCGCATCACGCCTCGCTGGCTGGAGTACGAGAAGGCCGACACGGTCCTGGGCGCCATCGTCGTGGTGATCGGAGCATCGGCGATCATGATCGCGGCTGCGTCGGCTTACACAGGCAGCAGCGACTTCGGCAACTTCAGCAACGCCTTGAACGTCGCTCGCGGACTCAATTCGCATATCTCAGGGCTTGCAGGGACGATCTTTGCTCTTCTCCTCTTCGACGCCTCGATCGTGGGAGCGTCCGCCGTGACCCTCGCCACTTCATATGCCTTCGGCGATATCTTCGGCCTGAGGCATTCACTGCATCGCGGCATTCGAGACGCCAAGCTCTTCTACGCCTCGTACGCGGCGATGGTGGCTGTGGCGGCAGCCATCGTCCTGATCCCAAATGCGCCGCTGGGCCTGATCACCACGGCGGTTCAGGCGCTGGCCGGAATCCTTCTGCCGAGCGCGACGGTGTTCCTCGTCCTCTTGTGCAACGACCGTGCCGTGCTCGGACCCTGGGTCAACAGGGCCTGGTTGAACGCGGTGGCGGCGTTCATCGTCAGCGTCCTGCTTCTGCTGTCACTCGTCCTCGTGATCTCCACCGTCTTCCCATCGGTCGACGTCAGCAAGCTCGTCGTGGTGCTGGCCGTAATCATGGGCGTCGCGCTGGCGGCGGGAGGAGCCTGGTTCATGTTGAGCGGGCGGCAGGGAGCGCCTCAACCGGAAGTTTCGCGAGCCGATCGCGAGAACTGGCGCATGCCAGGCCTCGCGTTGTTGGAGAGGCCGGCCTGGTCCTTAGCCCGTAGGATCTCGATGCTCACCCTCAGTGGCTACCTGGTCCTGGCGATCGTGCTTCTCGCCGTCAAGGCGGTCCAGATCGCTCTCCATCGGTAGTTCGCGTTATGGCCTCGGCTCTTCAAAGGCTTTAACAACCTACTTACAAAGGCAAACCGCACCCCGCGGTAGAATCCTTGCCCGTGCCACTCGGCTCCAGACCGGGGCACCGCGCCAGAGCATCTCGCCGGCGGTTAAGCCCTTTACACACCATCTTCCTCGGCGTGCTGGCCGTCGCCCTCTCGGCGGTGGCCGGCGGGTTCGCCTACTTCCTGCCGGCGGCGATGACGGCCTACCAGGCCACCGGTCAGGTCGTGAAGATCGCATCACCGTCGCCCGCGCAGCTCCTGTTCACGCCTACCCCGACACCAGCCAGCAACCCTGCGGCGACGAGCGATTTCACGGTCCTGCTGCTCGGTTCCGATGACGACTCCAAGTTCACCTCCGACCACGTCCTGACCCAGTCGATGATCCTGGTCAGGATCAGGCCGGCGGCCAAGACAGTGACGATGCTGTCCATCCCGCGAGATCTTTACGTGCCGCTCTCGACCGGAGGCACAGGAAAGATCGACGGCGCCTATTCGTACGGCGGAGCGGGCGCTGCGATCGCGACCGTCGAGCAAGACTTCGGCGTCCACGTCGACGACTACATCTGGGTCGGGCTGCTCGGGTTGATCAAGGTGATCGACGCCATCGGCGGCATCGACGTCGTGACGAGCAATCCCGTGTTGGACGATTTCTATCCGCAAGACGTGTTCAGCAACTCCCCGTACGGATATGAACGGATCGCCGTGCTCCCGGGGCCACAGCATCTTGACGGCGTGCACGCGATGCAGTACGTCCGCTCGCGGCATGGCGACCTCGAGAGCGACTTCGGCCGCTCCCAGCGTCAGCAGCAGGTGCTGCTGGCGATCCGGCAAAAGGCCAAGCAGCTGGCGCCCGAGGACATTCCTGCGATCGCGGCCGCCATCGGCGGCGAGTTGAAGACGAGCATCAGCGTCTCGCGCGTGACCGAGATGCTGCCTCTGGCGTCCAGCTTCGACAATCCCGACGCGATCCAGCAGATCGTCCTGCTTCCTCCGTACACCCATAGCGGCGGTCCTGGCGACAGTGTGGTCGCCAACTGGAGCTTGATCCTGCCGCTGGTTCACAGGTACTTCCCGTGATCTCAAGGATTCTGCTGGCGATCGGGCTGTCGGTCCTGATGCTGGCGACCGGGGTCAGCAGCTACCTTGTCCTGGACAGCCGGCAGTCGAAGGTGGCCGCGCCGCCGTCCAAACCGACTGCCGCGACGCCGCGCGTGCAGGCGCTGGTCCTGCCCGGCACCCTCTACCTGGCCCAGTCGGGCGCCCTGTACAGCCTCAGCTCAGGTAGGTTCCACCAGCTGACGGCCGAGGCCGGCTGGAGCGAGCCGACCGCGACGCCGGATGGCAACAACCTGCTCGCCGTCAAGAACGGGGGCTATTTCTCAGACGTGTACCAGCTCAACCGCTACGGCACGCCGACAAGGCAGTTCACCAGCAACGCCGGGCGGCTCGGGATGCGAGATCCAAGCTCCAATCACTGGTCGCTGTACCCCCGGCTGAGTCCGGACGGCGGCACCCTGTGGATGACCTACGACGGCGGCAAGTGCTCTGGCTGCCTGCTCATCTCCTTCGACATCTGGGCCATGCCGGTCAACGGGGGGATTCGCCAAGCTCATGCCTGGACCAACACCAACCTGGTCCCGGGCGGTGACGTCCAGGCGCTCCCCGTGTCAGGCGGGATCATCTACACCAAGTACACCTACGACGACCAGGGCCGGCCCACCGGCCAGCTCTGGTACACCAACCGCGCCAACAGCGTGGGCAGGGCTCTCACCACCCAGGCGGAGGATTGCCGAAACCCTGCGCTGTCGGGCGACGGCACCCAGATCGCGATGATCTGCACGTACGTGAAGCAGGTCTCGTACCTGACCATCGCATCGTGGAACGGGTCGACGCTGGGCCCTCGCCAGAACGTGGTCACCGACCAGATGGTGGCCCAGCCGACCTGGGCGCCCGACGGCTCGGGGATCGCCTACCTGGCGCCCGGGGTGGCGGACGGTCCATTCCAGCTGTGGTGGCTCCCCAAGGACGCCTACGCTCCGCCGCCGCCCAGTCCGACACCGGTTCCCACGCCGACGCCCGGCGGTCCGCACAACAGCCCGCTGCCGTCGCCTTCGGCCACCGTCGCACCGCCGGCGCCCGTGATCAAGCCGATCGAGGTGACGACCAACGACGGGTTCGACGCCACCTCCCCGATGGCCTGGCTGAACTAGTAGAAGACAGAGCTCAGGCGCATCCGGGCCGGCCCGGCCCGAGGTCCAGCACCGGCTCCTGCTCCGCCGCAGAGGCCTGTGTCGCGCTGATGTAGTGGTCGGAGACCATCGCGTGGAGCACCTGGCTGCGCCGCACCATGGCTGCGTCCGGGTTGATCGTCGGGTCGTAGATCGAAGGGGCCTGCGTGACGCCGGCGAGCAGTGCGTACTGGCCCAGGGTCAAGCCGCCCAGGGGCGCCTGGAAGTAGGCGCAGGCGGCCTGGTTGACCCCGAACCGGCCAAGACCGGTGGTGATCTCGCTCAGGTAGTCGGCCATGATCTGCCGCTTGCCGATCACGCGCTCGACCTTCAGCGCCAGGGCCATGTCCACGATCTTGTTGAAGCCGCGGTCCGAGCCGTCCAGGTAGACGTCCTTGACCAGCTGCTCGGTCACTGTCGATCCGCCCTGGCACAGGCAAACGTTGGCCACGTCATACAGCAGCGCGCGGGCGAGGCCGATGGAATCGACCCCATGGTGGGAGTAGAAGCGTTCATCCTCCGTGGCGATCACAGCCTCGGACAGCTGGCTTGGGACCTCGTCGGGGCGCAGGACCGTCGCTCCATGCTTCGCCACAGCCTCCTGGACCCGTGCCTGGATGTCGGCCGTTGAGGGGGTTGAGACCCACAGCGTGATGACGCTGGGGATAAGGACGGCGAGGATGACGGCCGCCGCCAGCGCCAGCCGGCGCGGCGGCACCGGCGCCCAGCTCATAGCGTCGCGCCCACGCTGTTAGCAACGGGCCGCCCGCCGTCCAAGTTACGGATAGCGGGGCCGACCGGCGAGGGTTCCGTGGGAGAATTCCGTCCGCATGACCATTAAGTGGAAGGTCGCGCTGGTGGAGGACGACCGGCGTCTCGCCCGTGCCGTCGCCACCGGCCTGGGAGAGGAAGGCTATACCGTCCGCGCCGTCGACTCGGCCAGCCGGGGGCTGGAGCTGGTCCGGCAGTGGAACCCTGACGTGGTCCTCCTGGACCTCATGCTCCCGGACAATGACGGCCCCGAGCTGTTCGAGGCATTCCGGGCCGAGACCGACGCCGCGCTGGTCGGCATCAGCGCCCGCTCATCGGTCAGCGACCGCATCGCCGGCCTCAAGTCGGGCGCCGACGACTACATCGCCAAGCCCTTCGCCCTGGAGGAGCTGATGGCCAGGGTCGAAGCGGTGATCCGCCGCCACAGGGGGAAGGGGGGCGCCCGCCTGGTCGCGGGCGACGTGGTGGTCGACCTCAGCGAGGGCACGGCCTCGCGCGCCGGCCGCCAGCTCAGCCTGACCGGGATCGAGTTCCGCATCCTGGCGGCGCTGATGCGAAGCCACGGCCAGCTCGTGACGTATGAGCAGCTCGCCGAAGCAGTCTGGGCGGTCGCGACCGGCCCCGAGTCGAACTCGCTCGAGGTCCACATCTCGAGGATCCGGCAAAAGCTCGAAGCGGGTGGCGGTTCGCGCTTGATCCAGACGGTTCGGGGCATCGGTTACAGGTTCAGTCCGGAGTAAGGAGTGGAGCACATGAAGAAGAGGTTGGTGGTGGGAACGCTGGCGGCGGGTCTGATGCTCGTGGCGGGACAGGCGACCGCCTCCGCGAACGTGGCATGGTGTCTTACGGACCCGCCGATCGAGCTAGTGACGCCGGGTGGCCACAACATCACGGTCAACAACATGATTTACCTGCCTCCAAAGTATTTGCACCTCTCGCGTCAGATCACTGAGGACGCCAGCGCCGTTCCTGACGGGCACGGCGGGACGCTCGTCGCGGTGCAGGTTTGGATTCCGAGCGGCGTCTCAAAAGCCCAGGTGGTGTCTTCCGAAAATCGCTACCAGGTCAGCTCGGAGGGAGCTGGTAAAGGGGGAGTGGTCACCACCCTGAACCTCGACGTGCCCATCAGCTGAAAGCTCAGATGAGGCCCGGTTTCGCGGACCTGTCAACGCCGCTGAAGGTGGCTGTGGTCGCGATCCCGATCGGAGGCGCGGCTCTCGCGGTGCTTGCCGCCCTGCAGGGGGGTTTTGCGCCGCCAGAAGCCTGGAGGTGGGCGCTGGTCCCAGTGTGCGCCGTCGCGGTGATCGTCGCCGAGAGATTTCCGGTCAAGATCGGACCTGAGCAAAAAGTCAACCTGGGCGCGCTGCCCTGCCTGGTGGCTGCCCTGCTCCTGCCTCCCGGGATAGGGCCGGCCGTCGCCGCCCTCAGCGTCATGGCGGCCAATGTGATGGTTCGCCGTACCTGGTTCGAGGCCGCGATCAACTCGGGCGCCGTGCTGATCGCCGCGGCGCTCGCCGCGCTGGTTGGTGCGATCGGCCGTGACGTCGACGCCACTCAAGATCTCAGGGCCACGGCCGCCGCACTCATTTACGTGGTCGTCAACCTGGCCCTGGCCGTTCTCCCGGGAGCGCTGCACACCCGGCGCCCGTACCGCGAGCTGCTGAATAACGTCTTCCTGGCCACCTGGCCCGCCTTGCTCACCCTGGGCGCCTGCGCCGTCACCTTGTCGGTGCTTGCGGTGGAGGCTCCGCTCGCCGCTCCCCTGCCGCTGATCGTGCTCCCTCTGATCTACCGGATGAACCTTGCGATCAAAGCGCAGTCCGACGCGAACGATCAGCTCGCAGCAGTGCTGGCCGCGCAGCGCCGCTTCCTGACCGACGTCTCGCACCAGGTCGCGACCCCCCTGGCGACGATCATGACCAACCTATCCATCCTCATGCGGGCCAACCGTGGTGGGGTGGCCGGCGAAGCCATCGTGGACAGCGTCGCCGAGGCTGAGCGCATGAAAAGGATGCTGGGCCGCCTGCGCGCGCTCGCCCACGCGGACGAAGACGTCCCTTTGCGCTGCGAGCTCGTCGACCTGGCTGAGCTCACCGCCGACATCGTTCGCGCCTATGCCGCGCAGGCGGGCACGTCGGGCGTCGGCCTCGTCAACGAGGTGGGCGCGCCGGCGCGCATCAGCGCTGACAAGGACCTCCTGCGCGAGGCGGTCGCCAACCTGGTCGACAATGCGGTGAGGGTCAGCCCCCGCGGCGCCGCGGTCAGGCTGCGCGTCGACAGGGGATCGAGCGGCCCCGAGATAGCCGTCATCGACAGCGGACCCGGGATCGACGAGGACCGCCTGCCCGGTCTCTTCGACAGGTTTCAGCGCAGCGACTCTGGCAGCGGTCTCGGGCTTGCGATCGCCAGGCGGGTGGTCGAGCGCCACGGCGGCACGATCCGGGTCCGTACCGAGCCCGGGGCCGGCAGCACGTTCACGATCGAGCTGCCGGGCTAGCGGCCCGAGTCCTAGCGGACGAGCCCTCCCTGGTAAGGCTGGCCTGCGATCGCGTTCAGCCCGCATACCCATTTGAACACCTGCTGGCCGTTGCCGCCGCCCTGCACGGTCATGCTCGCGACCATCACCGACCCGGTGAACTGCGGGCTCGAGTTACCGTCGCTGACGTATGGGCTCTTGGGCAGGTAGATGATCCCGCTCATGTCCGTGCCCGCGTGCGGTCCGATGGTGATCCCGGCCGTATAAGCGTTCGCGCCATTTCCGCCCCAGACCACGAAGTTGTGCGTGCCCATCGGGTCGCGCACGCCGACGTAACCGGGTGGGTTGAGGTCGTCGAGGCCGTTGAGCACCGCCTGGCTCAGGTCGAGCGCGCCGGTGTCAGACGAATCGAGCACGATGGCCACCGCGCCGGCGGGGTCAGACGTGCCCGACGGCGTGTGGATGGTGTTGGTGATGCTGCCGAGGGCCAGGCTCGGTGAGTTGATGATCTTGTAGACGCCACCGTTCATCTTTCCGCCGCTGGGCGCGAACCCGTTGTAGATCCCCGGCATCCAGTTCCCGCTTCCGTCCTGGGCCGCGGCCGCCGAGAAGTACATCGGCGTGGGGGCGGCAGGCACCGGCGACGCGTTGTCGTAGTTGGTCGGCGGCGGGATGCCGCTGTTCTCGGGCATCGGGTTGCCGTCGGTGGTGTGGAAGTTGAGCCCGTTGCTCCCACCGCCGTTGTCCAGGCGATTGGCCGGGCTGCCGGGGCAGACGGTGCCGTCGAAATTGGTCTGTACTGACGGCACTCCTGTCGAATGCGGGCCGTTGTTGGCGCCGAACGAGCCGTACGCGTAAACGGGGCCGGTGACCGTCTGGAAGGCGGCGCCGCCTCCGTTGATCATCGCGTCGCCGCTGACCGCTGCGACGGCGTACGCGGCGCCGTTGATCTGTGGCCCGGGCGTCGTGGCTCGGGCAGAAGCCGCGATCGTCAACGTGTTGAATCCGATCATCCGCGCGAAGATGCTGGGCTGGCGGTGCGAGATCAGCACGTCGAGGACGCTCGGGTAGTCGAGGATGCCGTTGACGCGCCAGGAGTCGATCAGGGTGACTGTGTAGCCGGCGATGGTGTACGAGCCCGCCGGACAGCTCGCGGGGCTTGCGCACGAGCCGGTGGGCAGGCCGAATCCGAGCGAAGATCCCAGGTACTCCATGGCGACCCAGTGCGCACTGTTGCCGCCCGGGCCGTATGACCGGGCGCCGGCGAGGGCGGCGGCATCGGCGTACGCCTGCAGGTTGCGGCGATCAGACATCCCGAGCCCCGCGTCGAACACCAGCACGCCGAGGATCGTCAGCGCGACCAGCATCGCGCCGGTGATCAAGATCGCTTGCCCACGCTGCGATTGGCGAGTCGCCTGACTCATGGTCAGTACTCCGCAAGCATCGTCGTGGACGATGCGATGCGCAAGAAATTGGGCGCGGCACCCCCAAGGAATGGCGCCAGGGTGTCGTACCGGTAGATGACGGTGACCACGATCTCGAAGCAGCCCTTGTACTGCGGGCTCTGGTACTCGGCGCCGCGTGACCCGAGATCCCCCGGCATCGGATCGCGCCCGAGCGCGCTGCGGGCCGCAGTGCAGCCGGCATATACCCCGGCTGCGCCCTGCTCGCCCGGATAGACGCAGACCGACACAGCCCCCACGGCCGGGTTGGGGCATGCGGCAGGCACTGCCTCGTATAGGGTCGCTCCTCGGTTGAAGCCGCCCAGGACCGAGACGACGGTCTCGAAGATGCGCGCGTCCCTCAGGCATCCGCTGCCGTTGGCTGACGGGGTCTGGGTGGTGCCCGAGCACGCGCCCGAGCTCGCGCCGAAGGCGTTGTCGGACGGATCCTCGTTGGCGACCGCCTGGCGCGCGCCCTGGCGCGCCGCCTCCGCGACCGTCGACGTCGCCCAGTCGACTCGAAACAGGTCGATGCTCAAGGCGAGCAGGAAGAAAAGGATGGGAAAGACGAGCGCGAACTCGACCAGGGCCTGGCCCCGCGCGCGCCGCCCTCTGCGGGAGGTGACGACCATCAGTACTCGCTCCGCTGCGAGGAGGTGACCGTGATCGGGAATGACGAGCCGGTGATCGGCCACAAGAGCGGTGTGATCACGGACATGCGCTTGGTGATGGTCACCGTGATCGAATCGGAGCCAGGGTTGCCCGGAGCTTCGCTGACGCTTGTGGCGTTGGTCACGGCCGCGCTGTTCAAGCAGTGAAACGTGACGCTGATGGCCGCGCCCGCGAGCACGGAGCCCGCCGGCGTACCGTCACTCGAGCTTTCCAGCGCGGCCTGGTTGGCGATCGTCGTGATGGAACCTCCCGCAGGAGGAATCGATGAGACGACGGTCACCGCAACCGGTCCGCCGCCGCTGCCGGCGCACACGCCGTCGGCCGTGCTCTGCTGATATGCCGAAACCGCAATGCGCAGCGCCTGCCGCGCGGAGTTGGCTACCGACTCGCGGTAGTAGAAGGCGCGTCCGATGTCGGTGACCCCGAGCGCCAGAAGGAGCACCACCGGCAGCGAGATCGCTGCCTCGACCAGCGATTGGCCGCGCAGCTTCGACCTTCGCAACTCCGTCCGTGGCCCCACAGCCATGTGTTCCACTTGGCGCGTAAAACGTGCCGGCGACGGCTGTCTTGCCGTCGACCGCGAGACTTAACTCTCCACTCAGAATGGGATTAAGAAAGAGTTGATGCCTCTTCTGCATGCGACCGGATCCGCGCTGATGGCAGCCTTCGAGATGTTCTGGGAGGTGCTCTGGCCCCTGGCGCTCGGTTTCGTGCTGTCCGCGATCGTGCAGGCGCTGGTGCCCAAGCAGGCCGTTGCCCGTGCGCTGGGCCGGTCAGATGCGCGGGGTTTCTTGTTTGCGTGCGCTTTCGGCGCCGCCAGCTCGAGCTGCTCCTACGCGGCGGTGGCCCTGGCCCGCAGCCTGTTTCGCAAAGGGGCTTCGTTCGTCAACGCGATCATCTTCGAGTTCGCGTCGACCAACCTCGTGTTCGAGCTGGGGCTGGTGCTGCTCATCCTCCTGGGCTGGCAGTTCGTCGGCGCCGAGTTTGTGGGTGGTCTCCTGATGGCCGCGATCCTCTGGGTCCTTTTCAAGCTCACGCTTCGCGACCGCATGGTCGCCGAGGCGCAGGCGCAGGCGGATAAGGGCATCGTGGCTTCGACCATGGAAGGCCATGGCGAGATGGACATGTCGGTCGCCGGCGGCCCCTTCTTGCGAAGGCTGTTCAACGCGGACGCCTACACGGCGATCAGCCACTACTTCTTCATGGACGCCTACAGCATCTACGTCGATCTGGTCGCCGGCCTGTTGATCGCGGGCGCGCTCGCCGCCTGGGTCCCGACGAGCTTCTGGCACGCGTTCTTCTTCACGTCGAACCGAACCGTCAACGCGTTCTGGGGGCCGCTCGTCGGACCGCTGCTTTCGATGATCAGCTTCGTCTGTTCGGTCGGCAACATCCCACTCGCCGCCGTGCTCTGGAACGGAGGAATCAGCTTCGGCGGGGTGATCAGCTTCATCTTCGCCGACCTGATCATCCTGCCGATCATCAACATCTACCGCAAGTACTACGGCGGCCGGATGAGCATCTATCTGCTGCTCGTCTCCTATGCGGCCATGGCGCTCGCCGGTTTCCTCGTCGGCGTGGCCTTCAACCTTCTCCGCCTCACGCCGGCGCACTTCCATGTGGCTGCGCTCACGGCATCACCGAGCTGGAACTACACGACGTTCCTCAACCTTGTCTTCATCGCACTCATCGCTGTGATGTTCTACCGTTTCGTGCGCACCGGTGGCCCGGAGATGCTTCGCATGATGGCCCACCCGGGTCAAGGTCACGTGGCGCACGACCATCACGCGCACGACCCCGACGCGCAGCCGGACGAGCACAACCATTAGCCCTAGGATTTAGCGAGCTTGCGCGCCAAAGCCGTCTACATGATCGAGCGGTTCGAGGAAGGGATCTACCTCGTCGTCGCCGTCCTGCTGGCGGTCGCGGCCATCCTGCTCCTGGTCAGCGCCGGCCAGTCGGCCATCCAGGCGCTGCAGGGCGCGCCCGACCCGTACGCGATCGTCCTGACGGTGCTCGACAAGGGTCTCGTCCTGTTGATGGTGGCCGAGCTCCTGCACACGCTCCGCATCACCGTGCGCGAGCGGGGACTGGCCGCCGAGCCGTTCCTCATCGTGGGGCTGATCGCCGGGATCCGGCGGGTGCTCACCCTGACCGCCAACGCGAGCTTCCAGTGGAACCCGGAGGGCATCCAGCTCCTGATCCTGGTCGGCTTGATCCTGGTGATGGCAGTTGCGATCGGGATCTGGCGCTATTCCGAACGCCTGGTGCTGGAAGCCGACACGCCGGAACGCTAGGTGGCGATCATCGTCTGTCCCCAGCCGCAGGCGGCCGAGATCGGCCTCGAGGTCATGCGGCGTGGGGGCAACGCCGTCGACGCCGCCGTGACCTGCGCGTTCGTGCAGGGCGTGATCGACCCGCAGATGTGCGGGATTGGCGGCTGTGGGGCGATGCTGCTTCACAGCCCGAAGGCCGGTGACACGCTGCTGGAGTTCTATGCGACGGCGGGCTCGCGGGCACGTGAGGACCAGTGGGAGGGGATCTTCCTCCGCGAGGCGGCCGATCGTTACGGCTACGTACTCGAGGGTTTTGTCAACGACGTGGGCTACCAGTCCGTCGGCGTGCCCGGCACGGTGGCAGGGCTTTACGCGGCCCTTTCCCAGTTCGGCACCATCTCGTGGGAGCAGGCGATCGCCCCGGCCATCCCGATCGCGCGCGAAGGCTTTCCGGTCACCGGCTTCATGCACGGCTACTGGACCACCGACTACGGCCCCGACGTGGTCCCCAACGTCCAGCGCATCCAGGCCACCCCCGCCGCGAAGGCGATTTACACGCATGACGGCAAGCTTTACGCGATCGGCGAGCGGATGGTGCAGGCCGACTACGCGCGAACCCTCGAAAGGCTGGCCGCGGGAGGGCCGGACGCCTTTTACAGAGGCGAGATCGCCGACGAGATCGCGGCCGACTTCGTTGCCCACGACGGGTACATCACCAGGGAAGACCTCGCCGGCTACCAGGTCCACGTGACCGAGCCCATACGCGGCACCTATCGGGGCCTTCAGGTCCTGGCGGCGGGGCCGCCCGCGGGTGGTCTCACGCTGCTCCAGATGCTGAACTTCCTCGAGGGCTACAAGGTCGGGTCTCACGGCTGGCCGAGCACGGAGGCGGCGCGGCTGCTGGTGGAGGCCATGGCTTGGGCGGTGGCGGACCGCGAGCTCCACGTCGCCGATCCCCGGTTCGTCGAGGTCCCCAGCGGCGCGCTCGCGGACAAGCAGTACGCGGCCAAGGCGCGTGAGGTCGCGGCTACCGCCTCGCGTGCACACGACCGGCCGGAGACGACGCAGGTGTGCGTCGTCGACGACGCGGGCAACGCAGTGTCCCTGACTCACACCCTCGGCTCCGCCAGTGGCGTCGTCACCCCTGGGCTCGGCTTCGGCTACAACGACTACATGAACTGCTTCGACCCGCGGCCGGGCACGCCGAACTCGATCCAACCCGGCAAGACGCGCGTGACGATGATGACGCCGGCGATGGTCTTCGACCGTGGCAAGCTCCGTGTCTGTTTGGGCGCGCCGGGCGGCACCAAGATCGTCACCGCGGTTCTGCAGGTGCTGGTCAACGTCATCGACCACGAGATGTCGCCGGTCGAAGCGGTGAGCGCTCCGCGCGTGGATTTCCAGGGCGACATCGTGCAGGCGGAGGCGCGGGTGCCCCGAGTGGTCTGCGACGGCCTCCAGGCGATGGGCTACAAGGTCAACCGCCGCACCCTCAACTACGATTCATACTTCGCCCGCCCGCAGGTGATCGTGGCCGAGCGCGACGGTTACCTGCATGGCGCGTCGGACCCGAGGAAGGACGGAGGCGCCGCCTTCGACACGGAGACACGATGAGATTTGACGGTCGAGTCGCGCTGATCACCGGAGGTGGACGCGGAATTGGAGCCGCCACGGCGCAGCTGCTTCATGCCGAAGGGGCCAGGGTCGCGGTATCTGATATGGACCTGGCGCCCGCCGAAGAGGTGGCGCGCCCGCTCAACGGTCTCGCCGTCGCCTGCGACGTCACAAGTCGCGAGCAGGTCGAGGCGATGGTTGCCCGGACCGTGGAGGAGCTGGGCCGGTTGGACATCCTGGTCGCCTGCGCCGGCATCACCCGAGACAACCTCCTTTTCAAGATGACGGACGACGACTGGGACTCGGTCATCGACACGCACCTGAAGGGCAGTTTCTTCTGCGCCCGCGCCGCGCAGAAGCACATGGTCGAGCAGAAGTACGGAAAGATGGTCTTCCTCTCGTCGACCTCGGCCCTCGGCAACCGAGGACAGACCAACTACTCCACCGCGAAAGCTGGTCTGCAGGGCATGGCCCGCACGCTTGCCATCGAGCTGGGGCCGTTCAACGTCAACGTCAACGCGGTGGCGCCCGGTTTCGTGGACACGCGGATGACGCGCGCCACGGCGGAGCGGATGGGCGTCGACTACGAGGCCTTCAAGCAGGGCGCGGCGTCGCAGACGCCGCTGCGCCGCGTAGGACGGCCTGAGGACATCGCTTCGGTGATCGCGTTTCTGTGCAGCGAGGACTGCGGGTTCGTGTCCGGCCAGACGATCTACGTCCGCGGAGGGCCGTAGCCGGCTTCCAGCACCTCTTCGGCCTGGCGGGCGATCCGCTCGACGAGCTCACCGGCCGGCACGATGTCGTGGATGAGCCCGCTGGATTCGCCCGCGAGCACGAAGTCGCCCGACGCCAGCGCCGCCTCTAGGTCGGGCCGCAGCTGGCCGGCAGCCAGGCTCCATTCCTGGGGACGGTCGGCCCATTCGTCGAGCAGGGGGTGCCTGATCGAGCGCACCACCGAGCCGGGCCACACGATGTCGAGCACGTCGTCGTAGAACTTGCTCGCCAGGGTCTGGCTGCCCAGCGCGTTGAGGATCACGTCCTTCGAGCGGCCCCTCGCGCGCGCCTCGTGTGTGGCCAGAAACCGCGTGCCGATCAGGGCTCCCTGCGCGCCCAGCATCAGCACTGCCGCGACTCCGCGGCCGTCCGCGATCCCCCCGGCAGCCACCACCGGCACGGAGCCGACGGCGTCGACGACCTGGGGCACGAGCGGGAGGGTCGACATGTGGCCCACGTGGCCGCCGCCTTCATAGCCCTGGGCGACCACCACGTCCGCGCCGTCCGAGGCGACCTGGCCTGCCTCCTCCGGGCTCGTGACCATATGCATCACCCTGAGGCCAGCGTCGTGGGCTCGATACGTGAGGTCGCTCGACTGACCCCACGCGAGTGACAGCACCGACACCCGTTGCGCGATCGTCACCTCGAACGCCGCATTGTCGAGCAGGCACACGATGTGGTTGACGCCGAACGGGCGGGTGGTGAGCTCACGCACGCGGCGGATGTCGTTGCGGAGCTGGTCGGCGGTCATGCCACGTCCGCCGATGATCCCCAGCCCACCCGCATTGCTCACGGCCGCCACCAGCTCCGGTGTCGTGCAGCCGGCCATCCCCGCCTGGAGGATGGGGACCTCGATCCCGAGCAGGTCGCAGACGGGCGTGTGCAGGCGGCTCACAGGTCAATCCTAGGGACGGGCGGTCCGCGCCGGATTTCGCGCGCGCGTCACTAATACGTGAATACGTGTGACGGGTGCTGCGATGCAAGTAGCAGACCCCTCCACCGTTGAACTGGACCATGAATGGGCTGCTCGGCCGGGTCCGGCAAAGATTGAGTGGGCGAACTGCTGTTCGACGGAGGAGCCTCTGGCGTCCTCGAGCGCGTATTCGAATCGAGTTCGGCCGGGCCGTCGCCGTCGCGCCCGTCCGGGTCCCTGGGAACGGCGCTAGCGGGTTGACTCGCCCGCCGGCGGTCTGGTAGGGTGACCCGGTTCTCTGGGGGATCCACCCGACGCGGGCGGATTCGTAGGTTTTAGGGGTAGGCATGCGAGTTCATCGTTACCTGACCCATGCAATCGTGCTTGGGATAGCGGTCGCTATGTCGAGCTATGCCTCGATGGACAAGCACTTCCCAACCTACCTCACAGCCAGGTTGGGGGCCGTGAACGCCGAGGCCGTGGTCGTCAGCCAGGGCGGCAGCGTGGGCGACGTCTCGCTCGGCCGCTACAGCACGATCATCAAGCCGGTTTCCATCCCGACCGCCGCCCCGATCAGCCACACCGCCTTCACCTACAGGGTCGCGCCGGGCGAAACATTGGCAGCGATCGCGTCCAAGTTCGGCGTTACCGTGTCCCAGATCCGATGGTCGAACACCAACCTCATGTCGTCAGACGCGGTCGCCACCGGCGACCAGATCCTGATTCCGCCGGTGCCGGGTATCGTCGTCACGGCCAAAGGTAGTGACACGCTGGCGGCCCTGGGCGCCAAGTACCAGGTCGATCCGCAGGTCATCCTGGACTTCAACCGCCTCCGCAGCCCGCAGCTGGTCGGCGGAATGACCCTGGTCATCCCCAATGGCGTCGGCGGCGCGTTCCCTCCGCCCCCCACCATCTGGCAGATCCTGCAGCGGTCGGGCGTCACCTCGTCCGCCTACCCGATCAAGGTGCTCGGGTGCTGCCTCGGCCCGTACACGGCAAACGGGTTCCCCGTCGGGTGGTGCACCTACTACGTGGCCACCAAGCGCAACGTGACCTGGCGTGGTGACGCGGGCTACTGGTACGCCAACGCCGCTGCCCAGGGTTACTCGGTCGGCTCGACGCCGAAGGTCGGCTCGATCATGGTGACCTGGGAGAGCTGGGCGGGCCACGTGGCATACGTCGAGGCTGTTAACCCGGACGGCTCGTGGGTCGTGTCCGAGATGAACTGGGTCGCGTTCGACGTGATCGACCAGCGGACGATCAAGCCGGGTCAGCTCGGCGGCAAGCTGGTGGGCTTCATCTACTAGAGCGGCGGCGGCCCGGGTTCGGGGATCGCGCGGCGTTCGGCTACGATTAGCCTCTAGTTTCCGCCGGTTTCGGCGGCCTACGTGGGTCGGCTGGGCATTGGCGAGCCTAACGGTCTGTAAAACCGCCGCGAAAGCTGTGACAGTTCGATTCTGTCCCGGCCCACCACCCCCGTTTCTGATCTCAAAACGATCAGATTTCTCAGTTGTGTGTCACCGGTCGGACAACCAGAGCAGCGCCTGACAGCAGTTTTGACAGCGGTTTGATGTATGGCCCAGTGGCACTTAGGGCCGATCGGCAATGGCTCCGTGTACATCCGGTCGGTGCGGCTGGGCATGACTCTCGAAGGTTGGTGAGAGCCTACGGTCGGCTACCTACTCGGATCCGGGCGCGGTTGCCATCTTGCCGGAGAGGGAGAGATTCGAACTCTCGATGGGCCAGTGACGCATAACGGTTTTCGAGCTCGAACCTTTGATCGACCTCTTGTCTTGAATTCAGAAACGGCCATCGGGCCATTTCCCATAACGGTTTGCGCCGTTAGCCTCACGGTTTCTTTCGCCCGCAAGCGCACCAAGAGGCTATCAGACCTGTAGGGACAATGCCATGGCTCGTTCAGAAGACTGGCGCTGCGCAGCGTGCCTGAGGAACAGACTCCAAGCTCATGGCCCGTGGGCGCGGCAACTGGTAGCTGGCGGGTTAGACGCCTAAGATCATCGCGAGATCTTGACAGCCACTATTAGAGATCGCCCGCAACTGGTTCAAGTCTATGCCTCGATCCTTTAGTCCTGTTGACGTGGCTGGGCGCCTCCCTCTCCCACAGGCCGTCGTCAAA
>DATLUC010000157.1:0-4459 GCA_035533335.1 Candidatus Baltobacterales bacterium
CCAAAATTAGGGATGTGCCCGCTTCGCAAGGCCTGCTCGGACGCATTCAACGGGCCAACGACGACGCCTCTCGGCGCTTCGGCCCCCACACAGCCGAGGTCGAGGACTTCATCAGCGCGGCAGCGCAGCTGACCCCATGGCAGTGGCGGCAGGTGCTGGCCGTGAGGCGGCTGGTCTTGTCGGTGTCAAAGGAGGGCACCGGAGAGCCGTCCGACTCGGCGCGTTCGATCCAGGGCGCCATCAGGACCAACGACGCCCGGATCTCCGAGCCGATGGCCAGGGCCGGCGAGGTCCTGTTCGAGACCCTGGCCAAGAAGAGCGATGAGAAGCAGGTGGCGGCCTGGCAGGCGATGTCCGCCCTGGTCATGCGGTCGCACCTCCCGGCGCTGAAGTTTGTCGCCCACTACGCACCCTTTGCGGCCTTCATCCCGGCATCCGGCGCCGACGTGCTCGACCCGAGGTCCCGCCGGTTCATCGGGGCGATCGAAGCTTTGACCAAAGAGCAGTGCGAAGCGCTGGCCCACCGGTGGCGGATCGCCCCGACCGCCTCGCGCGCGCTCCTGCAAGGGGTGACGAAGAACCGCCACGTCAAGAGCGAGGAGGCGGCGGCGATGGCCGCCATGACCGTGATCCCGGCTCACCTCCCGGGCGACTCTGGGTGGTTTGCCGTGCGCACCGCCGTCCACGGCGGCCGGGTCCTGGGGTCGCTGGGTGAGCTGTCCCAGGAGCAGATCGCCGAGCTGTGGCAGCCGCTCGAGGCTGCGATCCCGTTCGAATCCCTCGATCCGAGCTCGGAGGCGCCCGCCGCGGAGCGAGTTCGTGCGGCCGTCAGCGGCGCCATCAAATCGATCAAGGGGACGCGCGGGCCAGCCCGCGTGCCGGCCACGCCCGCGGTCAAAACGCCGGCCCCGTACGGATCGAACAGCGCAGAGGTGGCGGCGTTCATCAAGGCGGTCACCGAGATGACGCCCATCCAGTGGCTGCGCGTCATCGATCGCCGCAAGCTCGTCGCCAGCGTTACGCGGGAGGGCAACGCCGAGCCGGCCGGAGTCGTCCGCTCGATCCTGGCCGCCATCGAAGGCACCCGCGAGCTCGACACCTTCACCCGCTGCCGCGCGTTCGCGGCTGTCGAGCGCGCCGGGTTTGCCGCAGAGGCGCACGGCCATCTCACGCACGAGCAGGTGGACCAGATGTACGCGCCATTCGCCGAGACGATCCCGCTTCAGCACCTGAACGGCGGGGGCTTCGCCCACAAGCTTGCCGGGCTGGGCAAATCCGAGTGGGAGAGGGTGGCCGCCGACGCTCCGGAGGCGAACGAGGAGGCAGTGGCCCCGCTCGTCAACGCGGGTTCGGCGCTGATCGATTTCTTTGGCGGCCGCTCCGACGATGAGGCTGTCGCGACGTGGCACGCGGTATCGGCTCTCGTCCGTCGGCACCAGCTGACCGCGATCAAGTTCGCGGCCTCCTACGCGCCGTTCTCTTCAGCGATCCCGGTCTCGAGCCCGAGGTCCCTCGGCGCGATGGTCTCTCGCTACGTGACCGCGATCGGCCGCCTCGGCGCCACGCAGTGCGCGGTCCTGTCGCAGGCCTGGCAGATCAGCGACGACCTGTCGAACGCACTGTCGAAGGCGCTGTCCGACGGCAGCGCGCGACCGGGGGAGGAGGCTGCTGCCCTCGCTGCGGTGGTGACGGTCCCGATGAGGCTGTCGGGCAGCAACGGTTGGGCGGCGGTGAAGACGGCCGCGTTCGGCGGGCGAGTCATCGCATCGCGCAACAAGCTGACGCCGGAACAGCTGGAGGGGTTGTGGAAACCGATCCAGCAGGCGATCCCACTGGCGTCGTTGGGAGCGCCGGCCAGAACCCGCCGCTGAGAGGCGGATGGAACAGCCGGTTTGGCCGATCGCTTAGATTCAAAGAAGTGTCAAAGAAGAAAGTGTCGAAGAAGCCGGTCCCTCGGAGCAGGTCTCGCTCCAACTCTCAGACCCCCAAGTTCGATCGCGTGCTCGTGGTGTCCGCCCACCCCGACGACCCGGATTTCGGCGCCGGCGGCTCGATCGCCCGGCTCGCCGACAACGGGGCTAGAGTGACCTACGTCATCGTCACCGACGGCTCCCAGGGCGGGGAGGATCCCAAGCAGAAGGACGCGAACCTGGTTGCGATCCGCCAGAAGGAGCAGCGCGCGGCGGCCCGCGTGCTGGGCGTCAAGAAGGTCGAGTTCCTCGGTTACAAAGACGGCCACCTTTCCCCGGACCTCAAGCTCAGGCACGACATCGTGCGCATGATCCGCAAGCACAAGCCGGAGCTGGTCATCACCCACATCCCGGGCCGGGTGCTGGACGCCCCGATGGGCGGGTCACACCCCGACCACCTGGCCGTGGGTGAGGCGACCATGGCGGCGGTGTACCCGGACTCACGCAACCCGCGCGCCTTCCGCTCGCTGCTCAAAGAAGGGCTGGAGCCACACGAGGTCAAAGAGGTCTGGATCCCGTTCTGGACATCCGGCGACCACCTGGTCGATATCAGCTCGACGCTCGACCGCAAGATCCAGGCGCTCCGCAAGCACAAGAGCCAGGTCGCCAAGCCTGGTCGCGAGTGGGACTTCGAGAAGTTCATGCGCAAGCGGCATGCCGAGGTGGGCAAGCGTGGCGGCTACCGCTACGCCGAGTCCTTCAAGAGGATCACGGTCTAACGCTCAGCGGCTCTCGCCAGCCCATGTGAACGGATGGTCGGCTGCCCCGCCAACGGAACGGCGACTGCCGGGGCCCCGAGCGCCACGCTTACTTTCGGGCAGGTATTGAAAGCTTTACGGCCAGCGCACGTGAGCGCCAGCGGGGAACAAAGGGTGTTCCTGTGGGCGGCTGCTGCCAGCGTGGTGACGGTGGTCGGTTTTGTCGCGTGGGTGACTTTTCGGGTAGGCGGCGACAGCGCCACCATAGCGGTGGACGACATCGGCGAGGCGGTCGCCGCGTGGGGTGCAAACAACCCGACGAGCAAGGTCATCGGCACGGGACTGGGCCTTCCGATGGCGCGCCAGATCGTCGAGATGCACGGTGGCCGGATCTGGTTCGAGAGCCAGTTGGGATTGGGATCCGAGTTTCACTTCTCGTTGCCGGCTCAGACCAAAAGCGCGGCCCCGCCTAAGGCTCCAATCGCCGCTTGAGCGCGCGGCGGCCGGCTAGCGCTCGATGTCCGCCAGCGAGCTCCAGACGTCGATCTTGGTCCGGACCCGCCGCAGCACCTCGTCCATGAAACCGGTGGTGGATGCCTGGCCGCCGAGGTCGGCGGTCCGGACGCCATCGGAGACGGTCTCGAGCGCTGATTCGTAGATGGCGCGCGAGGCCGTGCGTGGTGGGTCGCCCGGCATGTAGCCAAGGAGCGAGGCGACCGCGAGGATCATCGCCATGGGGTTGGCCACATTCTTGCCCTCCAGCGCCGGAGCCGTCCCGTGCGGAGCCTCGGTCATCGCTACCGTCACGGCGCCGGCGTCGTCAAACGCGAGCAGGGTCGATTCCGCGCCGGCGATAGTTCCGAACATCTGCATCACCAGGTCGGACAGCGTGTCGCCGTCGCGGTTCAACGCGGGGATGACGAGCGACTCGCCGGTGGTCGCCAGGAGCAAGGCGTAGGTGGCGTCGATCAGCTGGGGGTTGTAACGGACCTCGGGGTGACGCTCCGCGGCGGCGTCGAGCTCTTCTTTGAACATCCCCTCGTAGACCGGGCTCACGGTGAACTTGGGGCCGCCGAAGACCTTGGCTTCGATCCGTCCGGCGTGATTGAACGCGTACTCGGCGACTATGCGGCAGGTTCGCCGGCTGATCTTCTCGGTGCGGTACGCCCACTCGTCCAGATCGTGGCCCTCGCGCCATTCCTTGGCACCGTAGGCGTCGTCGACGGCCATGCGGATCACCGAGATGGGGGCGTGCACGCCCGCCAGTGGCCTGACGCCTGGAATACGCCGGCCCGTGCGCACGATGACCCGGCCGTCGATCTGCTTTCTCAAGATCGCGTTGGGGCTGCCGACGTCGCCTGCCCCCTCCGGGGTCACGGTCGCGGCCTTGATGCCGAAGCCACAATCGCGGAGGGCTTCGGAGGCATCCAGTACCACCTGGTTGCGCGTCTTGCGCCGCTCGTCGAGCGAGAGGTCGAAGTCGCGCCTTTCGATGTCCAGGCCGAGCACGCCGGGCTCCAGCAGGCGCATGGCCTCCAGCAGCAGCTCTTCGCCGGTCTGGTCACCATGGAGAACGGCTACCGTCGATGGGGCCATCGACCGAATCATATGGCTCGGCCGCCGGCGGGCTTGGCCCCGATAGGCCGTTGTAGAGGCTGCCGGCCGGCGCTCTGCTACTATTGACAGGGCCTAGGGAACCTAGGCTTTTTCTTTTCCACCCCCAGCCAAAGAGACAGCTATGGAAGACATCATCACCCTCGCCTGCGGCGTGTGCAAGCGCCGCAACTACAC
>DATLUC010000158.1:0-3683 GCA_035533335.1 Candidatus Baltobacterales bacterium
CCAATCACGCACCGATGGCGGCAGCAGCAGCAGCTGGTCGGGGTCGTAGGGGCGGAACGTTTTCTGCATCGCACCCCAAGTTTCCCATCCATGCGTTCGCATGGGCGACCGAATTCAGCGGTTACTTGGACGGGCTGCTAGGAACGTCGCCAATCGCTTCTTGCGCTCACCACTCCCGTCCAGGCCGGCCCTTGAAGCGTGAATCGGTCGACAGTTTCGACGGAAGATTGCAGTCTCCAATCGGCCGAGACCGTCTACGCCACGGCGTCGAAGACTTTGACGATGCTGTAGGTGGTGGTCCGCTGCGCGGGCACGCGCCCGATCGAACTGATGGTTGCGCGCATCTGGTCGGGTGTGACCTCTTGCCCATGAGAGGCGCCGGCGGCGCGGGAAATCGACTCGTTCATGAGTGTTCCGCCGAGGTCATTGGCGCCACTGTTGTATCAACCGGCTACCGTCCAGCCCGCACTTGACCCAGCTCACCTGGATGTTGTCGATGGCGCCCCGCAGCGCCAGCCGTGCCACCGCGTGCATCTTCACGACTTCCTCCCAGGTTGGGCCTCGGCGGGCTCGGCCCTTGCGAAACATCGGCGCTTCCATGTGCACAAAGGGGAGCGGTACGAACTCGGTGAAGCCGCCGGTCCTGTCCTGGATGTCGCGCAGCACCATCAGGTGGCGTGCCCAGTTCTTAGGTCCGTCGATTGAGCCGAACAGGATTGTCGAGGTGGTGCGCAGGCCCTGGCGGTGAGCCTCCTGAATCACCTCCGCCCATTGGGCGGTGTTGATCTTGTCCGGGCACAGATACTTGCGGATCCTGTCGTCCAGAATCTCGGCTGCGGTGCCTGGCAAGCTGCCCAGGCCGGCCGTTTTGAGGAGTCGCAGCTGCTTCGCCACGGTGCGGTCAGCGGTCTGCGCGCCCTGAAAGACCTCGAGCGGCGAGTAGGCGTGGACGTGCAGGTCGGGTAGCTCATCCTTGATCGCCTGCAGCAGCTCCACGTAGAAATCGCCCGTGAAGCTGGGGTGGATGCCGCCCTGCATGCACACCTCAGTGGCGGCGCGAGCCACCGCCTCGTGGCAGCGGTCGACAACTTCGCGGACGCTCAGCAGTTCGGGCTTGCCGCGCAGGTTCTCGGCCAGCTTGCCTTTGCTGAAGGCGCAGAACTGGCAGCGAAAGTAGCAGATGTTGGTGTAGTTGATGTTGCGCGTGATGACATACGTGACGACGTTTCCGTTGACCTCTCGCCGCACCTCGTCAGCCAGCCGTGCCAGTGCCCGAACCTCGTCGCCGCGAGCGGTGAACAGGGTCTCGACCTCGCGTTCCTCCAGGCGCACCCCGCGCTCGGCGCGGCTAAGAGCGGCCTTGATCTCCGGCCGGATCGGACTTGGTGAAAAGACCGCGGGTGGCGTCAGCCGGTCGGCCGGCCACCAGTTCCCGGTCCGGGCGAAGCCTTCCCCATCGGAATGGCGCAGGACGCGCTTGAGCACGGCCGGATCGAGCCAATGCTGGGCCCGCTCGAAGTCGCGCACGTACTCCGGGTAGACGCACATGCGGGCGACCAACTGCGAGCCGGCGGCCCGGGTGGCGGCCTCGAGGCGGGGCAGCTGCGGCCAGGGCGCCTCTGGATTGACGTAGTCGATCGTGATCGGGGAGACGCCGCCCCAGTCGTTGATCCCCGCCCGCGCCAGCAGCGCGTAGTCGTTTGGCGCCAGGTTGGGCGGGCCTTGGATATTGACCTGCGGCCCGCAGGCAAGACGCGTTACCGCGATAGCGCGCAGCAGTTCCTCCATGTCCGGTTCCGGCGCGCGTGCCATCAGCGTGTCGGGCTTGGCTCGGAAGTTCTGGACGATGAGTTCTTGGACGTGCTCGCCGACCGCGACCGCGGCCAGCCGGGCGATCGTCTCCGCCCGCTCCCTCAGGGTCTCTCCGATACCGATCAGGAGCCCGGTCGTGAACGGAACCTTGAGCTCACCGGCCAACCGGATCATCTCCAGCCGCGCCTGTGGCTGTTTGTCTGGGCTTGCCCAGTGGGCCTGCCCACGCTGGAGCAGCCGAGTCGAGGCCTGCTCGAGCATCAAGCCCTGGCTGGCCGAGACCTTGCGCAGGAGATCGATCTCATCCCGCGCCAGTACGCCTGGGTTCACGTGGGGGATCAGACCGGTCTCTTCCATGACACGGCCCGCGACATGGGCCAGGTATTGGACCGTCGAATCGAATCCCATCGCCTGTAGCTCCTGCCGGACTACTCGATAGCGTCGCTCCGGCTTGTCGCCGAGCGTGAAGAGGGCCTCAAAGCAACCTGCCGCGGCCCCAGCTCGGGCCACGGCGAGCACCTCGTCAACGGTCATGAAGGCGCGGGCACCGGGCTTGGGCGGCTTGGCGAACGTGCAGTAGCCGCAGTTGTCGCGGCAGAGTTGGGTTAGGGGCAAGAAGACTTTGGGCGAGAACGAGATCCGATGTCCGTGGCCTTCGAGCCGCATTCGGTGCGCGGCGTCGAGCAGCGGCTCGAGCGGCTGTTCGGAACGCAGGAGGCGCTCGAGATGCTCGCACACGCCGTGCGGCAGACGCGTGAGTCCCGGGTCTCGGCGGCCAGTACCGGCATCAGGAACTCCTCGCATTAGCCGGTCACCTTTGCTCACCAGCGCTCCAGTTGCGCAACCTACCCGATCCGGATCCCCATCACTGGTTCACAGCCGCTATGCCCCCAGACAGAGGCCTGGTGTGCACTCACACAGTCCGCTCTGGCGCTCCGCTACACGGGCGCCGTGGCGACATCGAGTGTCGGCGGCGGGATGGTTAGCTATCGCGCAGAAATTCATCCATGTCGATCGCCGCCAGCGCGCCGAGACACCTTAAGCAGCTCCTCGGGCCCGCAAATTCCGAACAAGCTCAGATCGGGTTCAGCCGAGCCCTCATGTCCTGCGCCAGGTGCTCCAGCCGCGAAGAGTCGACGAAGAGGATCGAGATGCCTGCGATCTGGTCGATCGCCGCTTGGATACCCGCCCGGGAGGGATCGGCGCCGCCCAGAACTTCCTTGACCTTGCGAGCGCGGTTGCCGAGTGAGTCCTCGGCCATCGCCTGCAGCTCGACCACGATCGCGGCCCAATCCAGCTGCGGTCCAGCCGGCACGGGGGGCGTCGTTGGCGCGGCCGCCACCGGTGGCTGGGTCTGCGGCGTGGGGAGCGGAGCGGTGTCCCGCGGGATGCTTGCGTAGGAAGCCGTGACCGGCCCCACTGCGGGTGTGGCGGGCGGCATGACACGAAGAGCAGGCCAGGTCGTGGCGACCGGCTCGGCAGGTGGGGCCGGCGGGGGCGCGGACGAGGGCGGAGCAGCCTGAGGTGGATGGGTGTTCCTATCGGTGCGCCGGGCGGCCAGGACCTCGTCGACATCGAGCGGTGGAGGCCTGGTCGCGGCCGCTGACTTGATCTCGATCATTGCGTTGGGGTCCTCGCACAGGGCGAGCGCGCGGTCGGGCTGATCGGCGATGTCACGCGACTCGCTGGTGTAAGCGCCTGCAAGCTCGCCCCCGGCAAGCATGATGACGCCCGTGCCGGCCGCGGCCCGGATCATCACGCTGCCGCTCAGCTTGCGGTCGCCGAGGAACTTGAGCAGCGCCGGCATCTCCACCCATGAGGCGTACAGGTTCGCGTACAGAGGCTTGGACACGGCCAGGTTGTAAAGCCCG
>DATLUC010000159.1:0-20041 GCA_035533335.1 Candidatus Baltobacterales bacterium
CGAGCTGGGCCGCATCGTATGCCTTCCTGCCGAGGCAGCCGGCCAGCGCCGACTTCCCATATGAGGGCTACCTGTTCCCGGACACGTATCAGATCGATCCCGCGGCCGGGGTCCGCGGCCTGATCAAGGAGCAGCTCGACCAGTTCGGCGTGGTCTTCTCCACGGACCTGCAAGCCCAGATCGCGCAGGCCACCCCGAACCGTCCTGCCGAATCGTTGCAGGCGATCGTCATCCTCGCCTCGATGGTCGACCGCGAGGCCAACGCGACCAACCCGAGCGATCGTGGAAACGTGTGCAGCGTTTATTACAACCGCCTCAAGATCGGCATGCCGCTCGGGGTCGACGCGACGCTTCTCTACGCCCTTGGAAGACTTTCGCCCGAACCAACCGCGGCCGAGTTGACGCTCGACTCGCCCTACAACACGCGCACCCACGTCGGGCTCCCGCCGGGACCGATCAGCAATCCGGGCCAGGCGGCCCTGCTCGCGTGCATCAACCCACCCAAGACCAACTACCTCTTCTACTTCGCCGATCGGCAGGGCGTGACCCACTTCGAGACCAACCAATCGGACTTCGAGCGCGACATACAGAAGTACGGCGTGAGCGGAAGCTGAAAGTCTTTTTGCTCGGGCAGGGAATCTCCTATTCGGGAAGCCCTGCCATGCACAAAGCCGCCTTTCGCGAACTGGGTCTCGACTGGACCTACGAGCTGCTCGACCTGGCTCCGGAGGCGATTCCCGCCGCCATGGCGATGCTTCGCGAGCATGATGTTGCGGGCGCGAACGTCACCATCCCGCACAAGCAGGCTGTGATGCAGCATCTCGACACCCTCGAGCCCGAGGCGATCCGCGCGGGCGCGGTGAACACGATAGTGAACCGGGAGGGGCGGCTCGGTGGCTCCAACACCGACGTGGCGGCGATCCGCGCGGCCGTATCAAAGGTCGGGGTCGAGGCCCGGGGAGCGAACGTCGTGATCCTCGGGGCGGGTGGCGCGGCCCGCGCGGCGGGCGTCGCCCTCGACGGCGCGCACCTCACCTTCGCCGTGCGCCACCCGGATCACGCCGACGTGCCGGGCAGGGTCCTGGCCTGGGACGACCCGCAGCTCGCGGCGCAGGCTCGATCCGCGGACCTTCTGCTCAATGCCACACCACTCGGGCGTCGCGACGAGATGCCCCTGCGGCCCAACGCGCTGCCGAAAGCGGGGGCCGTGATCGACCTCGTGTACGTCAAGGGCGGAACGCCGCTGGTGCGCAAGGCGCGCTCGCTGGGTCTACGCACCGCCGACGGCTGGGAGATCCTGCTCGCACAGGGAGCCGGGTCTTTCGAGCTTTGGACGGGCCGTCCCGCGCCGCTCGATGCGATGCGCCAGACTCTGGAGCCGTGAATTCGATCCTGCTCGCGTTGGGATGGGGGATCCTCGGCGCTGCCGCCGGTTGGGCCGTCCGTTGGGGGTCGGTGCGCCTGGCCCGGCTTGAGGAGCTCGAGCCCGGGAGCCTGCCCTGGCAGGTCTACGGACCGATCGTCCTGAGCGCGGCCCTTTTCGCGGCGTTCGCCTTGCGCGTCTCGCCACTTCCATTGCTGGCCCTGCGCAGCCTGTTCGTGCTCGTGCTGGTGCAGGTCATCTTCTTCGACTTCGAGCATCGCCTGATCCTCGACCGGGTGATGTTCCCTTCGATGGTCCTGGCGCTGGTAGTCAGCCTGTTCGGCAACCCGTGGTGGGCGGGCATCGCCACCGGCCTCGCGGCCGGCTTGCTTTTCCTGCTCATCGCCTTGGTAGGCGCCGCGATCTTCAAAGCTGAGGCCCTGGGCTTCGGAGACGTCAAGCTCGCGCTTTTCATGGGCCTCCTCCTGGGCCCGCTGCCCACCGTCCAGGCGCTCTTCTACGGCGTTTTCCTGGCGGGTGTGGTCTCGGTCGCGCTCATCATCTGGCGCCGGTCGATGAAAGGCACGATCGCCTACGGCCCTTACCTGGCCGCCGGCGCCCTGATCACGTTGTTCCAGTTGCCATGACGGCGGTGGCGCAGAATAGTCGGCGATGAGCAACCTGCTGCCCGGCGAGAACCTGGTCCTCAAGGCGCATCCGCACTGGATAACCTTCATCCGCACGCTGTTCGTGCCCCTGGTTCTCGTCCTCGTGGTGATCTGGGCGGACTTCACGATCCTGCTAGACAACTACAACGCCTGGAACTTGCCGGTGCACTTCCGGACCTTTTTGACCCTCGCCGTGGTCGCGTTCGCCGGGCTGTGGTTGATCGTGGTCTGGATCCGCTGGCAGTCAACCGCCTATACGCTGACCGACCAGCGCATCAAGATCGAGACCGGCGTCTTCGGCCGGCAGGAAAAGGTGATCCCGATCGATCGCGTTCAGGACTGCACGACCAAGCAGTCGGTCTTGGGCCGGATGCTCGGCTACGGCCGCGTGGAGGTCGATGCGGCCGGGGCCCAGGGCGCCGAGGTCCTCGACCACCTCCCCAACCCGGGCACGTTCCGCGACCAGGTCTTCGTGCAGTCCGAAAAACGGCGTGGCGGCGGGGTGCAGGCCGCACCGCCCGTTTCGGCCAACCCAAGCGGCCTCTGACGCTCTGAGGCCAACCCTGACGCTGATCGGTTTCATGGGCTGCGGCAAATCCGTGGTCGGGGTGCTGGTCGCCCAGCGCGCGGGCGCCCCGTTTCACGACCTCGACCTGCTGATCGAAAGCGAGGCGGGGATGTCGATCTCTGAGATCTTCGCGACCCGCGGAGAGGCGGCGTTTCGGGCCCAGGAGTCGCGCCTCCTGCCCACCGCGCTCGCCCCCGGGGCCGTCGTTGCGATCGGGGGCGGCACGCCGCTGGACGACGAGAACTGGCGCCTCATCACCGAGCGCTCCGTCACGGTCTTCATCGATTGCGGGTTCGAGACCATCTGGCAGCGCACCAGCGGCACCACCGACCGCCCCCTGGCCGTGGGACGCTCACGCGACGAGCTGGAGGCGCTGCTCCACGTCCGACTGCCCCGTTACCGCGAGGCGGTGCACGTCGTCAACGGCGATCGGCCCCCCGACGTCGTGGCTTCGGAGGTCCTCAAGATATGGTCCGACTGATCCTCGATTCGGCTTCGGGAAGCTACCCGGTGGTCATCGGGACCAACCTGCAGCGGGAGCTCCGCGCCGCCGTGACGCGCCTGGACCCCACCGGCGTCGCCATCATCACCGACAGCAACGTGCGCCCCTGGGCGATGAAGGTGGTCGCCAAGGCGGTGAAGCGGTCGGGCCACAAAACCGCCATCCACACGGTTCCGGCGGGCGAGCGGTCCAAGTCCATGGCCCAGCTGCACGAGGTGCTGGCGTTCCTCGAGCGCGAGCGCATCGACCGCGGAGGGTGCGTCATCGCGGTCGGCGGGGGGACGGTGGGAGACCTGGCCGGTCTCGCCGCGGCCGTCTGGCAGCGAGGCGTGCGCCTGGTCGGGGTCCCGACCACGCTGCTCGCCATGGTCGACTCCAGCATCGGCGGCAAGACGGCAGTCAACGGGACGCGCTCGAAGAACGCGATCGGGGCTTTCTGGCAGCCTTCGGCGGTGATCTCGGACCTTGCCTCAATCGACACGTTGCCTGCGGCCGCCTACCGAGACGCCTTCGCCGAGGTAGTAAAGTACGCCGTCGCCATGGATCGAGGCCTGCTCCTGCTGCTGCAGAAGGAACGCGAGCAACTGGTCGCCGCCGACAAGGCCACGCTGGAGCGAGTGGTCTTCAGGTGCGTCGCGGCCAAGGCGCTGGTGGTCGCCAAGGACGAGCGCGAGAAGGGGCCGCGCGCGATCCTCAACTATGGCCACACCGCCGGGCACGCCCTGGAATCGGCCAGCGGCTTCCGCGTGTCACACGGCCGGGCGGTTGCGTTCGGCATGCGCGTGGCCGCACGGCTGGCATTCGCCTCAGACCTCTGCAGCAAGCGCCTCGTGGAGACCCAAGACGAGCTCCTCAACGCCTATGGACTGCCGGCCCGAGTTCCACGCGTCGACCCCACACGAGTCCTGGCTGCCATCTCGCTCGACAAGAAGGCTCGCCGCGGCAGGGTCGCATGGGTGCTGCCCAGGCGCATGGGCCATGCGGAGATCGGTCACGCCGTGCCTGGGGCGCTGGTCCGGCGAGTCGTGACCAAGGCTCTGGCATGAAGAAGATCGTGGTCGTGAACGGCCCCAACCTGAACCTGCTGGGCAAGCGCGAGCCCGAGATCTACGGGACGCGGTCGATGGCGGATCTCTTGAAGACGGTGCGAGCCAAGGCGCGCGAGCTCGGGGTCCAGGTGAGCGTGTTCCAGAGCAACCACGAGGGCGAGATCATCGACTTCCTCCAGAAGGAGGCTGCGGGCTCCGCGGGCATCGTGATCAACCCCGGCGCGTTGTCCCACTACTCGCTGGCGCTCTACGATTGCCTCCAGGCGCTGGCCGTGCCGGCGGTCGAAGTCCACATCTCGAACATTCACGCGCGCGAGGAATTCCGCTCCAAAAGCGTGACGGCGCGGGCGGCGCGGGGGGTGATCACCGGCCTGGGCTTCACCGGGTATGAACTGGCCATGGAGTACCTGACGGGACTGTGATCTCAACCAACGACTTTCGAAACGGGACGATGTTCGAGATGGATGGCCAGCTGCTGTCGATCGTGACCGTCGAGCACATCAAGCTTGCTCGCGCGGGTGCTGTGATCAAGGCCAAGCTGCGAAACGTGCTCACGGGCTCGATCTTCGAGCAGAGCTTCCGCAGCGGCGACAAGTTCAAGACGGTGCGCATCGACAGCAACGAGGCGACGTACCTCTATTCCGACGGAACGCACCACTACTTCATGGATTCGCACACGTACGACCAGGTCCCCGTCGACGAGGACATGCTCGAATCGGTTCTGCCGCTGCTCAAGGAGGGAAGCGTCGTCTTCCTGCAGCGCTACCAGGACCGGCTGATCGGCGTCGAGCTGCCGATCAACGTCGAGCTCAAGGTGCTGTCCACGGACCCCGGGTTCAAGGGCGACACCGTCTCGGGCGGCACCAAGCCGGCCACCCTCGAGACCGGGGCCAAGATCCAGGTGCCCCTTTTCATCCAGTCCGGCGACCTGATCAGGGTCGACACCCGCACGCAGACCTACATGGAGAGGGCGTAAACCCGGCCGCAACGGGTAGCATCACCCCTGATGAGTGAAAACGGCTCGTTGGGGTCGGTCCGAGTGGCCAACGAGGTCATCGCCAGCATCGCCGCGCTGGCGGCCTGCGAGGTCGAAGGCGTGGGTGGCATGGACGAGGCCGCGGCGCGCCACTTCGGCGACTTCGTCCGCCGCCAGGGCGCCCACCGCGGCGTGCGTGTGCACATCGAAGCCGACCGCTCGATTCACCTCGAGGTCTTCATCACCGTCGACTCTGACGCCAAGCTTGCCGAGGTGGCGGGCGCGGTGCAGGGCAACGTCGTCGAGGCGACCGAGCGCATGCTCGGCCTGGAGGTCGGCGAGGTGAACGTCTTCGTTTCCAGCGTCGCCTTCGCAAACTAGGGCGAGTGGGGAAGAGGCATCAGGCCAGGGAGCTGGCCCTCAAGGTCCTGTTTCAGCTCGAGGGCTCGGATGACGACGTCGACGAGGTCTTGGGTTATCACGCGGCCGAGGGCGCCGCATCTCCTGACGTCGCCGTGTTCGCCGGCCAGCTCGTCCGAGGCGTGCTCGCGAACCGCGAGAAGCTGGACCAGATCCTGAGCGAAGCGTCCGAGCACTGGAAGCTCGAGCAGATGGCCAAGGTCGATCGAATCATCCTGCGCATCGCGGTCTTCGAGATCGCCATCGACCGGCACGTTCCCACCAAGGCCGCGATCAACGAGTCGATCGAGCTCGCCAAGACTTTTTCCGGCGACGAGGCGGGGCGTTTCGTCAACGGCATCCTCGGCCGGGTCGCGGCGACCGCGCCATGAGCCGCACCGAGACAACCCCCCCTGCCTTCGAAGAGCTGCTGGCCGGTCTCGAGCAGACCATCACCCTGCTCGCGACCGGCACGGCGCCGTTGGAGGAGTTGGTGGCGGCCCACCAAAAAGCGGTGCGGTTGCTGGCTGCGGCCTCGGCGCGCCTGGACGAGCTCAAATCGCGTGCCGAGCAGGCCGCACGATCATTGGCCGAGTGAGATACCTGCTCGCGCCGTTGGTGGCGTGGACGATCGCGCAGGCCACCAAGGTGATCTACACCTCGGTCCGCCAGCGCAGGCTCAACCTCCGGGTCCTGGCCGAGACCGGCGGTATGCCGAGCAGCCACAGCGCGATCGTCATGGGCCTGGCCGCCTCGGTCGGTAAATATTCGGGCGTCTCTTCCGCGGCCTTCGCCATCGCCCTTATCTTCTCGTTTGTGGTGATGTACGACGCGGCCGGGGTGCGCCGTGCCGCCGGCCGGCAGGCCGAGATCCTGAACCGCCTGGTCGAGGACTTGGTCCACATGCGCGGCGTGCAGGAACAGAAGCTGCGCGAGCTGCTCGGGCACACGCCGGTCGAGGTGCTGGTGGGCGCAGTCCTCGGCGTGCTGGTCGGGATCATCCTCTAACGACAGTGCCACGTCTGGATGTGCTGGTGACCCGGAGCGGCCTTGCCGAATCGCGCGAACGGGCGCAGGCCCTCATCCTGGCGGGCAAGGTGCGTGTCGCCGGGGAGACGGTGCGCAGACCTGACCGCAGCGTGAGTGAGGACGCCTCGATCTCGGTCGAGTCCGCGCCCGGTTACGCCAGCCGCGGAGCTTTGAAGCTCGGTCCCGCGCTGGAACGCTTCGGCGTCGATCCGTCGGGTGAGGTCTGCGCCGACATCGGCGCCTCGACCGGCGGCTTCACCGACATCCTGCTGAGGCGAGGAGCCGCCAGGGTCTACGCGCTGGACGTCGGGCGGGGCCTGCTTCACTGGCGCATCAGGCAGGATCCACGCGTGGTCGTGATCGAGCGGGTCAACGCGCGAGAGATGACGCCTTTTCCTGAACACGTTCAGCTGGTCGTGATCGACGTGTCCTTCATCAACCTGGAAAAGGTGCTGCCCGCGATCCTGCGAGCCGCGCCCGAGGCCGAGGTGGTCGCGCTTTTCAAGCCACAGTTCGAGGTCGGTCGCTCCGAGGTGGGAAAGGGCGGGATCGTCCGCGACCCTTCAGTGGTCGAGGTGGCGCTGGCGCGCTTTCGCGATTGGTGCGAGGGTAACGGCTACACCGTGCTCGCAACGGCTCCCTCAGAGGTGGCGGGGGCGCAAGGCAATCGCGAGATCTTCGTCCACCTCAGGCCGGCACCGCGATGAAGGTCTGCATCCTGCGCGGCCAGAGGGCAGATCAGGATGTGATCGATCGCGCCCTGGCCTGGTTGAAAGGACGTGGCGCGGAGATTTGGGAGGCGCAGCGGGACAGTCCGGTGAGCGCTCTCGCCGGACGACTCACGGGCACCAACCTCCTGGTCACCCTCGGAGGCGACGGGACGTTTCTGTCCGGGGCTCGTCTTGCGGCGCCACGCGGCATCCCCATCCTCGGCGTGAACCTTGGCCGCCTGGGCTTTCTCACCGAGCTCGAGGCGGACGAGCTGGAGACCAGCCTGGCGCGGTTCACCGAGGGGGCTTACCGGATCGAGGAACGCACCATGCTGCAAGTCACGCTGAGCCGCGCCGGCCGCAGGGTCGCCAGGGCCATCGGGCTCAACGAGGTCGTGATCGATCACTCCGGCCAGACGCGGATGCTCCGGCTCGAGATCGACGTCGCGGGGCGGGCCGTGGGTGTGATCGACGCCGACGGCGTCATCGTCGCGACCGCGACCGGCTCGACCGCGTACGCCCTGGCCAGCGGCGGCCCGATCCTCGAGCCGACGCTCAGGGACCTCGTCCTGGTCCCGATGAACCCATTCGCCCTCACGGTGCGCCCCATCGTCTTCCCTCCCGGCCAGGACATCACACTGGCATTGGTGCGGGGACCGGGGGAGATGCGCATCGACGGAGGGCGTCGCGGGCGAGGGGTGAAAACGGGCGACTCGATTCGCTGCGGCTCCCATCCCCGCCGGCTCAAGGTGGTTCGCTTCAACCCGCCTGGGGGTTTCTACCAGCGTCTGGGGGACAAGCTCGGCTGGGGCCGGCCGCTGGTCCCCATGAAGTGACTTGCTGAAAGAGCTGACCGTCCGCGACCTGGCGCTGGTCGCGGAATCCCGCGTCCGGTTCGGACCCGGCCTCAACCTCCTCACCGGCGAGACGGGTAG
The DNA here is from genome assembly GCA_035533335.1 of Candidatus Baltobacterales bacterium. Lineage (GTDB taxonomy): Bacteria > Chloroflexota > Dormibacteria > Dormibacterales > Dormibacteraceae > DATKSS01. The sequence continues at coordinate 8,200 of DATLUC010000159.1, forward strand.
CGGGAAGTCGTTGATCGTCGATGCGCTGAGCCTCGCGCTGGGCGCTCGAGGCGGGGCAGACCAGGTCCGCCACGGCGCCGAGCGAGCCAGCGTGGAGGCTGCGTTCGAGTCCGGGACCACCAGGCTGGTCCTCCAGCGCGAGATCGGCAAGAAGAGCGCCGCGCGTATCGACGGCCGCCCTGCGACCCCCGGTCAGCTGCGCGAGCTGGGACGCAACCTCGTGGCGCTGCACGGCCAGCATGAGCACCATGCGCTCCTGGACACGGACACCCAGACGGATCTGCTGGATGGATATGGAGGCGCGTTGGAGGTCCGGGCGGCCGTGAGCGCGGCCCATGGCTGGTGGGTGGGGGCGGTCAACGCGGTCCGCGACCTCGAGCAGCTTCGCTCCCGCGGCCAAAGGGAGCAGGAGTACCTGCGCTGGCAGCTGGACGAGCTGCGGTCCGCGGAGCTCCAGCCCGGGGAGGACGAGTCACTGGCGGCCGAGCGGGCCGCCGTCAGGCACGCGGCGCGGCTCGCGGATCTGGGCGAGCAGGCCCTGAGCGCGCTGCGTGACGACGGAGTCGCCAGGGCGGCGGCGGCGATGCGGTCCGCTGCGGAGCTCGATCCACGGCTGGCCCCGCAGGCGGCACGCCTGGATGCGATCGCGGAGGAGACCTCAGACCTCGCCGCGGAGATACGTCGGCACGGCGAGCTGCTCGACTCCGATCCACGCCGCCTCGAGGCGATCGAGTCACGTCTTTCCGCGCTCGATGCGATCAAGCGCAAATACGGCGGGTCGGTCGAGCAGGCGATCGCTGAGCGCGATCGGTTGGAGCACCAAGTCGAGGCTACCCTCGATCTCGACGCCGCCGTCTCCGCCGCCTCGGCAGACCGGGATCGGCGCCGCGGCGAGCTGGAAGCCGCGGCCGGCCGGCTGACCAAGGCGCGCGCCGAAGCGGGGCGCCGGATGCAGAAGGCGGTCACTGCGGAGCTCGTCGGCCTGCGGCTCGAAGGCGCGCGATTCGAGCTCGAGCTGCGGCCACAACCGGAGATCGGGGGCGCCGGTGCCGAGATCGCCGAGATGATGTTCTCGGCCAACCCTGGCGAACCGCTGGCGCCCCTGGCCCGGGTCGCCTCAGGAGGCGAGCTGGCGCGCGTGATGCTGGCGATCAAGACTGTAGGCGCCGACGCCGACCGCCTTCCTACCCTCGTGTTCGACGAGGTCGACGCCGGGATCGGTGGCGAGGCGGCGATCCAGGTCGGTTTGCGGCTCAAAGCGCTCGGCTCGCGCCACCAGGTGCTGGTGGTCACGCACCTGGCCCAGATCGCCTCATTCGCGGACCATCACCTGGTGGTGGAGAAGGCGGCCGGCCCCGACGGGCGCAACGTGGTCAGCGTGCGAGAGCTGACGGCCGATGACGAGCGCGCCAGGGAGATCGCACGCATGATGAGCGGAGGTGTGACCGCCAAGGCCGTGGCCCGCGCCCACGAGCTACTCGAAGAGGCACGGCGCAAATAGTTGGCCCGCTCCAGGCTGTTCACCGGGCCCCAGGACTCTGGGGTCAAGCGCGCCCTGTGCATCGTGGCCCACCCCGACGACATCGAGTTCTACTGCGCCGGCACGGTCCTGTTGATGGCGGCTCACGGCGCGAGCATCGACTTCGTGCTGGCGACCTCGGGCGACAAGGGAGCTCGCGACGCGACCAAATCGCGGGCGAAGGTCGCGAGGCTTCGGGAGCGCGAACAGGAGATTGCAGCCGAGATCCTCGGCGCGCACCGCGTGAGCTTCTTGCGCCATCCGGACGCCGAGCTGGTCGAGAGCCTCGAGCTGCGCGAGGAGCTCGTGCGGGAGATCCGAACCACCCGACCCGACGTCCTGTTGACCTTCGACCCCAACGTTCCTTATCGCTATCACCCAGACCACCGTGTCATCGGGCGCGTCGCGCTCGACGCCGCATGGCCGAGCGCGCGCGACCCGCTGACGTTTCCCAAGGCGGGCGTCCCTCACGAGACGGCCGAGGCGTGGTGCTTCGGCGGCCCCTCTCCGGACCTCGAGGTGGACGCAAGCGAAGTGATCGGCAAGAAGATCGAGGCCCGCCTCGCTCACGCGAGCCAGACTCCCAACCCCGCCGCCCTGGCCCGCCGGTGGCGCGCCATGGCCAGGGTGGAGAAATTCCACCGGGTGAACCTGCGATAGCCTTACCCGTCGTGGACGTCGGCCCGAGACTCGACGTGAAGACCCCGGTGTTCGAAGGCCCCCTCGAGCTTCTTCTGGCGCTGGTCGAGCGGGAGGAGCTCGACATCTTCCAGGTTCCGCTCGCCAACCTGACCGACGCCTACCTGGCCGAGATCGCGTCGCGGGAGATCGCCGACCCCCAGGAGATGGCCGAGTTCCTGTGGATGGCCGCGCGCCTTTTGCTGATCAAGTCCATCCGCCTGCTGCCCGGCGAGCCGCCGACGGACGAGGAAACCGACCTGCTGGGTTGGGAGGAGGAGGTGCGCCAGCGGCTCGAGGAGTACCGCGCGTACAAGGTGATGGCGGGAGAGCTGATGGAGCGTGCCCAGCAGGAGACCTTCGCGTTCCCGCCACCGGCGCGGCCCGTCGAGGCAGGCGGGCAGGAAGAGCCGCTCGAGGTCGGGCTCCTGGTGGTCGCGTTCAACAGCGTGCTGGCACGCATCCCTCCGCGGCCGCTGGTCGTCACGGGGCGCACATGGACGCTGGCGGAGAAGCTCGAGCTGATCAGCGAGCGGGTGCGCCAGGGCCCGATCGAGCTCGTCCAGCTCATCCTCGAGTCGGAGGACCGCCTCGAAGCCGTGGTCACGTTCGTCGCAGTGCTCGAGCTGTTGCGCCGATCGGTGATCAGAGTGCGGCAGAGGGAGCGCTTCGGGCCCATTCACGTCGAGCTGAGGGAGCCCGCCGATGACTGAGGAGCAGGCCCAGGTCTCGGCGGCGGTCGAGGCGATCCTGTTCAGCTCCAACCGACCCCTGAAGCTGCGCGAGCTGCAGCAGGCTACGGACATGGACCGGACCGGGTTGGAGCGCGCGCTGGACGATCTGCGCCAGAGCCTAGAGGGACGTGGAGTCATGTTGATGCGCCACCACGACGAGATCCATCTCGCCACCCGTCCCCAGTTCGCAAGCGCCGTGAGGCGTGCCCTTCGTCCCGAGGTGTCGGGCAAACTCTCGGCGGCCGCGTACGAGACCCTGGCGATCGTCGCCTACCAGCAGCCTGTGGCCCGCTCGCGCATCGAGGAGGTCCGAGGGGTCAACTGCGAGAGCGTGCTGACGAACCTCGAGCTCCGCGACCTGATCACCGAGGTGGGGCGAGGCAGCGGGCCGGGCCAACCCAAGCTCTACGGCACCACGATGCGTTTTCTCCAGGTGCTGGGTCTTGAGTCCCTCGATCACCTGCCCACGCCAAGGGTCGAAGGCATGGTGGCCGAAAATCAGTGACCGCGCCCCGTCCGAAGAGCGGCTGAACCGCTTCTTGGCCCGAGCCGGGGTCGCGAGCCGTCGCGCCGCGGACGAGCTGATCGCCTCTGGGACGGTCAGGGTCAACGGCGAGCGGCCGCCGCCGACGGGAATGATGGTCGACCCGGAGCGCGATCGCGTCACCGTCGAGGGCCGCGTCGTCCGAACTGTGACCCGCCATCGCTACTTGATGTTGAACAAGCCGTTGGGCGTGATCACGACGGCCAGGGATGAGTCGGCGCGTACCACCGTGCTGGACGTGGTGGGCGACGACGGGAGGCTCGGACACCGGTTGTTTCCTGTCGGGCGGCTCGACGCCGATAGCACCGGGCTGCTCCTGCTCACCGACGACGGCGACCTCTCCTACCGGTTGACGCACCCGCGATACAAGGTGGCCAAGGAGTACCGGGCGGTGGTGACCGGCACGCCGACCACCGCCGACCTCGAGGCCTTGCGGCGCGGCGTCAAGCTCGACGACGGCATGACCGCCCCGGCCGAGATCGAGCTCGTGCGCCTCACTCCGGGAAGCCGTGATTCCGGCCACGCCGAGCTGCGGGTGGTGATCCGCGAGGGCCGTCACAGGCAGGTCCGCAGGATGCTTCTCGCCGTCGGCCACCGGGTCGAGTCCTTGAGTCGCGTCGCCTTCGGCCCGTTGAAGCTCGGACGCCTGAAGACGGGCGGTTGGCGCGTGCTGGGCGACCTCGAGGTGGAGGCGCTGCGCCGATCAGTCGGGTTCGACGCCAGGTGATCTCGGCTCCATGATCATCGCCATCGACGGCGGAGTGGCCTCCGGCAAGTCGGCGGTGGGGCGGCGGGTGGCCGAGAAGCTCGGCCTGGCGTTCGTGGATAGCGGGCTGATGTACCGAGCGATCACGCGGCTGGCGGCCGAAGCCGGCCTCGATCCGCGCGATGAGAGCGCGGTCAGCGCGCTGGCCCAAGCCTCGGAGATGAAAGTCGATGGAGAGCACGTCTCGGTCAACGGCGTCGATTTGACCGAGGGCATCTACGACGCCGACTACACGGACGCCCTGCCGCTCATCTCCGCCATGCCCGGAGTCCGCAGTGCGCTGGTCGCCCAGCAGCGGCGGATGGGCGATCGTGGGGTGGTGATGGCAGGCCGCGACATCGGCACCGTCGTGTTCCCGGAGGCCGATCACAAGCTCTTCTTGGTGGCGAGCCTCGAAGAGAAGGTCCGCCGCCGCGCCGCGCAGTTTGAACGCAGGGGAGAGCGCGTGGACGCCGATGCGATGCGCCAAGAGGTGGAGGCGCGAGACCGCGTCGATTCGCAGCGGGCGGTCGCTCCACTGCGACCTGCGGCCGATGCGATCGTCGTCAACACCGATCTCCTCGACGTCGACCAGGTCGTGGATCTCATCGTCAATCACGTCCGCGCACGGAACGGCGGCTGATGTACGCCGTGCTCCGTGGGCTCATGCGCGCGCTGGTGCACACGTACCTGGTGGGCCTGTTCAGGGTGAGGGGGGCCGAGAACGTGCCGGCGACGGGAGCGTTCATCGTGTGTCCCAACCACCCCGGGACGCTCGACCCGCCGCTGGTGCCGGCCTTCGTCCCCAGGAGCGACACCTGGAGCATGGCCAAGTCCGAGTACTTCGAGAAGCCGGCGACACGCTGGGTGTTCTCGAGATACCACGCGTTTCCTGTGATCCGGCACACGGCGGACCGCGCGGCGTTGAAGCGCTCGTTCGACCTGCTCAAGGCGGGCCACGTCCTGATCATCTATCCGGAGGGCACTCGAATCGACGCGGGAGTCCTGTCTCAGCCCGAGCCGGGCGCCGGTTTCATCGCGCAGAAGGCGGCGTGCCCCATCCTGCCGGTCGCGCTTACCGGGACGCCCGAATGCCTGCCCAAGGGCGCGAGATGGCCGCATCGCGTGCCTGTGACGCTCACCTTCGGCAAGCCCTTCGTGGTCAGGCAGCGGCGGCGGGGAGGCGAGAGGGTGTCGCACGAGGAGGCTTCTGAGGCGATCATGCTGGCGATCGCCGAGCTCCTGCCGGCCGACCGGCGCGGCGTGTTCAGCGACCTGCGGTCATGGCACGAGCGCCTGGATGGAGTCACCGATGCGCTCCCCGTCGGGGAGAGCGCCCAACCGGCCTAGCCGATCGCGGGTCGGGCCCAGTCGTCCTCGGTGAGGCTGCCCAGCGCGGGGTTGAAGCAGGCGTCGAAAGCTTCCTTGAGCGTCTGAGGAGTGAGCCTTGGCGGCTCCTGGCGGTAGTTGGCGAGGTCGACCAGGCGCGCGATGAGCGCGCGCGGGTGTGACCCGCGCAGAGGCTTTTTACCGTACAGGTTGTTGAGCAGGTAGCCGATCGCCTTCTCGTCGAACTGCACGCCCTGGCGGTCGCACTCGTAGCGCAGGATGCGACCGAACGCCTCCGGGGTCGGGTTGCCGACCCCGATCTTGTAAGCCATGCGCCGTAGGAACGCCTCATCGACCAGCTCGGTGGGTGAGAGGTTGGTCGAGAACACGACCTGGCAGAGGAACGGGAGCTCGATCTTGCGGCCGGAAGCGGACAGGTCGAGATAGTCGACCTTCTTCTCCATCGGGACGATGAAACGGTTGAGGAGCCGCATCGGCGGGACCTCCTGGCGCCCGAAGTCGTCGATCACGAACACCCCGGCGTTGGCCTTCCACTGCAGGGGAGCCTCGTAGTAGCGGTTGGACGGATCGTAGGTGAGATCCAGCTGCTGGAGCTTCAGCTCGCCTCCCGCGACCACCACGGGCCGCTCGACTTTGACCAGGCGCCGGTCGATCGGCTGCTCGCCCTCGGCGATCTTGTGGTAGACGGGGTCGATGACCCGGATGATCTCGTCCCCGACCGCGACGGCATGGGGGATCTCGATCGGCGCGCCCATCAACAGGGCCATGCGCTCGGTGATCGTGCTCTTGCCGTTGCCGGGTGCCCCAAAGATGAACAGCGACGCGCGCGACACCATGGCGCCGCCGATCTGGTCGATCACGTGCTGCTCGAGCTCGAGCGTGCCAAGCGCTTTCTTCAGCAGCGCGTCGTTCACGTTTGCCTTGCCGGTCACCTGTGAGCGGACGAGCGCGAGGTAGTCCTCGAAGTTGATGGGGCAGGGACCGAGGTAGCGGGTCTGCACCGACGACATCTCGGCCGCGCGTTGCCGCCCGGCGCCGGCGATCGCGTAGTTCATCTTCACCGGGTAGGGCCTGCCCTCGAGACCAGGGTCGCTTGAGACGCCCCGCGTGTCCATGAGCTGGTTCTTCTCGAACTCCTCGATCAGCGGCTCGAAGGTCTCGAACGGAAGGCCGAGGCGCTGTTCGAGGCCCGCGCCCGTCAGCTGGTCGGCGAAGGCGAGGGTGCGGAGCAGCAGGCTGGCGACCAAATCACGCCTGACGTGGAGGTCTTCCAGCCGTTTGGGTGCTTCGATCGCCCCGGTTACCATCGGCCGCAAATATTACAACCGAGGCTCCGAATGACATCTCGCTTCCGAACCTGAGTGGGCCCCGGGAAGGCCGCCCAGGTTCCGCCTCCTCCGTAGAATCGCGTAAACGGTGCCGGAATACGCTGCCCTTGACCTCGAGACGACGGGCCTGGATCCGGCGCGAGATCGAGTGATCGAGATCGGCGCGGTCGCTTTCACAGCCGACGGGGTCACCTCGAGGCTCGAGCAGCTCGTCGATCCGGGACGCGCGGTGCCCGACACGGTCCTGCGCCTGACCGGCATCACGCAGGAGGAGCTGCGCGGCGCCGCCGACGCCGGGACCGCGCTGCGCGAGCTGGCCTCGTTCCTGCGCGGCCGCCAACCGGTGGGGCATGGCGCGCGCCTCGACGTCGACTTTTTGTCCGCGGCCGGGCTGTGGGATGAGTCCCAGGAGATCCTCGACACGCTCGACGTCGCCCGCATCCTGCTGCCGGCGGCCGCCAGCCACAGCCTGCCCATGCTCGCAGTCGAGCTTGGCTTCAACCAGCCGCGGCCGCATCGCGCGCTGGACGACGCCGACGCGACGCGCCAGCTGCTGCTCCGCCTGTGGGAGGAGGCCCTGTCGCTCGACGAGGGATTGAAGGAGGCGATGCTGGCCCTCGTCGCGCCCTACACGTGGCCGATCGCACGATTCTTCGCCGACGCGCTCACGGCACCCAACCCATCGCCGGCGCCGGCGGCGAGGCAACGAATCGGATCGATCTCGCGTGGAAGATCCGGGGCCGCACCGCCGGATGACCCGGTGGTGATGGCGGACCTGCTCGGACCGGACGGTCCGCTCGCCGGCGCGCTGCCCGGTTACGAGCACCGCGAGGCCCAGATGCAGATGCTGCTGGCGGTGGCGCAGATCCAGGCGCGCGGGGGCTCGCTCGTGGTCGAAGCCGGCACCGGGACGGGCAAGAGCCTCGCCTACCTCGTGCCCTCGATCGCGCGGGCGGTGCGTCACCACGAGAGGGTCGTCGTGTCCACCAACACCCACACGCTGCAGGAGCAGCTCATGGGCAAGGATCTGCCTGGGCTGCGCGAGTGGCTGCCGTGGGACTTCAAGGCGTGCCTTTTGAAAGGCCGCTCCAACTACGTGTCGCTCAGGCGGTGGCGCCGCTTCCTTGCCGAGCCCTGCGCCGACGCCGATGACCTCAAGTTCAAGCTCAAGGTGCTCATCTGGCTGCACTCGACCGAGAGCGGCGACCGCTCGGAGCTCCGCCTGCACGGGCGTGAAGAGGTGCTGTGGACGCGCATCGCGAGCGATCCTCTCGACTGCGTCGGCATCCGCTGCACCAAGGAGGACTGCTACGTGCACCGCGCCCGCGCGGAGGCGGAGGCCGCCGACCTCGTGGTGATCAACCACGCGCTGCTGCTCGCGGACGCCGAAGTCGGCGGGGGGCTCCTGCCCGAGTTCGATCACCTGGTGGTCGACGAAGCCCACCACCTCGAGGAGGCCGCCACGCGCGGGCTGCGGCAGGAGATCGACGGGCCTGGCCTGCTGGCGCTCCTCGAGCGCCTGGCCGGCCCGGACCGTTCGCGCCCGGAGGGTTTGCTGGCCGAGCTGCTGAAGCAACCGCGGCTCGGGGCCTCGGACGCTGCTTTCCAGGAAGCCGTGCCGGCGAGCCTGGGCGCCGCCAACCGGGTGCGCGAGCTCTTCCACCTGGCCGGCCCGTGGGTCGCCGCTCGCCTCGCCGAATCCGAGCGCCGCGATGAATCGGTGCGCATCACGCCGCAGGTGCGAGACGACCCCGGTTGGGGACATGTAAGGATCGCTGGAGAGAGCGCCGCCACCGCGCTCGACGCCTTGGACGCTGCCTTGCGGCGGGCCGTGGCGGGCGTGCGCGACTGGCTCGGCGGGGCTGAGCCCGACCAGGGCGTCCGCGAGCTGGAGATCATCCGCGGCCGCCTCCAGGCGGCGGCCGCCCTGCTCGGCGAAGCCCTGCTCACCCCGGATCTCAACCGCGTCTACTGGTTCACCCTCCTGTCGCGCACCGAGAACCTGCTGCTTCGCGCGGCGCCGATCAACGTTGGCCGGCTCCTCCGTGAGCGCGTGTACTCGGAGCGGCGCTCCTCCGTGTTCACGTCGGCGACGCTCGCGGTGGGCGGCAGCTTCGACTACTTCCGCTCTCGCATCGGTCTCGCGTCCGAGGTCGAAGAGCTGGTGCTGCCGTCGCCATTCGATTTCCTCAACCAGGCGCTGGTCTGCCTGCCGACCGACTTTCCACTGCCCGAACAGGAGACGTTCGACCGGGAGGTCGAAGGGGTGATCGCCGCCATCGCCCGCAGAGTAGGGGGACGCACCCTCGTGCTTTTCACCTCGCACCGCCAGCTGCGAGACGTGCACACTGCGCTCAAGCATCGGACGGACCTCGACGAGGTCCTCATCCTCGGACAGGGGATCGACGGCCAGCGGCGGCAGCTCTTGAAGACGTTCGAAGAGGCCGAGCACCCGCTCCTGCTGGGGACGTCGACGTTCTGGGAGGGCATCGACGTGCCGGGCGAGCGACTTAGCTGCGTCGTAATGGTCAGGCTGCCGTTCCCGGTGCCGACGGATCCCGTTTACGCCGCCAGGGCGGAACAGGTGCGCGACCCGTTCGCGCAGCTGGCCCTACCGCAGGCGGCACTGCGCTTGAAGCAGGGCTTCGGACGCTTGATCCGCCGCTCCACCGACCGTGGGGCGGTGGTCATCCTCGACAACCGGATCCTGGGCCGCGATTACGGCAAGGCGTTCCTGGACGTACTGCCGCCGGCCTCGCGGTTCGTCGGCCCTGCGGCCGAGATCGCGGGGCGGGTCGGCGCCTGGCTCGACACCTCCCCACTGGTTGGGGAGGTCCCACGCAGCGGAGGTGGGCACTGAGTCGCCTGTACGTAGTCGCAACGCCGATCGGCAACCTCGAGGACGTCAGCGCACGCGCCTTGCGCGTGCTGGGCGAGGTGTCGGCGATCGCCGCCGAGGACACCAGGGTCACCTCCAGGCTCCTGGCCAGGCACGGCATCCGCAAGCCGTTCATCAGCTACCGCGCCCCGGTGGAGCGACGGGGATTGCCTCGCGTGATCGCCGCGCTCGACGAGGGCGATGTCGCGCTGGTCAGTGACGCGGGGACCCCGACCCTTTCCGACCCGGGCCAGGCCCTGGTCACGGCGGCGTGGGCGGCGGGACACACGGTCGTGCCGATTCCAGGCCCGAGCTCGGTCACGGCCGCGCTTTCGATCGCCGGCTACGGGGGTCCCGGTTTCACGTTCATCGGCTACCTGCCGCGTAAGCCGGGCGAGATGCGACGTTTGCTTGCGACTCTCGCCGGCGACCCGCGCCCAGCGGTCGCGTTCGAGTCCCCGTACCGAATCGCAAAGTCGCTCGGGCTGATCGCCGAAGCTCTCCCCGAACGAGGCATCACCCTCACCCGCGAGCTGACCAAGCTCCACGAGGAGGTGCTGCGAGGCACCGCCGGCGATGTGCTGGACGCCCTCGGTGAGCGGGCTCGCGGCGAGTTTACCCTTGTGATCAGTGGCGCCTGAGCAAAGAACCGTCCTCATCGCGCCCGCTTGGCCTTATGCCAACGGGCCGCGACACATCGGCCACGTGGCCGGTTTCGCTGTGCCCGCGGACGTTCTGGCGCGCTTCGAGCGGCTGCGCGGCTCCCGCGTGCTGATGGCGAGCGGCACGGACGAGCACGGCACGCCCATCACCTACGAGGCGGACAAGGAGGGGGTGCCGCCGCGAGAGTTCGCCGACCGCAACAACGCGCTGATCGTGGAGGACCTGCGGCGGCTCGGGATGACTTACGACATCTTCACGCGCACCACCACGCAGAACCACGAACGCGTCACGCAGGACCTGTTCCTCAAGCTCTACGAAAAGGGCTACCTCGTCAAGAAGACGCAGATGGGCGCATTCGACCCGGCGAGCGGACGCACCCTACCCGACCGCTACATCGAGGGTAAGTGTCCGATCTGCGGCTACCCCGACGCCCGTGGTGACCAGTGCGACAACTGCGGCAACCAGCTCGACCCGATCGACCTCATCGATCCGCACCAGCGCGGCACCGACGCGCCGGTCGAGTTTCGTGAGACCGAGCACTTCTTCTTCGACCTTCCTGCGCTCGGCGAGCAGCTGAAGGAGTGGATCGAGCAGCACGACGACTGGCGGCCCAACGTCCGCAAGTACTCGCTCGAGTTCGTGCGCAATCTCAAGCCCAGGGCGATCACGCGCGACCTCGACTGGGGCATCCCGGTGCCGCTCCCGGGCTGGGAGGACAACCCGCACAAGAAGATCTACGTTTGGTTCGACGCGGTGATCGGCTACCTGTCTGCGTCGATCGAATGGGCAGAGCAGAAGGGCGAGCCGGATGCGTGGAAAGACTGGTGGCAGAACCCCAAGGCCACGCATTACTACGTGATGGGCAAGGACAACATCACGTTCCACACCGTGATGTGGCCGGCCATCCTGCTGGGCGTGGGTGGACTCGACCTGCCCGACGAGATCGTCGCCAGCGAGCACCTGCACATGGCAGGCAAGAGGCTCTCAACGAGCCGCGGGCACGTGATCTACGTGCGGGACGTGCTGGACCGTTACGACGCGGACGCCCTGCGCTACTACCTCATGATCGCGGGGCCTGAGAACCAGGACTCCGACTTCACGTGGGCGGAGTTCGTCAGGCGCAACAATGACGAGCTGGTCGCGACGTGGGGGAACCTGGTCCATCGCACGTTGGTCAACGCGCACCGCAACTTCGGCTCGGTGCCACAGCCCCAGCAGCTGAGGGACGGGGACCGCGTGCTGATCAAGGAAGTCGAGGATGCGCTCGACGTGGTGGCGCAGCACCTCGAGTCGGCGAGGTTCCAGCTGGCGCTCAAGCACGCGCTGGCGATGGCCGCGAAGGTCAACGTCTACCTCGGCACCGAGCAGCCGTGGCATACGATCAAGACCGACCGCGAGCGGGC
>DATLUC010000160.1:0-15469 GCA_035533335.1 Candidatus Baltobacterales bacterium
GTCGCGGAAGCCGAACGAGTCGACCTGCACCGAGTGGTCGATGATGAGGTCGACCGGCACGAGCGGGTCGACCTTGCCGGCGTCCTTGCCGGCGCGCTTCATCGCCGAGCGCATGGCCGCGAGGTCCACGACCGCGGGCACTCCCGTGAAGTCCTGCATCAGCACGCGGGCGGGCAGGAAGGGCAGCTCGGCATCCCTGGGCGGCGCGGCCGGCCAGCTCGCCAGCGCGCTCACGTTCTTCTCGTCGGTCGTGCCGGACTCCGCCAGGCGGACGATGCCTTCGAGCAGGACCTTGACCGTCATCGGAAGCCGCGAAGGATCTTTCGCTCCGGCCCGCGCGAGCCCGGCCAGCGGGTAGAAGTCGTAAGCGGTGCCGGCCAGCCTCTCTTTGTCGATCATGCTCAGATCGTACTAGCGCCCGGAAGCGCGCATCGCGTCGGCTATGCGGCGAACGCCGTCCGAGGCCTCGACGTCCTCGAGGCCGAGCGGCAAGGCGCGGCGCCAGTTGGGAAATTCGGTGGTCGTGCCGGGTACGTTGGGGCGCTCATGCACGCCGAGCGCGTCCTCGAGCGATGCCAGCACGATGCGTGGGCGTCCGCGAGCCAGCGCCGCATAGGCCGCCACGGCCACGTCGACGGGAGGCGTGCCGTCGGGCAGGTGGGTCATGTTCACCAGCTTCTCGCGCAGGTGGTGAAGGCGATGGTCAGGCTCGCTCAGCGTCCAGATGCCCGCCACGGTCGGCAGGTCGTGGGTGCCGACCGACGCCACGGCGTCGCGCGGCCAGGCCGAGGGATCGGAGCCTTCGAACCACAGCAGGCGGTATGACATCGACCCTCGCCGCCTCAGGTGCCCGCGCACCGTCGGCTCCACCAGGCCGAGGTCCTCGCCGACGACGAACGCGCCGGCCCGGCGGCTCTCGCGGGCGAGCAGCCCGAGCAGGATCGCCGCGGGATTCCTCACGTACGCGCCCTGGGCGGCGCTCATGCCGTCGGGGATCCAGAACAGCCTGAAGAGGCCCATCACGTGGTCCAGCCGTATCCCGGCGGCGTGCCGCGACGCCGAGCGGATGGCGTCCACGAACGGCTCCCAGCGCGCCTTGCCGAGCTTCCAGGGATCCAGGGGTGGCAGGCCCCAATCCTGCCCGTCCCGGAAGAACTCATCCGGCGGCGCCCCAACCCGCATGCGCGGCGCGAAGAAGTCCTGCCATCGCCAGGCGTCGAACCCGTCGGATGCGAACCCGACGGGAACGTCGGTGATGAGGCCGATCTCGCGCCCCGCCCGCGCCAGCTGGCGGTCGAGGTGGAACTGCAGCCATTGGTGAAACTCCACTCGGTCCGCGAGCCGCTCGCGGACGCCGTCCAGGCCGGGGGAGGCGGGATGCCGCAGCTCCTCGGGCCAGTCGCGCCAGGTCGCACCGTGCACCTCGCACAGGGCGTTGAAGGTGGCGAAGTCGCGCAGCGCCACGCCCTGCCGGCGGACGAACGCGTCGAAGCCGCTCGGTCGCGGAGCCGCCTGGAAGACCAGCTCGAGGGCCTGTGACTTCAGCCGGTAGACCTCGTCGTAGTCGATCAGCGGCTGCCGGTTGAGCTCGCGTGCGGCGGTGGCCAGGGGCGCCAGGGCGGCGGCGGCGGCTATGGCCCCGTCGATCTCTTCGATCCTGAGATACACGGTGTTGCGAAACAGGCGCGTCGACGTGTAGTAGGGCGAGGCTTGGTACGGCTGCGTCGGGGTCTGCGCGCCGAGGGGGTTGAGCAGGACCACCGATGCGCCGGCGCGCCTCGACCACCGGCCGAAGCGTCGGAGATCGGCCAGGTCGCCGATCCCCCAGCTCTCGTTCGAGCGCAGCGAGTAGAGCTGCAGGGCCCAACCCCAGGTACGGTCGGGCGCGGGCGAGCAGGGTTCGGACGCGAGGCCTGGACGCCTGAGCCTGGGCGGCCGGTCCCGCGCGGCGCCCATCGACTCGAGGATCGCCTGCTCCGTCTCCGGTGTCGTTTCTTTTAGGTCGCCCTGCCACCCGAAGTAGGACGGCAGGATCCCCCAGCGCCGTGAGCGTTCGGACATCGTCGGGTCTATCGTTTCATCGGCGATGGGCAAGCTGCATTGCGGGCCCGGCCACTGATGGCGGTCAAGGCCGTCCTGGGCGGCTCGGTTCGAAGGCGCGAGGACCCCCGCCTCGTCACCGGGACCGGTCGTTACACGGACGACGTTCAGCCTGAGCACCGCCTTCACGCCGTGTTCGTCCGCTCCACCATGGCCCACGCGCGAATCACGGGAATCGACACCGGCGCGGCATCGATGCCCGGGGTGGTCGGGATCTTCGTCGCCTCCGACCTGAACTTGAAGCCCCAGGAGTTCCCCACGCTCGATGCATTCGCGAGGCCGCTCCTTGCCTCGGAGGTGGTGCGTTTCGTCGGCGACGCGATCGCGGTGGTGGTCGCCGAGGAGCGGGGGCAGGCGGTCGACGCGGCGTCTGCCGTCGTGGTCGGGTACGAGCCGCTCGGCGTCTCGGCGACCCCTATCGACGCTCTCGAGAGCGGGGCCACGGTGCTGCACGCGGCCAAGGGAGACAACCTCGCGTCGACGAGCGAGATCGGCGAGCCGGGGGCGCTCGACGGAGCCGAGGTCGTGGTGCGTGGGCGCTTCGTCAACCAGCGCCTTGCGGCCGTGCCGCTGGAAGGCAACGCGGTCGTCGCGGAGCCCGATGGGGATGGAGGAGTGCGGATGTGGGTGTCGACGCAGGTGCCGTTCCGCGTCCGTTCGGAGGTGTCCGAGCTGGCCGGCATCCCCGAAGCGAAAGTCCGAGTGATCACCGGCGACGTCGGGGGCGCGTTCGGCGCCAAGCTCGCGACCTATCCGGAGCAGAGCGTGGTCGCGGCCGTCGCGTTGAAGGTTGGCCGGCCCGTGGCGTGGTTCGAGTTCCGCGGCGAGAACATGGTGGCCATGACCCACGGTCGAGCGCAGGTCCAGGATGTGGCTCTCGGCGCCACGCGGGATGGCAGGTTGACGGGCATGGAGGTGAGCGTGGTCGGGGACGCGGGCGCGTATCCGGGCCAGGGCACGAGCCTGCCGGTGTACACGGGGCTGATGTCTTCCGGCGCCTACGACATCCCGAAGATCCACTTCGTCGCGCGGACCGCCGCCACCAACACGACCGTTGTCTCGGCCTACCGGGGCGCGGGCCGTCCCGAGGCGATCTCGCTCATCGAGAGGGCGATGGACATGCTCGCGTCCGACCTGAGCATCGACCCGGCGGAGCTGCGCCGGCGCAACCTGATCGAGGGAGGGTTTCCCCACACCACGGCGACGGGCATGACGTACGACTCGGGCGACTACCGCCGCGCCCTGGAAATGGCGCTCGAAGCCTCCGGCTACGAGCACCTACGCCTGGAGCAGAAGGCCAGGCGGGCTCGCGGCGACCGCCTCCAGCTCGGCGTGGGCCTGTCTCTGTACGTGGAGGTGACGGGCGTGCTGACGCCGATGGAGTATGGCGCGGCGCGTGTCGAACCGGACGGTTCGGTGGTCGTGCAGTGCGGCACCACTTCGAGCGGCCAGGGGCATGAAACCGCCTACACGCAGCTGGCGTCCGTGCTGCTCGACGTGCCGATGGACGTCATCCGGGTCGAGACGTCCGACACCGGGCTTGTGTCGAGCGGCGATGGCACGTACGGGTCGCGTTCCCTCCAGCTCGGCGGCAGCGCGGTGCGCGGGGCCTGCCTCGCGTTGGTGGAGAAGGCGAAGGAGGAGGCGGCGCGCCGGCTCGAGGCCAGCGTCGAGGACATCGAGCGGCTGGACGGAGGGGCGTTCGGGGTCCGCGGGGTGCCGGGGACGGCGCTGAGCTGGGCCGAGCTTGCTTCGGAAGGCCCGCTGGTGGCCGAGGACGAATTCTTCCAGGGTGATCAGACGTTCCCTTTCGGCTGCCACGTCGCGGTGGTGGAGGTCGACGTCGAGACCGGCGAGGCGCGACTCACGCGCCTGGTCGCTGTGGACGATTGCGGGACCATCCTCAACCCGATGCTGGTCCAGGGTCAGATTCACGGAGGCGTGGCCCAGGGCGTAGCCCAGGCGCTGTACGAAGAGTTCGTCTACGACGCCGACGGCAATCCCCTGACGACGAGCCTGATCGACTATGCGATGCCGACCATCGGAGAGATCCCTTCCATCGAGACCCTGCACATGGAGACTCCGACGCCTCACAACCCTCTGGGCGCCAAGGGGGTGGGCGAGTCGGGGACGATCGGGTCGACGCCCGCGGTGCAGAATGCCGTTGTCGACGCCGTGTCGCACCTCGGAGTGCGTCACATCGACATGCCCATGCACCCGATGCGGGTGTGGGAGGCGATCCAGGCGGCTCGCCGGTGAGCGTCTTGAGGTGATCGACTTTCGAGTGGGTTTGGCCACTCTCGGGTACGCGGTGTTGGTGTCGATTCCCGGTGGCGCGGGCGGAGCGCCGCCGCAGGTCTCAGCGCCTGCTTCGGCGCCGGTCACCGTGGTCCCGTCGTCCGACATCTTCGAGTACCCGCTGCCCACCTGGGCTCCTCACTGCCTTGGGTTCGGCAGCCAGTGGCGGTACTGCAACGGCACGCCGCTGAGGTCGTGCGCCGGCGCGGTGTGGTTGCACACGGGTGTGGACATCACGACCGGGATTCAGCCGGTCAGGGCGGCCGCCGACGGCGTGATCGCGGGATACATCATCGACCCGACATTTCGCGGCGGCGTGCTCATCAGGCATCACACCACGTCGGGCTTCGTGCTCACGCAGTACTGGCACGTGTGGCTGCGCCCTGGCATCAAGGTGGGGACGGCCGTGAAGCGCGGGGAGGTATTCGCGGACGTCGCCGACATGGGCGACAAGACGCATTTTCATTTCGGTGTTTTCATAGGTGATTACGACAGCCACGCGTGGCAGGGCGCGCTTCCCCCGTCGACGTGCTCGGGCTTCCCGGCGTTTCCGTACCGGTTCGTCGACCCGAACGCATTTCTGGAGGCGCACCAGCCGGTGGTGCCGCTGGCGCGGGGAACGCGTCTGTAGGTTTCCGCTCCGCCCGTCCTTAACAGGTGGGGTTGGGTTCTCGTACGGATGTTCGTACAGTCGGGTCATGGGTGAGCCGGCGCCGCACGACGCTGCGGTGAACGAAGAACTGCGAGGGCGGATGGTCCGTAAGCGCCACGCCATCGACCTGATGGAGCTTTCGTTTGCCGAAGACGCCGCGCGGTTTGCCGAGGCCGGGGACTACGACGAGCTGGGCTTCGTGAGCGGGATCGACTGGATCCGCTTCAACTGCCACATGACCGCCGGCGCGGCGGCCGACCGCGTTGCGGTGGGCCGGGCGATGCCTCGGACGCCGCGCAGCATCCGGGCCATGGGCGATGGAGAGATCGGCTTCGCACATCTGTCCGTGATGGCGCGGACGGCCGAGACCCTGAGGGAGCGATTCGACGAAGCGCCGCTGATCGAGTTCGCACGCGAGCACACGCCGGGGAAGTTCCACTATTTCTGCCGGCATGCGCGCCACGCCGCCGACCCCAGGGGCTACGCCGCCGAGGAGTCGGAGCAGGTTGAGAATCGGCGCCTGGCGCTGAGCACATGGATGGACGGGTCGATGCTGTTGAGCGGCGTGCTCGACGCTTTCGGAGGCGCGGTGCTGAGAACGGCCCTGGAGCCGCTCGCCCGCAAGTCTGGCGAGCACGACGATCGCGATAGGGAGCGACGGCTGGCCGACGCGCTGGTCGAGCTCGCAAGCGGCGGCGCCGAGCGTGCCCAGCTCCAGGTGACGAGCTCGGTCGAGACCTTGTTGGGGCTGTCCGGAGCGGCGGCGGCGGACATCGAGTTCTCCTTGCCAATCTCATCTGCGACGGTCGAGCGGCTCGCATGCGATTGCAGTGTCACTCGTGTGCTGCTCGACTCGGACTCGACCGTGATCGATGTCGGCCGCTCGAAGAGGGTGGTTTCGGGGCCGGCCCGGCGCGCGCTCAACGCCCGGGACGGCACATGCCGGTGGCCGGGATGCGACCGCCCTGCGTCGTGGAGCGCGGCCCACCACGTGGTTCACTGGATCCACGGGGGCACCACCGACCTCGAAAACCTCGTGCTGCTGTGCCACCGGCACCACCGGATGGTGCATGAGGGCGGGTGGCAGATCGTCCGCCTCGGTGATGGACGGCTGCTTACCGTGCCGCCCACGGTCACGTTCGGTCCCCGGTCTCGCGCGCCGGCTGCCGCGGAAGATTAGCGCCCGGGGTATCCGGTTGGCCGGTCCTTTTCAGGATTCCTCGTAGCCGAGGTTGGGGCGCAGCCAGCGCTCGGCTTCGCTCACCGGCATCTCACGGCGTCGGGCGTAATCCTCCACCTGGTCACGGCCGATCTTGCCGACCATGAAGTACTTCGATTGAGGATGCGCGAAGTACAGGCCGGCGACGGCGGCGGTCGGCGTCATGGCGCCGGACTCGGTGAGATCCATCCCGATCGAACGCGCCTCGAGCAAGTCGAAAAGCTTGTTCTTCTCCGAGTGGTCGGGACACGCCGGGTAGCCGAATGCCGGCCTGATGCCGCGGTACTTCTCCCCGATGAGCTCCTCGCTCGAGAGCCTGGGCTCGGTCTCGTACCACTCGCGGCGGGCAACCTCGTGGAGGTACTCGGCGAAAGCCTCCGCCAAACGGTCGGCCAGAGCCTTGACCATGATGGCGCGGTAGTCGTCGTGCTCGGATTGAAACCTCGCCGCAAGCTCGTCCACGCCGAGACCTGCGGTGACGGCAAACGCGCCGATGTGGTCGCCTCTGTTGGCAATGAAGTCGGCCAGGGAGAGGTATGGCTTGTCGTCGCCGTGGTCGACCTGCTGTCGCAGCATCGGGAACCTCACCGTGTTCTCGAGCACGATGTCGTCCCCTTCGGCGTGTGCGGGCCAGTACCCGTACACGCCGCGTGCCTTCAGCCAGCCCTTGGACTGGATCTCGTCCAGCATCTCCTCCGCATGGCTGAACAGTTCGCGCGCGACCGCACCGTGAGAGGGGCTCTCGAGGATGGCCGGGAACTTGCCCTTCAGCTCCCACGCGTGGAAGAAGAAGGTCCAGTCGATGTACTGCCGCAACACCGAGATCTCCGGCTCGACCACCTTCCTGCCGGTGAACGGAGGAGTGGACAGGTCTCGGAACTCGAGCTTCGAGCGCCTGGTGCGCGCCTCATCGATCGAAAGAAGGGTGCGGCGCGCAGTCGAGTGCTGGGCCCGAAGCTTGTCCTGCAGCGCGCGGTTGTCCTTGTCGAACACCCGGCGCCGGTCGTCATCAAGCAGGTCCGACACCACCCCGATGACCCGCGATGCATCGAGCACGTGCACGGTGGACCCGCTGTACGCGGGAGCGATGCGCACCGCGGTGTGCTGCTTGGACGTGGTCGCGCCGCCGATCAGAAGCGGGATCTTGAAATCGCGGCGGGTCATCTCTTTGGCCACCACGACCATCTCGTCGAGCGATGGCGTGATGAGGCCCGAGAGCCCGACCACGTCGGCGCCCAGCTCGATCGCGGTGTCCAGGATCTTGTCGACCGGAACCATCACTCCGAGGTCGATGACCTCATAGTTGTTGCAGGCGAGGACGACGCCGACGATGTTCTTGCCGATGTCGTGCACGTCGCCCTTGACGGTCGCGAGCACGAGCTTGCCGCGCATTCGCTGACTGCGGGACGCCTCTTTCTCGGCCTGCATGAACGGCTCGAGATATGCGACCGCGCGCTTCATCGCGCGTGCGCTCTTCACCACCTGGGGCAAGAACATCTTGCCGGCCCCGAACAGGTCACCCACGACCTTCATGCCGTCCATCAGCGGGCCTTCGATGACCAGCAGCGGCCTGCCGTATTTGACCCGCGCTTCCTCCGCGTCCTGCTCGATGTACTGGACCTCGCCATGCAGGACCGCGTACGCGAGGCGATCCTCGACCGAGGCCTCGCGCCAGGTAAGGTCGACCTCGCGCTTCGAGCCCGCGCTCGAGATTGACTTCGCGAAGTCGACCAGCCGCTCCGTGGCGTCCGGGCGGCGGTCGAAGATGATGTCCTCGACCAACTCGAGAAGGTCTTTGGGGATGTCCTCGTAGACGACCAGCTGACCAGCGTTGACGATGCCCATGTCGAGGCCCGCGCGAATGGCGTGGTAGAGGAAAGCCGAGTGGATCGCCTCGCGCACGCGATCGTTGCCGCGGAACGAGAAGGACAGGTTGGAGACGCCGCCCGAGATGTGCACCCCGGGACAGCTTTCCTTGATCTGCACTGCGGCATCGATGAACGCCTTGGCATAGGCCGAGTGCTCCTCGATGCCCGTGGCGATAGGAAGGATGTTGGGGTCGAAGATGATGTCCTCCGGCGGAAACGCCGCCCGCTCTACCAGCAGCTTGTAGGCGCGAGAGCAGATCTCCACCTTCCTTTCGGTGGTGTCCGCCTGGCCCTTCTCGTCGAAGGCCATCACCACCGCCGCGGCGCCATACTCGCGCACCTTCCGCGCCTGCTCGAGGAAGACCTCCTCGCCGCCCTTGAGGCTGATCGAGTTGGCCACGCCCTTGCCCTGGATGCACTTGAGTCCTGCCTCCAGCACCGACCATTTGGAGCTGTCGACCATGATCGGCAGCCGGGCGATCTCGGGCTCGGTGGCGATGAGGTTCAGAAAGCGGACCATCGCCGCCTCCGAGTCCAGGAGGTCGGCGTCCATGTTCACGTCGAGCAGGTTGGCGCCTCCCCGCACCTGGTCCAGCGCGACCTGCACGGCGCCAGTGAAATCGCCCGACTCGATGAGCCGGCGGAAGCGGATCGAACCGGTGACGTTGGTGCGCTCGCCGATCACGACAAAGCCCGAGTCCGGGTCGATCTCGAACGCCTCGAGTCCGCTGAATCGCGGCCTCGGCACACGCTCAGGCACCTGGCGCGGAGCGACGTCTTCCAGCGCTTCGCGGATCTGGCGGATGTGCTCCGGGCCGGTACCGCAACAGCCGCCGGCCGCGTTCAGGTAGCCCGCCTCGGCGAACTCCTTCAGCAGGCGGCTGGTCGTGGGCGGTTCCTCGTCATAGCCGCCGAAAGCGTTCGGCAGGCCGGCGTTCGGATAGCAGGTGACGTACACCGGTGCCACGCGCGAAAACGCAGCGATGTAGGGCCGCATCTCCGTCGCGCCCAGGGAGCAGTTGATGCCGGCGGCGAACGGCTGGGCGTGCTCGACCGAGGTCCAGAACGCCTCCACGGTCTGGCCGGACAGGTTGCGGCCGCTGCGGTCGACGATCGTCACCGAAATAAAAAGGGGAAGCTCGGGTGCGACCTCCTTGACGGCGGCGATGGCCGCCTTGCCGTTCAGGGTGTCGAAGACGGTCTCGATGAGCAGGATGTCGACGCCGCCCTCGACCAACGCGCGCGCCGCTTCCGCGTATCCGTCGCGAAGCTGGTCGAACGTGACGTCGCGGTAGGAGGGGTCGTCGACCTTAGGCGACAGCGAAAGGGTGACGTTGGTCGGACCGAGCGAACCGGCGACGAAGCGGTTTTCGAACTCGTCGGCTGCCCTGCGCGCCAGGCGCGCCCCGGCGAGGTTCATCTCGTAGGCGAGGTCCTGGAGCTCGTAGTCGGCCTGGGAAACACGCGTCGCGGTGAAGGTGTTGGTGGTGATGATGTCCGCCCCGGCCTCGAGGTAGTCGCGGTGGACCCGCGTCACCAGGTCGGGTTGGGTCAGGCACAGGACGTCGCTGTTGTTGCGCAGCGGCTTGGGGTGGTCGCGGAACCTCTCGCCGCGGAAGTCCTCGTCGCTGAGGCCGCGGCGCTGCAGCATGACGCCCATCGACCCGTCGAGGATCACGATCCGCTGCCGGAACAGCCGATCCAGGCGCTCGCGGGTGGAAACTGCGACGGCCATGGGGACACTTAAGGGTACGTGAGCTTCCCATCCGGCCCTGCGGGCCTCCTTCCCGTCAGGCGGGGAAGCGGATGGCAGGCCGGTCAGTCCCCGACCGGGCTCCAGACCTGGAACCTGCCGTCGTCGAACAGCAGGCGGCGGCCGCTGCTCGCGAGCGTGCTGATCGTGTCGAGGCGCTGGTCCGGGTGGGTCGGTCCGTTGATGTAAGGCTGATGGTCGAGCACCACGTAACAGTTGGCCTCGAGCTTGTCCGGAAAGTCGTTGATGGTGTGGCGGTTGTCGAGCCAGATCGCGAGCCCGTCGTCGGCGCTCACAGGGGCGCCGGCCGGAATCATCGAGGTGGCGTGGAGCAGCTCGGAGACCGTGTTGGGGCGCGAATAGAGGTCTTCGTGGCCGCCCAGCGCAGGCGGAAAGTTGCCCGTCGCCCAACCCAGCACGAATCCGGGCGCGATCGCCGCGAGGGCCGTGGCCGGCCGGATGGAGTGCCGGAGGAGGAATCGTCGCGCCCCGACGCCGCCCGCCACGATGAGCGGAAACAGCAGCAGCAGCGCGTAATGGTCGCCGAGCGTGTTCTGCGGGGTGTGACCGCTCAACACGTCGGCCAGGTAGGGCGGTATGACGAGCAGCAGCCAGCGGGGCGCAAACAGCGGCATCGCGGCCATGGAGGCGAGGATCCCCGAAAGGACGAGCAGCGCTCCGGGGCGCACGAACGCTTCGAGGAAGGTGGTCACTGTGATGGGTGTTGTAGGGTCGAGCCCCACCAGCCAGGCGTAGTAGACGAAGTCGGTGTAACCGCCGTTGCGATAGTCCTGCTGCACGATTCCGGTGCCGACAAGGAACCATGCGCCGGCCAGATAGAGGATGAACCGCCAGTGCTTCTTCACCGCGGGGGCTCCATACGCTTTCATCAAGATGGCGAGCACCCCGACCGTGTAGACCTGGTCCTCCTTGCAAGTGAGCGTCAGGATGCAGAGGGCCCACATGGCGATGCGATGTCCGCGGAGGCCGGCCCAGGCCGCCAGCATCGCGAAGGCGAGCGCCATGTTCTCGGGATGGAAGAAATCGCTGGCGGCTCCCTGGATCGCGGCCCAGAACGGTATGGGCGCCGCAAGCGCGATGGCGAGCCAGGGGGATGCGGGTCGATCGGCCGGAAGGATGGCGCGGAGGAAGAAGTAGGCGGCGGGAGCGGTGGCCGCGAGGCCCGCCGACGAGAAGATGAGCAGCACCGCCGGGTTCGGCCAGAGCTTCTCCACCGCCGCGAGCACGACGAAGATGGGTTCGAGGTGGATGCCCAGGAAGTTGGCCCTCGCGTAGCTCGAGTAAAAGCCCTGCCCGACCGAGATGTTCCAGATCACCTGCTGGTCGTACGCGAAATCCCACGCGGGCGCGGTCATGCCGTACATGCGCTGGAGGGTTCCGTGCAGAGTCCAGGCGAAGGCGACGGCCGCGGCGAGCACTGGGACGGCTAGATAGAGCCACCAGGCTTCCACGTGGCTCTGCTCCCGAATGTTCGGCGTCGCGCGGGCGACTTCGGCGGTCATCGGGGACCGAGCTTACCAAGCCTAAAATCGCTGGATGGCCACCCGGATCCGCCCGCACTCATCGATTGCGCCCCGCCTGTCGGTGATCGTGCTCGTGTACAACGAGGTCGAGAGCGTCACCCCTCTGCACGAGGAGCTGATGGGCGTCCTCGAAGGGTTGGACTTCTCTTTCGAGGTCGTTTACATCGACGACGGCAGCCGAGACGGCAGCAGTGAGAAGCTCGGCGAGCTCGCCGTACACGACGGCCGGGTGCGCGTGGTCTCGTTTCGCCGCAACTTCGGCCAGACGGCGGCAGTCCAGGCCGGGATCGACAACAGCCGCGGAGACATCCTCGTCTTCATGGACGGCGACATGCAGAACGACCCACACGACATCCCGAGGCTGCTGGAGAAGATCGACGAGGGTTATGACCTCGCGAGTGGCTGGCGCAAGGACAGGCACGACGACTCGATGCGAGTGACGCTGTCGAAGATCGCCAACTGGATCATCGCGAGGGTCACCGGGGTGCAGCTGAACGATTTCGGCTGCACTCTGAAGGCATATCGCCGCGAAGTCATACAGGACGTGAAGCTGTATGGCGAGATGCACCGGTTCATCCCCGTCTACGCGTCGTGGGTCGGCGCCCGGATCACCGAGATCACCGTGAACCACAGGCCACGCACGTTTGGCAGGTCGAAGTACTCGCTGTCACGTACCTCGCGAGTCCTCCTCGACCTGATGACCTTGAAGCTGCTGGGCAGCTACTCGACCAAGCCGATCTATTTCTTCGGGTTCGCCGCCTTCGGCCTGTGGGCGCTCTCGATCGTCTGCGGCGCGATCGTGATCATTCAGAAGATCTTGCCGCCCCACCCGTACGCGCATGACAACCCGCTGCTTCTGCTGGCGGTGTTCCTTGCCATCGTCGGCGTTCAGTTCATCCTCATGGGTCTGCTCGCCGAGCTCTCGATCCGCACCTATCACGAGTCCCAGGGCAAGACGACCTATGTGATCCGCGAGATCATCGAACGATCGCCACGCCGGGAGTCCGCGACTGACGGGAGGCCATCCGTCCGGCACCGCACCTAGATGTGCGGCATCTGCGGCGTCGCGGGGGGTGAGCCTGCTCGCGGCGCCGAGCTGGTAGCCAGGATGTGCTCGGCGATGGTCCATCGTGGGCCTGACGACGAAGGGACGATCCTGGTCGACGGCGTCACGCTGGGTATGCGGCGCCTGTCGATCATCGACCTCGAAGGTGGCCACCAGCCGATCCACAACGAGGATTCGAGCCTGTGGGTCGTGCAGAACGGTGAGATCTACAACCACGTCGAGCTGCGCGAGCAGCTGCTCGCGGCCGGCCATACCTTCTATACGCAGTCCGACACGGAGGTCCTGGTGCATGGCTACGAGGAGTGGGGAGAGGACATGGTCGCGCGGCTCAACGGCATGTTCGCGTTTGCGCTGCTCGACCGCGGGTGCGGCGCGTTATTCCTGGCTCGCGACCGCATGGGCATCAAGCCGCTGCACTACGCGATCGACGGGCGCAGGCTGGTCTTCGCCTCGGAGCTCAAGGCGCTGCTGCGCGACCCGGCCCTGCGAAAAGGGATCGACCCGGCCGCCCTGGACGAATACCTCGCGTACGAGTTCGTGCCCTCCCCGCGGAGCATCGTGCGCGGCGTCAGCAAGCTCGAGCCGGGCCACACGCTGACCTGGTCGGTCAACGACGGCTCGCGCCGATCGCGCCGCTACTGGGCGCCCACGCTGAGCGCCGACGGCAATCGCCAGAACCGAAGCCTCGACGAGCAGTGCGACGAGCTGCGGGCTGTCCTGAGCGAGTCAGTGCGCAAGGAGCTCATCAGCGACGTGCCGGTAGGCGTCTTCCTGTCGGGCGGGATCGATTCGAGCGCCGTCACTGCGATGATGACCCGGCTCGGCGGCGACGTGATGAGCTTCTCAGTTGGTTTTGCCGAGCGCTCGTTCGACGAAGCTCCTTACGCGCGGGAGGTCGCGCGCCACCTCGGGACCGAGCACCATGAGTTGACGCTCGAGCCGTCCATGCTGCTGGACCTCATCCCGCGCCTGCCCACGCTGTTGGACGAGCCCCTGGGCGACGCATCGATCATCCCGACCTACCTTCTATCCGCGTTCACGCGGCGCCACGTCAAGGTCGCCCTCGGCGGCGACGGGGGGGACGAGCTGTTCGCCGGCTACCCGACCATGCAGGCGCATCGCCTGGCCGGTTACTACATGCGCGCGCCCCGCGTGCTTCGCGAAGGAGTGGTAGAGCCAGTGGTCAGGCGCCTGCCGGTCTCGCGCGACAACCTGAGCTTCGACTTCCGGGCCAAGCGCTTCGTCGGTGGAGCGCGCTATCCCGTGGCCGAAAGGCACCAGCGGTGGATGGGGTCGTTCGGCCCCGAGGAGCGCGCGGCGCTGCTGTCAGGCGAAGTGCGCGAGCAGCTATCGCGACAAGCCGGCGCTTCAGGCGTGGACAGCGTCCCGCCGCTCGACCCGTTGAACCAGGTGTTGATGATGGACATGCGGTTGTACCTCGAGAACGACATCCTGGTCAAGCTGGACCGCGCCTCGATGATGGCCTCGCTGGAGGGCCGCGTGCCTTTGCTGAACAACGATCTCGTCACCTACGCGACTCAGCTACCGCTGAACCTGAAGCTTCGCGGCCTGCGCTCGAAGTTCCTCCTCAAGCGCGCCCTTCGTGGCATCCTGCCCGACCGCATCCTGGACCGTCCCAAGAAGGGTTTTGGCATCCCGGTCGGGCACTGGTTTCGCGGCCCGCTCAAAGAGCAGATGCTCTCTGTGCTCTCGCCGGAGCGCATCTCCCGGGAAGGCTTCTTCGATCCCGTCTCCGTGGGCCGTCTCGTCGACGAGCATCTCAGCGGCCGTCGCGACAACCGCAAGCAGCTCTGGACGCTGTTCGCGTTCGAGCTCTGGTACGGCGGCTACGTTTCGGATCGCTCGGCATGAAGTCTTGCCCCATCCGGCGCTTCGTGCCATCTTCCCCCCGACGCGGACGTCACGCGACCTCCATGACGATGGTGCCCGCCTCGGTTCTGACGACATGGCGGACGCCGGGCACGAGCGTGATCAAGAAGCAGGGCACCGCCATGAGCACAGCCGCCCCCAGGAGCGTGGTCGGGATGCCGATGTGGTCCGCCAGGGGACCGCTGACCGCGAATCCCACCGGCATCGCGATGATCGACAGCAGCCAGTCGAAGGAGCTCGCCCGTGCCAGCACCTCTGGCGGGATCAGCTGTGGGACGGTCGAGAACCAGACTTCGTTGAGAAACGTCTGCCCGGCCCACCCGACCACGCAAACGGCCATGATCGCGACCGTCGGCAGCGGAACGGCGATGGCGACCAGCATGAAAGCCGCGGGGATGAGGACCAGGTTCGCCACCACCAGGGGCCGGCGAGGCGCGGCCCGCAGCGCGATCAAGCCGCCCGCGATCGCCCCACGCCCATCGAGGCGCCGATCAGCCCCACGCCGAAGCTCCTCCCAGCCGCTGCTTGGCGACGAGCGGCCCCAGCACGAAGAAGGCCGCGACGCCGAAGTTCCACAGCGCGTGCGCGCCGAGGTTGAGCAGATACCAGCGCCTGCTGGTGACTGCCCGCAGGCCTTCGACCAGCTCGCTCCAGAAGTTGGTTCTGGCCTGGCCGGCGATCCGCTCGACCCTGAGCAGCGCCAGGGACACGGCGCTGACGACGAAGGTGGCGGAGTCGATCACGAAGACCCAGCCCGGCCCGATGAGGGCGACGAGAATCCCGGCGATCGCTGGGCCGGCGACGTCGGTGGCGCTCCTCGAAAGCCCCATGAGGGCGTTGGCGCACTGGAGGAGCGGTGCGCTGACCGTCTGGGGCGTCAGCGCGCTCGAGGCCGGTTGAAAGAAGCCCCCGGCAAAGCTGAAGGCGAAGGCGCCCGCCGCGAGCTGCCACAGCTGGGCGTGGCCGGTGATCAGCAGCGCGCCGATGATCCCGTGCACGAGCGCGCGAACGACGTCGGACGTCAACATCACGAGCTGCCTGGGCAGTCGGTCGGACCAAACCCCTCCGATGGGCAGCGC
>DATLUC010000161.1:0-8419 GCA_035533335.1 Candidatus Baltobacterales bacterium
TCTCCCACGAGTTAGACGTGACGCGATACATCTTGCCGGTGCCTCCGGTCGCGAGCAATAACGCAGCGCAGCGGTACAGGATCAGCGAGCCGTCGGAACGGCGGTAGGCGAGCGCGCCCGCGATTCGCCCGTCCGCCTTGATCAGCTTGAAGACGTTGACCTCCATGTGGACGTCAATGCCGGGCGTATGCACGGCTCGGTCCTGGAGCGTCCGGATGAGCTCGAGTCCCGTCCGGTCGCCGATGTGCGCCAGGCGCGGATACGTGTGTGCGCCAAAGGGCCGCTGGTGGATCCGTCCCTGCCAGGTGCGGTCGAACACGGCGCCCCACCGCTCCAGCTCGAGCACCCGCTCCGGCGACTCCTTGGCGTGCAGTTCTGCCATGCGCCAGTCGTTGATCAGCTTGCCGCCTTTCATGGTGTCGGCGAAGTGCACCTCCCAGGTGTCCTGGTAGGCGACGTTGTGCAGGGCCGCCGCGATACCGCCTTCGGCCATGACCGTGTGCGCTTTGCCGAGCAGCGACTTGCACACGATGAGGACTCGAAGGCCCTCTTCGGCCACCGCGATGGCGCCCCGCAGCCCGGCGCCGCCGGCGCCGAGGACCAGGACGTCGGTCTCAACTGTCTCGTAGGTGGCGGTGCTCAGGAGACCCACCTCGGGTCGTGCAGGACGCCCGCGAGCAGCAACCGGATGTAGATGTCGGTACCCGCGACGGTCACCAGGCTCGCCCACGCCCACCGGTCGTGCCTGATGTTCAACACGGTCACGCTCTTCCACAGCTTGAAGCGCGCCCGCGCGGCCAGCGAGCACGAGAAGCAGTTCAGCTCTCCGCCCGCGAGGTGCCGGAAAGCGTGGCAGCCGAAGGTGTAGCCAGACAGCAGGAGCACGTTGGCCAGCATCAACAGGCTGCCCAGGCCGATACCGAACCGGCCGCCGAAGTTGAACGCCACGATCGCGTCGAACCACAGGAACGCGACCTGGACGACGGTCGCGTAGAAGGCGAAGCGGTGAAGGTTGTTCAGGACCCAGGGGAATGCGGTCTCACCTCGGTAGCGTCCGCGGCTCGGCTCGGGCACCGCGCAGGAGCGGGGATGCCAGAAGAACGATCGGAAATACGCCTTGCGGTAGTAGTAGCAGGTGAGCCGGAACGCGAGCGGGGCCCACGCGACCCAGATTCCTGGAGGTATGGGGCCGACCTTGATCAGTGGCGAGTAGAACGGGCTGAGATAAGGGGCGTAATACCCCTCGTGCTGGAAGAAGACGACCCAGACGGCAAAGATGCCGAAGAGGCTGAGGGCGACAACCACGAAGCTCGGATAAAGCCAGTTGGGGAGCGAGCTGTAGGGGTTCTTGACCGATGTGTCCTGCGCTGCCGGGTTCGCGGTCGAGGAGGAAACTGCCACTTTCGTTCCATATCTAACTCTCTTCGGCAAGCGAGCGTGGCAAAAAGAAAGCTCCGGCGAGACGTTCCCGCCGGAGCTTGCCGTCCGCTTTAGATGTCAAGCAGGCGCTTGCCCGCTCCTGGCCGATACCGCGATCTTCGGTGCGACCTGGTACGTCTCGGTCTTGCGTGCGGCGACGAAGAGTTCGAAGACCAGTGCTCCGAACACGCCGAGCGCTGCGATCAGAAGTCCGATTCCGGCGTAGGTGGCGTAGACGCCGAGCGTCCACCAGCCCCAAGAGTTGAGAAGCGTCCCACGGAGCATCTCGCCCTGGAACAGGGTGGTCTTTTGGCCGTTCAGCGTGGCGAGCTGGGCCTGAAGGCTGGCGTAAGTCGGGTCGGTCGGGGACGTCGCGGCGATCTGGGCGCTCAGCGCCTGGCCCGTGGTGCTCACCTGGGCGTAGGTCTGGCCCTTGGCCACGCCGGCCAGGTGAACGTTGATGAAGTCGTTGGCGTAGATCCTGGCCTGCTCACCGGTGATGACCTGGTTGCCGGCCTGGGCGCGAATCTCGGCCGAGAACTCGGCCGGGTCGAGCGCTCCGCCGGCCTTGATCTGGCTCGCGGGCGGGAAGTAAACCTGCTGCGCGGTCAGCTCGTCGCGCACCATGCCGGTTACGAAACTGCCCTCGTAGAAGGCAAATCCCGCAGCTGCGGTCAAAACGATGACCATGGCTGCCTGAAGGCTGATAATCCGCCACCTGATTGCCGAGTTCATGTCGTCTCCTCCTGGTGTTCCCTCGATGAGGGGTTTGTTCTGGGTGAGCGTCGGACGGCTCATGAACTCAGTGAACAATCCGACGTGCCGGTCAACGACGGCCGTTCGGCCCCTCGTCGATGGGGCCCAAGGTCCCCGGGTGAAGGGACTATCGGTCCGCGCCCAGCGTAAGACCGCTCGATGCCGGCTCGCCGTAACGAGGGTCAGGCCGACTTCCAGCGAAGGTGGAATCGTCGAGCCGGCAAGGCACCGCTGGATCACACCCTTGGCCTCGGCCGTTCGCTCAGCCGCCAACTCGGGCAGGATCACCGTCAGGTCGATCGAGCTGACACGGCGAGGTTGCGCGCTGTCCACGCGGTAGTGGGCAGTGACGCGCAAGGCAGGGTCGAAACTGGAGACGCGGGTAAGCCATCCGTCGATCTCGGCGGCCACGCTGGTAACCAGGCCGACCACCATCATGTCCACCGGCGATGGTCCCGCGCCGCGCCCGGTCTGGTCGGTCGTGCCTTCGACGACGAGGCTGTGTCCGTCGACGGCCACCTCGAAGGTGCCGCGCTTCAGGATCTTGACGGTCAGATATGGCATGCCGAGTCAAACACTGCGAGCAGGCGGAAGAGGCATGGAGAGGCGAAGGGCCCTCTGAGGCGAGGCCGGAAGCACCTGTCTGGCGGGCGCGTCCCGGAGGAGCCTTATGGTGGTCAGATGGCCCACACCTTGGTCTCGTCACCGTCCGTGGGGCCTTCGCTCGAGAAGCCTTCACCCCCGGGGACAGACCCGCCCCTAGAGGGCAACTCGGTCGCGATCCTCCTGATCGTCCTGGCTGCCGTGGCCGCCGGCGCGGTGCTCTGGCTGGCCAGGGAGCCCTCCCTCGCCGACCTCGCGTGGGCCGTCGCCGTGGTGGTCGCGCTCGTGCCTCTGGGGATCTCGGTGGCCAAAGACCTCTGGCACCACGAGACCGGTGTGGACGTCATCGCCCTGCTCGCCATGGCGGGCTCGCTGGTCCTCGGCCAGTACCTGGCCGGAGCGGTGATCGGTCTCATGCTGTCGGGAGGCCAGGCTCTCGAGCGGTTCGCCAGCGCGCGGGCGCGCCGCGAGCTGTCCGCCCTGCTGTCGCGCGCCCCTCGCGTCGTCCATCGCTACCTGGAAGGCGAGCTCACCTCGCCCGACATAGCGGAGGTGAGGCAGGGAGACCGACTGCTCGTCAAGCCGGGCGAGGTCGTGCCGGTGGACGGGGTGGTGACCTCGGAGGCCGCCGTCCTAGACGAATCGGCTCTGACCGGCGAGTCCATGCCGGTAGAGCACCTCACCTCCGATCACGTTCGCAGTGGGGCCGTCAACGTGGGCGCCCCGTTCGACATGCGCGCTCTGACCACCGCCGACGAAAGCACCTATGCCGGGATCGTGCGGCTGGTCCGCGAGGCCCAGGATTCGAAGGCGCCTTTCGTGCGCCTGGCCGACCGCTATGCGCTCTGGTTCCTGCCCCTGACGCTGGTCGTGTCGGCCGCGGCGTGGGCCATCTCCGGCGACCCGGTGCGCGCCCTGGCAGTGCTCGTGGTCGCCACGCCATGCCCTCTGATCCTTGCGGCGCCGGTCGCGATCGTCGCGGGGATCTCCAAGGCTGCGCATCGCGGTGTGATCGTCAAGGGCGGAGGGGCGCTGGAGACGCTGGCGCGCGTGCGCACGCTCGTCTTCGACAAGACAGGAACCCTCACCGCCGGCTCGCCTCGGGTCGCGGCGGTAGAGGCGTTCGGCCGGTTTGACTCGAATGAGCTGCTGCGCCTGGCGGCGTCGCTTGACCAGGTCTCGCCCCACGTGTTCGCCGACGGCATCGTCGTCGCTGCGCGCGACCGGCAGATCGCGCTGCATTTCCCCGAGGGGGTGCAGGAGCATCCCGGCAAGGGCATCGACGGGGTCGTGGACGGGCATCGCATCGCCCTCGGCCAGGCGCGCTGGCTGCAAGACGGCAAGCCGATGCCGGAGGCGGCCGCCGACGTGCGCAAGCGCATGGCGGCAGACGGCGCTTCCGCCGTGTTCGTGGCGGTGGACGGCGCGATCTCCGGCGCGTTGATCATGGTCGACCCGGTGCGGGGCGAGACCCCGCAGGCCCTCCGGATGCTGCGCCTGGCAGGCATCAACCGAATCGTGCTGCTGAGCGGAGATCGCAAGGACGTCGCCGAGCGGGTCGGCGCTGCGCTGGGCGTCGACGCGGTGCTTTCCGAGCACACGCCGGAGCAGAAGGTCGCGGCGGTGCGGCGCGAGAGCAGCAGGGCGGTCACAGTGATGGTCGGCGATGGCGTCAACGACGCCCCGGCCCTGGCGGTGGCCGACGTCGGGATCGCGATGGGCGCGCGCGGCGCCACCGCCTCGTCGGAGGCCGCAGACGCGGTCATCGTCGTCGACCGCCTCGACCGGGTCGCCGAGGCGGTGCTCATCGCCCGCCACGCCCGCCGCATCGCGGTCCAGAGCGTGGTCGCCGGCATGGCGTTGTCCATGGTCGGGATGCTGCTGGCCACTGCCGGCGTCCTGCCGCCGGTGGCGGGGGCGTTCTTCCAGGAGGTGATCGACGTCGCCGTCATCCTCAACGCGCTGCGAGCGCTGGGGGCTGGCAAGGTCCCGGAACCACAAGGCCTTTAGGCACTGGTCGCCAGGGCCTCCCCGGTCAAACCTGCATTCACCATGATCGAGCGACGTGGTGCGCGCGGAGTTCGCGACATCGGCGTCCGGACGAGGCGGACCGACCGCTCCGATGTGCCATTGATGCCACACGGTCTGCCCGCCTGGCCCAGTACGTTCAACCTGCGCTGGGTGGACCACCTCAAGCATCGGTCGAAGGACGCAGGGAACCGGACCGCCTGACGCGGGTCAGCGGGCCCCGAGAGGCTTTCTCTCCGCGCCGGGCTCGAGCCGGATGCGCGCATCGACCGCCACGGCCCCAGACACGTGGACGACCATGGGGTTGAGATCCATCTCGGCGATCTGGGGATGCGCCTCGACCAGCGCGCTGACGCGAAGCAGGACGTCCTCCAGCGCCGCCACGTCAGCCTTCGGCGCGCCCCGGTACCCGTCCAGCTGGGGGAAGGTCTTTAAGGAGTGCAACATCCGCCCGGCCTCACCTCGTGTGATGGGGGTGATCCGCACCGCCACGTCCTTGAGCAATTCGGTCGCGGTGCCGCCGGCACCGCACGCAAGAACGGGCCCGAAGTGTTGGTCCTGCACAACCCCGACGATCATCTCGACCCCGGGCTCGACGATCGGCTGCACCTGGAAGGCCTCGATGGGATGGCCGGCTTTCGCGAAGCTCGCGGCCATCTCCTCAGCGGCGCGCTCGACGGCTTTTGACCCCTTGAGCCCAAGCCGCACGCCTCCCGCATCCGACTTGTGCAGGACTCCCGGTGCAATGGCTTTGAGCGCAACCGCAGACCCCAGCTCATGGGCGGCTTGCCCTGCGTCGCGAGCGCCGGTCGCGATGCGGGTCTCGACCAACGGGATCCGGTAGCAGGCGAGCAGCTCGGACACGGCTGCGGGCGACATCCAGCCGGGCTCCTCGGCGAGCGCCGATGCGATGACCGCGGCGGCCTGGTCTCGCTCGATGCCGTCCAGCTCGGGCAGCGGCTCGTCCGGAATCGCGCGCCATGCCGCATAGCGGGCGGCCAGCGCAAGCGCGCGTCCCGCCTCCTCGGGAAAGGGGTAGTAGGGGATGGAAACGTTCCCTGAACGGATCAAGCGCGGAGCGCTCTGCTTGGACATGAACACGCTCAGCAACGGCATCGGTCGGGGCAGCTTCTTGGCCGCCGCGTGGATCGCGCGAACGACCTCAGAGGGTCGCGTGACCAGGGGCGGTGTGAAGACCACGATCACCGAGTCGATCTCCTGACATGCTGCGAGGATCCCGATCGCCCGCTGGTAGTCGTCGCCCCTGGCCGCCGCCAGCATGTCGACCGGGTTGGCCGTCGAGCCCGCGCTGGGCAGGAAGCTCGCGAGCTCGGCGCGGACGGCCTCAGGCAGGGGCGGGACGATCAGGCCCGCCGCCTCGCACGCGTCGGCGCAGAGAATCGCCGGGCCGCCCGCGTTGGTGAGGATGGCGACGCGATTGCCTGCAGGCAACGGCTGGCTGCCCATGAGCAGAGCGGCGTCGAAAAGCTCGGCCAGCGTGTCAGTGCGGATGACACCGGCCTGCTCGAACAGCGCGTCGATGGTCACGTCGGAAGCTGACAGCAGGGCGCCCGTGTGAGAAGACGTGGCGCGGTTGCCGGCCTGCGTGCGGCCCCCCTTGACCGCAAGGATCGGCTTGGACCGGCTCACGCGGCGCGCGATGCGAGCGAACTTACGCGGGTTGCCGAAGGACTCGAGGTAGAGCATGATCAGGTCGGTTTCGGGGTCGGCCTCCCAGTACTGGATGAGGTCGTTGCCCGAGATGTCGGCTTTGTTCCCGACCGAGACGAACGACGAGACGCCCGACCCGAGCGCCTGTGCGCGCGCCATCACGGCGATGCCCAGCCCTCCGCTCTGGGAAAGAAAGCCGACGCGCCCGCGCACCGGTTTGTCGGGTGCGAACGTCGCATCCAGCCTTACCTCGGGTGCGGTGTTGATCACACCCATGCAGTTGGGACCCACCAGGCGCATGCCCGACTGTCGGCAGATATCCAGGAGCCTGCGCTGCAGCTCGACGCCGGGCGGACCGGCCTCGCTAAATCCCGCAGAGATCACGACCAGGCCCCGGACGCCCTTTTGCGCGCACTCCTCCGCCACGCCCAGCACCGCCGCGACCGGGACGACTATCAACGCGAGATCGACGTCTTCTTTGATGTCGAGCACAGACCGATACGCGGTCAGCCCTTCTACGGTCGGCGCGGAAGGGTTGACCGGGTAGAGAGGACCGTTGAACCCCATCGCGACCAGGTTGCGAAACAACTCGGAACCGATGCTGCCGCGAGTGTTCGAGGCCCCGATGACTGCCACCGACCGCGGGGCGAGGATGTGCTTCACCGCAGCCAGCGCGGCGATGCGATCGCGGTCTTCGAACTGGCGGAGGGCATCGGGTGTCAGCGCGGTCGGAAGCTCCGCATGGACCTCGCCAGGTTCGGAGCGCGAATGCACCGGAAAGCCGCTTTGCCGCAAGACCTCGAACATTCGGTGATTCTCTGGCCGCACCACGGCCTCGAGCACGTCGATGCCGGCAGAGGCGGCGGCTTCGGCGAGCTGGCCGAGAAGGATGGTGCCGAGGCCACGACCCTGGTACGCGTCCGCAACAGCGAGGGCCAGCTCGGCTTTCCTGGGTCCGATCGCTGCGTACATCGCATGCCCGACCAGCTCACCTTCAGGGCCGGCCGCCGCGACGATGCCGTAGCGCTGTCTGTAGTCGACGTTCGCCATCGACTTCGCAGATGCGTCCGCATTCGCGACCGCTGCAAAAAAGCGCAGCACGCGCGACTCGAGCGAAAGCGACGAGAAGAAGGTCGCCAGCGCGGGTTCGTCGTCGGGCCGGATCGGGCGAACTGAGAGGGTCGCGCCGTCGCGAAGAACGACGGTTGCTGCGCGTTGCGCCGGGTAGGAGGTGGTCAATGCGTCGGGTTTGGCCCCGGGGCATCATAGAACGCCCGGTCGCCGCCCCCGTGCCTGGCGGCTCAGGGTGGCCTGGCGGCCCCTTTAAACGCACGGGGAAACGCGGAAAGAAGACCCCAAATGCCCGCGACCTGCGAATTGACAGGCGGCCTATAGCGTCCAATGTCGCTCGCGGCGAGTGCAGACTCGATGGCATGCGCAGCCAGGCCTGGAGGCCATTCGTGGTCGGGGCGGTGCTGGCGGCGGCGGCCTCGGCGGCTTTCATTTCAGTTCTCGTCTTTCACCCATAGGGGGTACCGGCCTAGGCCTTGGGATCGCGCGCCAGGTGGTCGAGATGCACGGCGGCCGGTTGTGGGTGGACAGGCTCGAAGGAAAAGGATCGGCCTTCCACTTTCGGGTGCCGGTCCAGCAGCCCCGGTTGCAACAGCTGATCTCAGAGGCGGGCCCGGTGCACAAGTCGGTGGCCTGAGCGGCCTCCGAGAGGCTGGAAGGCCGATGGTCCCGTCCGACAGGGGACTTCCGGCCCTAATTCAGCTCACGGGCGCCCTCCAGAATCTCTCCTCAGTGCTCATAGGAGGAGATTGATCGCATGGATTCACCGGCAACCTACTTCCACTGGGGGTTCATCCTCATTTCGATGCCCAACCTGTTGGTCATCGTCGGGATGATCGTTCTGTTCGCCCTCGCAGTCGTGGTGCCCTTC